>JAKSMX010000012.1 GCA_024400305.1 Bacteroidales bacterium | reverse complement strand
ATATATTGGTCTTATCGGACTTTTCGACATCTCCGAAGGTTAACTCATCAATGGCATTGGTCTTATAAAGACCTGTATCCCAGTATTTCTTTTGCAGGAAGTTCATATATACCTTATGGTCAGGCTTGTCCCATTTATCATTTCCTGTTCGCACGGCAAGTATACTTAACGACCATGTGAATACACCTTTGAGAAAACCCAAAGTATGAATTTTCCCTTTTAAATCTTTCTTTCTGAAATCTGAAATCATATTATAGGTGTTTTAATTTGCAATCAAGTTCATACCCATCAGGTATAGCAACTATTACTTCTTCAGGCTGAACAGTCTGAGACCTGATAGAATCAAGGAGCTTTTGATACTTCTCCCCTGAATTTCCAAGAGTCCTTATGACAACAGAATATGAAAAATCCATATTATTTATTCGAAAAATGAACTAATGTACAAAACAACTCTGGTGAAATATTAATCAGCCAGTACTTGATTCTTGCCTTCGCGGGTATTTTTGAACTTCTGATAGGAAAGACATTGTTTTTCCGCAATTCAGATATGAACTTGCCTCTTTGCTCATAGAATCTGCAAGCCACATCGGTAAGCAAGGACATAGTTAATTTTGACACCATTTCCTTGTACCAAACTATATCTTTTTGAAACATCCACTGCTCACTCAGTTTTCTCACAAGAACTAACTGGCCATTCAACTTGGATTTTGTAGCTTCATCAGTCATTGTATTTACCAGAGACCCCTGTCTTTGAAGGTAGAAGTACCGTGCCTCATCAATTGTATCAACCCTCTTCGCAGCACAAAGAACTTTTGGCAACCAGGTCGTGTCATCGAAATAATCACCTTGGCAGAACTTTATATCGTTGTCTTTTATTATTTTACTGCGATAGATATAAGCCCAGACATAACAGCCATAGCCAAGGCGCTTGCAAAGGAATTCCTTGCCATCCATCGCCAGTGGAGAGTAGTCAATCAGTTGAGCTGCCTTAGGCTTGTCGATGAAGGTATAGTTCTCATCAACCATCTGGTAGTTGAAACGGAGAATATCAAGGTTTTCTTCTTCCATCTTTTTCAAAAGATGGTTCAGACTATTCGGCTTTATGTAGTCGTCAGGATCAACATAGCACATGAATTCGCCTTGAGCGGCATCTGTGCCGAATTGACGGGCACCTGCCAGACCTTTGTTCACAGTATAGCTCAAAACATGGATATTCCCGTGTTTCTTTGCGTATGACTCGGCGATTTCAAGACTGTTGTCGGGACTGGCATCATTCACAAGGATTATTTCATATTCGTCTTTCTGCAAATCCTGCTCAATCAGAGAATCCACACACCTGCACATATAAGGTGCGGAATTATACAAGGTGGTTATGATGGAAAGTTTCAGCATATTGATTTTGTCCAGTCGTAAGTAAGTTTCATTCCGTCTGTAATATCCTTGAATTCGTATTTGCCAATCAAAGATTCAAGTTTTGATGTGTCGAGTTCAAAATCGGAGACATCATATCTGGAAGCTTCTGCATACTCCCATTTGAAATCAGGAACAAGACATTTAATTTCCTTTAGAATCCCGTTTACGGAAACAATCTTGTTACTGCCTATGTTTATTACTTGAGTATGAATTTTCAAATTCAGCAATTTGAACAGGATGGTTACAAAGTCCTCTACGTATATGTAATCCTTGCGACCTTCTCCATTCCCCCAGACTTTGAATATGTCATTATTTATGGCAGTTGCCAACGCCACATTGCATATTCCCTGTTTCATTGAATAATGGTATGGACCATAAGGATTTGACAACCTGACAATCAGAGGTCGCAAACCATAGAGCTCTGCATACTGCATCATATATTTCTCAATGGAAAGTTTTATTACACCGTATGAACTTTTTGGGAAAACATCTTCATTTTCTTTGTGCAGCCCCTTATTGAAGTCTCCATAGATGGCACCACCGGATGATATGTACACAATATCTTTTACATTATACTTGAGCATGGTGTCGAGAAGATTGATTGAAGGAATAAGATTCGATTCAATATCATACTTTGCATTGTACGACCTTGCTGGGATGGTAGTGCTCAAAGAATGAATCACAAGATCAATCTTGTTCTGCTCGAACACTTCATTCATAAGATATGAATCGGAAAAATCACCGGCGTAGGATTTGCTTACGCAGTCAAAGCGCATACCATGTGGATGATATGGAAACTTGTCAAATGCTATGACTTTATATTCTCCAGGCAAGGTTCTGTTGATATAATTCAGGATGTTAGACCCCAGAAAACCGTATGCTCCTATTAACAATATGGTTGTCATATATCTATTTCAATCTTTTTAGGTAGGTTCTATTAATTCATAAATTCGAGTGGAAGCCGTTCCGTCAGATACTATCTTTCGGTATTAGTCGCTCATCTGAGGACTTCGGCTGTCGATTGTGTCCGTTTATCCACTCATTGACATGTTATTTTGACGATTTGAGACGTACGGGCACAGTTATCCCTTGCAAGTGATAAGCTGTGGCTGGTAAATGTTGATCTGTACATATCTGAATATGTTATAGACGAGGTTGGTCAGAGCGTTGGCTGCTTTGGCACGCATCATTCCGATGCTACGGACGAGCGAACCGTTCATTGCTCCCTCAACGAATCCGAAGATGTGCTCCGATAATAAGGATATTCTTCATTGTATATTGTTGTTTGTATTTTATTTATGAACGGTACGTCTTTCTATCCAGTTTCCCGTTATAGGTCTTCTTCAGTTCATCCACAACAGTTATTTTCTTTGGGACACGGTATGCTTCCACCTTATCTTTGATAAAGTTCATCAAAGCTTCGGAAGAAAACTCCGGCTGTTTCGGTACAGCAAGCAATTCAAGGTACTCATTGTTATGCTTGTCAAAGGACTTAATCAGGATACACTCCTGCACCAAGCCGCTTTCCTCGGCAACTGCCTCGGTTTCAATCGGGGATATTTTATACCCGCCGATATTGATGACGTCATCTGCTCTGCCGGCAAAATGCAAACGACCTTTTTCATCAAAATATGCCAAATCATTCAGCACCAAATAATCGCCGTCAAAAACACTTTGCGTCATATCCGGCTCATTGTAGTAGCCTATCATATTCATCGGACTTTTTACGCAGATAATGCCTGCTGTTTTAGGCTTTTGAGTAAAACTCCCATTACTGAGTTTGAGTTTTACATCTACATATTGAATCGGATAACCAAGAGTCACTTCTTTATCATCACTGAGGATGGCACTGCAAACCGGCAGACTTTCTGTTGCACCATATAGGCTTATCAATCTCGTATCCGCAAACATTGACAAGAACAAATCCAAATCTGTATCTGACAAAGGTGCCCCCGCAATAAAAACATAATTGAGTTCCGACAATCCCATCTCTTCTTTATGCTTTGTCAACAACCGCAATAATACGGGCGGAGTACATACTGCTGTCACTGTTGTATTCTTAAACAAATCTGCAAGAGCAGACAAGTCGTTCGGATCTCCTATCACCAATGTTTGGCCATTCATCAGCAATGTATGTATATTATTTATCCCCATCGTATGATTTAAGGGAGAAAGCAATAACTGAACTTCATTATTTTTGAGTCTAAATTCCTTGGCGTGCAGATAAGCTGACAATGCATTCGTTTTCTGAATATGTACAACACCTCTTGAATTTCCAGTCGTTCCCGTCGTAAAAAGGATTTGAGCAGGTTCGTTCAGTTCGGGAAAGTGCAGAGAAAAGAGGGGTATTTCGGAAACGACAGTTGTCTGATTGTCCAACTCTTCGTAATCGATATACTTCTCGACAAAACCCATACTGTTGCAGATAATCAGTTGAGCGTTTGTTTTCCCTGCTATTTCAATAACTCTTTCCTTTCCGATTCCATTTTCAACTGGAACTGGAACGGCAGACAACAAATGGCAGGCATAGAAGGCCGCAATATATCGGACATCCCTTATCGCCTGTAAAACAATATTGTCTCCAGCTTTAACGCCAAGCCGTCTGTAGGTTTCGCTATATGAATAAATCAATTTGCACAGTTCAAGATATGTTGTTTCTGAGTTCTCCGTAATAATTGCCACTTTATCGGGAGTTTTTACCGAATTTTCAAATATCCGCTGAATAACCGTTTTCTCTGTATCTTCAATGTGAAGCTCTAACGGTTTTCTCGCCTGAACAGAGTTGTTGACGGTTGACGGTTGACGGTTGACGGTTGATGGTTGATGATTTTTTGTAAACTTATCCATCAATGCCGCAATGGTTCCCACACTGTAAAAGTTCTGTCCGTTCACTTCCCGGATCGGGATTTTTACGGAGAATTGCTCCTCCAATTCCGCAATCAACGAAAGAAGCGAAAGCGAGTCGATTACTTTGCTTCCTATCAGGTCTTCACCCTTGAAAATACTGTCATCATATCCATGAGCGGAAAATACGCTGCACACCTTATCGTATATTTTTTTCGGTGCGCTTGTTATTCCATTCTCAGCGCAAGGCTTTAAATTACCGTAAAATTTTCGGAATTCTGCATTCTTGGTTTCCTCCGACCAAAACCAATAAACACCTGAAAGGATTTCTTTATCAATCGTTGGTCCTACCATGGTCCTGGGAGAAACATTTCCTTTGACTATTGCACGGTTTCCGATAATCGCACCGTCTCCGATAACAGTTCCCTGCAAAATTGACGCATTTTCACCGATCCAAACGTGTTTCCCGATCACCACAGGTGCCGATGAGGCAGCAATATTATCAGGATTTGTTCCGGAAGGATGCCCTGTAGAATCTCTGATTAACGAGTAGAAACTCATCCCGGAGCCTTCTCCGATAGATATACTGTTAAAGCAACAGATACGACTGGTTCCGACTAATGTATTTGACCCTTCAAACTTCAGTTGTCCGCCGTTGAATATTGCAATATTAAAACCTGATTTTAGCGTTACATTCCCGTTTACAGTGAGTTTTGAATTGCCCGATATGTGCAAATTGCCGCTTGGGAACACACAATCCCTCGCCGGTTTGTTGAGGAACAACATACCATTCAAATATATCACCGAATCTTTATCCAAACATATTTTCCCCGGTCTGAACGGAATAATAAACGCTCCCTTTGCACGGTGGACATTTTTTGATAAGAAATTGTATTTAATAAACTGAAAAACATTCAGTTTTATTGCCAACTTGAGACGATGTAATATAAGTTCTGCTCGGGTCATATTGCTATTTCTTGCTATTTATAATCCTGTTATAGTAGGTATCAGGATCTTCTGAAAGCGGAATTTTGTAGGTAAGTTTGAATATGCCGGTTCTTTTTATGATGTCTTCCCACTTGTCGGGATTATATTTGTTGTTCAGATTATTCTCCAAGAAAAGCGTCTCTGTGTTGTTCTGCGGGATATTCTTCCATTCTTTTGCCATGTCGGGATGGTTACGAAGAATCAATGCCATTTGATAATCAATCAGCAAATATTCCATAGCATAATTCTGCCTACGCCAATACTCCATCTGCAATATAACAAGTTCTTTATAAAATAAGGTTCTATTCGTGCTTGTGGTCATGAAAAAACCAGACCATTGATGTCTCGATATGTTGTACATCGGATGCGTCGGCAGTCTTTTGATAGTGAAATAACGCCAGTCACTAATCGTTTCATCAAGCTGCTCTGTAAGGAATATGGTTGCATCCATCCAGATTCCGCCGAATCCGTATAAAAGAGTTGCTCTCAATAAATCACTGAATTTTGTCAGGTCAATCGTTCCTGCCGACACCTTGTCCATTATCCATTTTGGAAATCTGACAAAAGAAGTATAGTTGTCTTTCGTCAGATAGTGCACATTGTATTTTTCGTTGTCTATGTACTTTTCTGTCGTGCAACGGCAATCCTTGACAATCTGCGGAGCCGATTCCCAGCCCTGATACCAGAAAATCCATATATTGGTCTTATCGGACTTTTCGACATCTCCGAAGGTTAACTCATCAATGGCGTTTGTCTTATAAAGACCGGTATCCCAGTATTTCTTTTGCAGGAAGTTCATATATGTTTTGTGAACATATTTTTCCCATTTATCGTTTCCGGTACGTCTTGCGACCATATCCAACAAACAGGACATCCCACCTTTGAGAACGCCCAAAGTATGGATTTTCCCTTTCAGGTCTTTCTTTCTGAAATCTGATAGCATAACAATAAGTTCTTAAAATTCCTTCAGAATCTTCTCTATCAGTGACTCCATCGTGAAGTCACTGTATAATTTTCTCACAGTGTCGAATGGAATTGTACTCTTGCCCTTGGCATTCAATATGAACTGCGCTATTTCTCTTACCCTTTCGTCGGTCAAATCTTCGTTTTGATAGATAAAGTATTTGTTCGGATAACGTTCTAGATATTTTTTTGCACAGCAGTTCTCTATCTTCTGGATATGCAGTATCGGCTTGCCGCTGGAAGCAAAGTCAATAGCCTTGCTCGGACACATATTGGCAGAATCATGTCCCATACTGACCAGCACATCACAATCCAGCATCGCATTGTGTGCCTCCTCCTGACTGATGCGCTCATGGCAGATGTACCCGTCGCCCAGCTTTTTCTGCCACAAATTCACGGTCTCCCAATAATCACATACGCTTCCTATGGTATAAAAACGAATCTTTGCTCGTCCTTCGTCCTTCGATAACAGACCTTCAACTTTCTCAAACAGCCTGAAGATGAAATCCGTATTCTCATTTCCGAAATAGAAATCCCCCAAGAAGACACAGTTGATATAGGAGTCGTCAAACTCAATCACCCTCTTTGTCCTGTCAGGATCGATAGGCCTGATGCACGGAAGATTGAAATAGACAATCTTGTCCTCTATCGGTGAACCGACATAATCCTCACCAAATTCTGTCAGAAAAAATATTTTTGTCGCATCCTGTAACGTTTCCACCTCACGGCGGATATACTCCTGTTTCTGTTCTTCCGTGATATGTGGATTGAAAGCATACGGGTCGTACGACATTGGGAACCACTTGCATTTTCTTCCCTTAAGGGCTTGATGAGCCAGGAAATTCACCTCGAAAGCAAGAGCTACGGAGAATACATAGTCATAATCCGTTGCATCAAGCACCTTCTTTAGTTCGGACAGATGCCGCTCCGTGATTAGATGGGTCTCGGAAGGGTTTACAGGAGTATAATTCATTTCTGCCCCTGCTTCCGGCTTGATAATCTTTACTCCATTATATTCATCCGGATAAGTGAAATGGTTGCCCGAAATCTCAGCAGGATAGACATCCACGCTGTATCCCAGCTGTGCAAGTGTCTCGGCTGTCCTGCGTCCCAGAGTAGTCGTTGCGCTGGAATCAGGATAATAAGTATCTGTGACAAAGAGTATATGTTTCATAAAAATTCACTTTATAGCATCTTATATCTCCTTTGAAGCGCAACAAGAATGCTGCGTTCTGCCATTTGGGTTAAATTTCGGAAGGTTGTAAATCGCTTCAATTTATCTATTGGCATCTCTAACAACAACTTTGCGATGCATTCATCAGAAAACGAATTGGATACCACATTGACACCGGAAAAATCCAATGCGACGCTAATCCCTTGATCGATTAAGGTACGAAGTTCGTGACGTATCTTTGCACCCATTTCCCGTGTACCGAAGTCCGTTCCATATTTGGAGAAACTGAATGTAACGTCCGCAGGAAGATTTTTCCATAAACTTTCCAATTCTTCTGCCTCAACAAATCTTTCGTTGTACTGAGCATCGGCATCAGTCCGATGCTCTACCACATCGTTAGGGTCGATTTCCTTCGAAGTGGTTATTTCCAAATATATGACAGCGCCTTGCCAGAATCCGTTTTCAACAACTTTGGCATGTCCGTTTTCGCTGATAAGTTTGTGATTGCCGGAATGAATGATAAACTGCAAACCTATATCTTTCATAAGACGGGAAGTGGCATACAATCCGAACCCCATTCCCTTGCCATCGGTTACAGAATCTTCCACACACCTTAACAAGGCCTCTTCCTCTGTGATATTGTGGAATTTGTCATTCCCTGCAAGTGATTCCCGGATCCCCATACCATCGTCAGCAACCAGAACACGAAGGACTTCCCCATCCGCATCGAAATGTGTAATAGCTGTTCCTATCGGCCTGCCGGAATGAATGTGTACATTGTCCAGAATTTCATAAAAGCAGTAACTCAATGCCTGCAGCACACTGATTTCTATCTCAAAATGAGATGTAAGGGTCTTGAGCACATTTTGATATACATCGTTAAGTGTATGAGCATCAAAGACATCTATGCTTACATCAGCACAGTTGTTGAAATACTGCTTCAGTAGAAATGATACATTCATCTTAATTTTTATATATGATATGTGTTATCCAATGGACAAATATTGAAACAATCCAAAATGACCTTTCCCTTCAGTTTCTCCCAATTGGCTTTGATATGGTCGTGCTTCACCATAATCACCACCATATCAACTCCATCCAGGAACTCATCGAAATCCAGCACCTGATTCTTCACAATCTCCTTATCGGTAAAGAACGGGTCGAAACTCTTCAGCGGACGGGCAAGATGACGCTCCTGAGCCTCAAGCATCTGAAGTGTAGGACTCTCACGAACGTCATCCACATTCTCCTTATATGTGATGCCATACAAGCCCACTCGACGGTTGTCAGTAATGCCGTTCTCCTCCATAATTTCATAAATGCGGTTGAGCACGAATTGAGGCTGGCTGTCGTTGGTGCGCATACTCTCGTCAATGACCTTGGCGAGTGAAGGATAGTCGCCCACAAGGAACCAAGGGTCAACGCTGATGCAGTGGCCGCCGACTCCGGGGCCAGGCTGGAGGATGTTCACGCGGGGGTGCATGTTGCAGATTCTTATAATTTCATACACGTCCATATTGTCGTGACGGCAGATGCGTGCAAGTTCGTTGGCAAAGGCGATGTTGACTGCACGGAAGGTGTTTTCGACGACCTTGGTCATCTCGGCCGTGCGGATATCGGTAACGACTATCTCGCCCTGGCAGAAGGAGGCGTAATACTTCTTCACCTTCTCGCCAATTTCTTTGTTGTCCGCACCAATGGTCCTGTTGTTATGAAGAAGCTCATAGACCATATTGCCGGGGATGATGCGCTCCGGGGCGTGGACGAGGTTGATGTCCTCACCAGTCTTGAAACCGTTGGCCTCGATTACGGGGCGGACGAACTTGTCGATGGTTCCTGGGCTGACGGTCGATTCAATAACTACAGTCGCTCCCTTGGGGCAGACTTTCATCACTTCCTTGACGGCTGCCACGACATAGCAGGCATCTACTTTCTTTGAGAACTTGTCGTACGGGGTGGGAACGGAGACGATGTACATATCCGTCCTTTGATACTCTGTTGTGAACTTGATTCCTGCCTTTGCAGCATCGGCAAAGAGTTCGTCCAGACCGTCTTCCTTGAAGGTGGTCTTACCTGCGTTGAGAGTGGCTACAAGCTCCTTGTTGTAGTCTGTTCCGATTACTTCTACTCCGTGACTTGCCATCATAAGGGCAGTCGGGAGACCGATATAACCGAGTCCTATTACGTTGATCATATTGCTTTATGTATTTCAGTGAAAGAGAGGTGAAAGAGGGGTGAAAGAGGGGTGAAAGAGAGGTGAAAGAGAGGTAATAATCTTTTCACCGCTACCGAATTCTTTTACAACCTCCACATCAACTCCATAAGATGTTTATTCTTTTCGCACTCGTTCGATATTATCGTATTTTGAACCCTTGTATGAACTTTGGTTCATTGATTGAATGAAATGGATGATTCCTGCTGAAAGTACTCGCACATCGTTATACATTTGTTTGAATGTAACTTCTTCGATAAATCCCACGTCAAAGGCTCTGTTTAATTGCGAACGAAGTTCACCTGCGGAACCTTTTGCAATATAAAGGAACTGTATAAATTCCTTATTACCTTGACGTTCAAATCCTTCTGCTATATTATCTGCAATTGAACCAACAGAAGCACGTATTTGTTGAACGAACCGAGAATCATATCTAAATTCACCCTTACGCGTAATAACATAAACCTGTTTTCCTAATTCGCGAGCTTGTTGATAAATGCGTAAATCTTCAAAATCTTGAACCATTGCCATATTTTTCTATTCTCTCACATTCTCTCGCATTCTCTCACATTCTCTCACATTCTTTCACATTCTCTCACATTCTCTCACATTCTTTCACATTCTTTCACATTCTCTCACATTCTCTCACATTCTTTCACATTCTCTCCCTCTTGTATCCCGCCTTTAATGGCTTGGGCTATGCGGACGCAGGCGTGTCCGTCTCCGTAAGGGTTGACGGCATGTGACATCTTGTCGTAATATGCCTTGTCATCGAGAAGGCGGCTTACTTCATTTACTATGAGGTCGTGGTCAGTGCCCACGAGCTTAACCGTACCTGCTGAAAGTGCTTCCGGACGTTCCGTGGTATCGCGCATCACAAGCACAGGTTTTCCGAGGCCAGGTGCCTCTTCCTGTATTCCGCCAGAGTCGGTGAGTACGATTGTGGATTTTTCCATCAGATAGACGAACTCCAGATATTGCAGCGGTTCGATGAAGAAGAAATTAGGTCTTGTCAGATCCTCTCCGAAAACCTCGTGAATCGGCTTCCTGACGTTCGGATTGAGGTGCATCGGATAGACGAAATCCACCTCCGGGTATTTCTCGCTGAGGTCTTTCATCGCTGTCACCATGCGGATGAAGCCGTCTCCAAAATTTTCTCTGCGGTGGCCGGTGATCAAAACCAATTTCTTGCCATCATCAAGACGTGTCACATCATATCCTGCCGCCTTCAGAATCCGCATCTGTTCTTCGGCAAGAGCCTTGTCACTCCTGAGTTTATCGACGACAAGGTGAAGCGCATCGATTACTGTATTGCCGGTGACGAATATCTGACCGTGAGCCTTCTCGTCCTTCAAGTTCTGTTCGCTGAGGGGCGTCGGGCTGAAATTGTAATCTGCGATTCGACCCGTCACCTGACGGTTCATCTCCTCCGGCCAGGGGCTGAGCATGTTGTGGGTTCTCAATCCAGCTTCGACGTGGCCGACAGGAATCTGCTGGTAGAAGGCTGCCATCGCCGCCGCCATTGAAGTGGTGGTGTCGCCATGAACCAAAACGACATCAGGTCTGCACTCCTTGAACACGTCACGAAGCCCGGCAAGCACCCGGCACGTCACATCTGTCAGGTCTTGACCCTGCCTCATGATGTTCAGGTCGAAGTCGGGTGTGACTTCGAAAATCTCCAGCACCTGATCCAGCATCTCACGGTGCTGTCCGGTGACACACACTACAGTCTCGAAATCTTCAGGATGCTTCTGCAGCTCCTTGACCAACGGACACATCTTGATCGCCTCAGGACGTGTGCCGAAAACCAACATTACCTTTTTCATTTTTGCTTTATCATCTTTTTTTGCAATTCTGGCAAAGTCTGTCCTCATCATTTCAAATCTTCACAATCCACACGCCTGATTTTGAAGAGCCGTCACGTTCAACAATGCAACGAGCTTTCAAGTCATCCATATCGCGTTGAATCGTTGTTTTTCCTGCACCGCATTGTTTCGCCAATTCCGGAAGTGAAACCCGAGGGTTGGCCTTCAGTGCCGTAATCACCAATTTCTGACGAGCCGACAGTTCATACCCATCATACCCATTATCGTACCCACTATCATACCCATCATACCCATTTCCGACCACCTCGTGCTGCCAGATAGTAGCCTTCACCATAAACTCCACAGCCTGATACCTCGGCTCCGGCTGACCGGCTGCTGCCATCTCGCGGAACATACGGTCAACTCCTTCGCCAAACTCCTTGACCAGCTTATAGACATGCATATATTTGGCTATCTTCGGATTGCGAGAGAAATGCATCTCCCGAATATTGGTCGTCCTGACCAGCCCAGGCAAGATACCGGGACTCTCCACCGTCAGATGGTCATCGAATATCTTCACCTGTATATCCGTACCCAAAATCGAATAGTCTCTGTGAGCCACACTATTCACCACCATCTCAGTCCAGCAGAACTCGGGATACTGCGGCACTGTAGTAAAACGGCCATCCTGCCCCAGGAACGAATGCTCCTTAATCTGAGTCTTCACAAAAGCGAGCACGTCATTCGTCATCTTCAGAATGCCGCCCGTAAACATCTCATCCTTCACCACGTTCATCTCCGTACCGAAACGCTCTTCATTGCCGTCATAGCGAATTACCCTCACGCGAGCCCTCTGAAAAAACTTCTGCGGATCTCTTGCGAAAAGAAGCACACCGGCACCCGTCAGGACTTCCTTTGTCGTACCGTCCAGCAACTGTTTCTCAGCCACAAAACCATTCTCATGAAGGAATCTGTCCGCACCCTTCGTATAGCCCGACTCACGACAATAATCCTCAACCACAGGCCAATCCACATCCGTCATCCGGCTCTCATTCACAGGGGCATCCTCATAATAGTGCGCCCCTTTGGCATACACCAGCTGTAAACGTTGCTCGAAAGTCAGCTTCTTCGACTTGTCGCCGACCCTGTAGAACACCTCATCAGCCTGATTGGCATGCACCTGCATACTCCGGTCGATATGCAACATAACGATATGGTTCGGCTTTCCCATCACGTCCGTCACCTCCATATACTCTGGAGTCAGCTGGACAGAAGGCACACAATAATCGAACGGCACGCGAAGCAAATCATTCAGGCTCTTCACATCGCCATCCACACCGGTCAATGTGCCATCATCCTCCACACCAAGAGCAATCACACCTCCGTCAGCATTTGCCATCGCGATAATCGGCAAAGCCAACGCCTTCGGCTCAATCCTCACGCTCTTGCGGTCGAAAACCTGAAACTCCGTAGTATGTCTTATGTATTCTAAGTCCATTTTTTTAAAAGATTAGGGGTTATAAATAAAGCGGCTTAAGTACACCTCTCATCTGTACCATAATATTATTCTTTCCAGCATATTCAACCCTCAACCATCAATCATCTTTCTCGCTATCCCAGCAAAATAGTCAGAATACTGCCCGAACAGCGGACCCATTGTCAGTTGGGAGTGGTACATTCCTATTCCCCTGAGGTTCCACTCGATGAAAACGGGCTTGTTATTTTTATCAATGGTAATGTCCCAGCCTATTATCCCGAGCATCGGCATACTTTCATGCGCTTCTAACGCCGAAGTCACCGCTTCTTTGTATGAAGGCACTTGTACGCCACCGAATGTAAAACCGTTTGGTAGTGTCTGTATAGGCTTTGCATTCTCAAAATATCCGGTATCCGCCAACTTTCCATCATCATCAATCCCGATAAGTACCACACCCACACCTGGAGCCGTATTCCTGTTGCACGCAACCGCATCGGTCGTGTTGGTCAGAAGCATACTGGACATCAGTTCCGCCTTGCCGTTCACGATAGCGGTAACGACCCTCATGGCAGCTACGCTGTGAGGGTTCATCCTATTAAATTCGTCGCATTGAGCGATAACCTCCTGTGCCAGGTAATTCTTGGGGTATGTCAAAAGGACTTCATCCACTGCCTTTTCGTCAGAAACCATTCGGAGATTTTTCCCTTCTCCCGATACCAAGGATGGTTTGACTATAAGGGGAAGATGTTCTATCATGATTCTTCTTGCATCTTCTTGATTGATGTGGCGATAGTTATGATCAAGAAGCCATCCGTTCACATTCCTGACGTAGGTATGCGGAAACGGAAGCACCGGCTGATGACGCTCGAAATAATTCTTGTCGTCCCAAGCCAGAATCAATTTCCTATCCGCAAGACCCGGATCCAGATACAATCTGAAAATCTTTTCAGGAACATAACGGACATCGAACTCGCCTTTTACATTCAGCATAATCTCGTGCGTCATGAAGTCGCTCTTTATGGGATTTTGCAGTCCCCAGTATGCAACAATCTCTTTTTTCTGCTCTTTTGTGAGCGTTTTCCAATCGGGATAATTGCATTTCGCCGCGTTCAATTGACTTGTAGAATAGATCCTTGCAAGTTTCTTCCTGAAAGAATCGTGTGCAAATGTCTCAAACCAATTATACAAATTGGTACCTAATGAATATGGACTCATTTTTGTTCCCTCCCAAAAACTTCATTTAATACTTTTTCTGTCAATTCACCAAAGAACGGACCGTGTGCAAATTGATTAGGAATAATGCCACCCTTACGCATATTGGCTTCAATCAACACAATATCTCCATCTTCATCTACAGAGAAATCCCAACCGACTAACCTAAAGTTACCAATATACTGTGCTGCCTTTTTTGCTGTATCAAGCATCTTATCAAATGAAGGAATTTTTACTTCACTCAAAAGCATTCCCTGCGGATGCTTATTCGTTGTTTGATTTGAACACTCGTTCAAAAAAGCCCGATCCATCAATTCTCCATTTTCCTTGATTCCTGCGACGATACTTGAATTGGCACAGAAATTATCCGTGCGATTATCGTTTACCCCCACTTTCAGCGATGCAAGTAGAATGTGCACTCCATCTTCCATCATCAATGTGAATATTCTGATTGTATTGACAGACTTTGGATGCATTTTGGCAAGTTCGTGATGTTGCTTGAATATATCCTGAATTATCAGATTCTTCTCTCTCTTGTCGCACAGCACTTTTTTTAGCTCTTCAATATCAGCCTTTGTGTCGTAAAACTTGATATCTCTGCCGCCACCGCTTTCCTGTGAAGGTTTGACAATCACCTCGGGTCTCATAACCAACAAGGATTCCGCCTTTTCGATATCTATCTGGCGGTAGTATTCGTCAAAAAGCAGCCCACCTATTTTCCTGATAACGGTTTCCGGCTGCTTTATGTCTGGAAATATCAGAGAGTAATAATTCTTGTCGTTGAAACCATATCCCAATTTCCTATTATTGAAATGTTGGTCAATCTTTGTATATTGCAGATCATTCGGAATGTATCGTGGATCGAACTTTCCGTTTATGAAAGAATAAAATCTTACCCAGTCCGTATCGACCCTGCAATAAGGATTCCAGAACTCCCTGACGGCTTTCTTCTGTTCGGAAGTGAGCTTGGGCATATTCCTGACATACTTTTTCATTATCCGCCTTTCCTGAAAGGTCAGGATTGCATTGGCGGTTGCTGTCTCAATTCCGTCAAAAAACTTGAAGTACAAAGCCTTCGCTTTCTTGTTTACTGCCATTTTGTTATCCCCTTGTTTGAAATATCGCCTTGATTGTCTGAAATATCAGCTTGATGTCATACCAGAAACCTACTTTGTCAACATATTCCAGATACAATTTTATCTTCTCCTGCATGATGACCTCAATGTAGTACTTCTCAGGATTATCCGCTTTCTCCAACAGTTCGTTCTCGTTGATGAACCTTATCGACGCTGGGTCGGTGATGCCAGGGCGCACATCCAATACGTGCATCTGCTCCGGAGTCCAGTAATCCACATAGTGGCGCACCTCGGGACGAGGCCCTACCAGGCTCATATCGCCCACAAGGACATTTATCAACTGGGGAAGTTCGTCCAACTTGAACTTCCTGATGAAATACCCCGAGCGGGTGATTCTGGGGTCGTGTCCACCAATGGTAACAAGGGAGCCGCTGTCAGAGTCAATCTCCATTGAGCGGAACTTGAAGATGCGGAAATCCCTGTTCCCACGTCCCACACGCACCTGACGGTAGAACACAGATCCTTTGGAATCCAGTTTTATCCAGATTGCAAGAACCAGGAACAACGGGCTCAGCACAATCAGTCCGCACCCCGAAGCCACAATATCAAATATTCGTTTCATCAATTCTCATTCAGCAACAGCTTCAAAGCCTCCTCGTCATAGTACATCTCTTTCAGCTCTGGATTCTCACTAAGAAATTCCCTGTCGGTATCCAATGTCGAGCCGGTCACCCTTGCAGGATTGCCCATAGCTATGGAATAGTCGGGAATGTCGTGAGTAACCACGGAATTGACTCCTATCACACAACCTTTTCCTACAGTCACTCCCGGCATGATGCAGCTGCCGCCTCCCACAAAAGTATATTTCCCTATCTTCACCGGCTTGAATATATAGCCTGTACGGTCCATAATCGGTATTTTCATATAATGTGTGCCAAGCAACCGTATGGCATTATGGCTGCTATGTGAGAGGATGCATGCACCATATCCTATCTGACAACCTTCGCCAATCTCAACTCCACTTGTGGTGTCAATCCTGGCATAATGGTTTATCCAAACATTGTCCTCTATCTTAAGCCGTTTCTTGTTCAAAATAAAGGCCTTTGAGGATATTCTGCACTTTGGAAGATATTTGCCATCGCTGTTCCGATACCCATACACCATACATCTCTTGCCTAAAAACGCAAGTATCACGAGAGCAACATGTAACAGATACCCGAAAGGTGAAAAATAGATTTTGTTTCTCAAACTCATTTTGCGATAGCATATTTTTTCAGAATTCCAGTATAAGTTTCAATCACATACTCCACATCCTCGTCTGTCATCTTGGTGTGCAGAGGAAGGGTGATTTCGTTCTCGAACTTGTTGTACGAAACGGGATAATCCTTGATGTCGAAACCGAGATTCTTATATGCTGTGTGCAGCGGAAGGGGCTTGAAGTGGACGTTCGTGGCAATTCCTGCCTGCGCCATCTCCTTCATTATCTCGTTTGCCTGCTCACGATTGATTCCAGGAATGCGGGTGATGTACAGATGGCCCGAACTCTGATGGTCGGTGGTGTAATGATTCAGGACCTTCATTCCTAATGGCCTGAAAGCGGCATCATACCTTCCGATGATTTCCCTGCGGCGAGCAAGCATACCGGGATACCTCTCGAACTGTCCGAGACCCACGGCTGCCGCCATATCCGTCATATTGCATTTGTACCAGGGACCTATGATGTCATACTCCCATCCTCCTGCCTGGTTCTTTGCGAAAGCATCCTTGCTCTGGCCGTGCAGACTCAGAAGCTGTATCTGGCGATAGATCTCATTGTTCTCGATGCCTTCAAAATGGTTCCATGTGAGTGCTCCTCCTTCGGCGGTGGAGAAGTTCTTGGTGGCATGGAACGAGAATGCCGTGAAGTCAGCGATGCTGCCTGCCATCTTTCCCTTGTACGAAGCCCCAAGCGCGTGGGCACCATCGGCAACAACTGCAATCCTGCTGAGTGTCTCCTGAAGGCGCGACGAAGCCTCGAACATAGCCTTCTTCCGCTCCACAATCCTGAATATCCTGTCGAAGTCGCACGGCACTCCGGCAATATCCACAGGGATAATCGCCTTGGTGTTCGGGGTTATGGCTGCTTCAAGCTTGTCGTAATCCATCTCGATGGAACCATCGGCATCCGAACAATCCACCAGCACAATCTTTGCCCCGACGTGGCTGATGACAGATGCCGAAGCGGTATAAGTGTAAGCGCAGGTAATCACCTCGTCGTCGGCACTGCCGCCCGCCTGCGGGCCTATACCCAACAGCCTCAGTGCAGTCTCCATTGCTGCTGTAGCCGAACCTAAGCACGCGCATCGGGGAGACCCCTCTCCGTCATAATCTCCGACAAATCCTGCCAGTTTCTTCTCCAGTAGTTTTGTCTTAGGCCCGGTCGTAATCCATCCCGACCGCAGCACCTCCACTACATTCTCAATCTCCAGATCCGAAATATCCGGAATAGTAAACTTTATCTCTTTCATTGCTTAAACTTCGGAAAGCCCCGAAATGTCTGATTTTACTTGCAAAACACCTGTCGGTTTATTTACAGCTTCGCCCCTTCAGTCACATGCTGAATATGCCAAACGGCTGTGAATCAGAAAAATAGGACAGGATTAAATCCACGTCAGCCATTATCAATTGGCTGATTTTTTCGGTTGCAAAGATAAACATAAAAACAATCGTTTTACATACCCCCCCCATAAAAAAATTATGATAAAATGCCTTTGTTTTGAGATATATGCAGAGAAGCTTCGTTGCAAGCGTGTAAGTGTCGCGTTTATGCCGTGATGTAAGATCCTGTTTCACAGTGCTTTCGCTTTTCGCGCCGCAATACATCAGAGCCGTGTCGAAACAAGTGAAGCCGAGTTTTTCCAATGATGATTTATTCGTTTACTGTTTTAAACACTATTCTGAAGATGCCGCCGTTATCCGTGGGGGTCCATGATGTCGAGTTGATGTGGAACCCGCCTATCCCGCGTGTGGAGGCGACGTGTGCGCCGATGCACGGGCAGACGTCGTAGTCGCCGATCCGGACCATGCGCAGCATCTCGCTTGCGTCGTCGGGGAGTTTGTCGAGCTTCACTCCGGCGGGTATGTGGTCGCGGTCAACGAACTCAAAACGCACCGGCAGGTCGGCGGCGATGAGGTCGTTCATACGGCGTTCGATCTCGGCGATTTGCGCCGGCGTCGGCTCCGTTGTGAGATTCCAGTTGATCTTGGATTTCCTGCGTTCGATGTGCGCGTTCTTCGAGCGTTCGCAGCCGAACATCCTTACCATTGTCTGATTGAGCAGATGCTCGGCGGTGTGCGCCGGCTCGAACTCCGCCTTGTTGTGGGTGTTGAGAATCGGTTCTTCCATTTCAATAATTTTTTGCAAAAATAATGTTTTTGTCCAAACGCGCCAATGTGTTTTTGCATCCGGCGGGCCGACATTATTTTCACGAGCCGAAAAGATCATCCAATGTCACCTCGTTCTGAACGACACCTGAATGTGAGTTCTTCTTCAGCCCGAATGAGGTGACCATGACAAGATGCATTGCGTTTCTTGTTTTCACAGTGTCACGGAAAACATTGATTTTGTTCATCAAAGATTCGGCATATTCTTTTGTTATCGAGTATTCGCCGAGCGAAAACTTCATCTCACAGATATCTGTCACCTGGTCGCGTCTGTCGATTATCAAGTCAATTTGCGCTCCTCCGTTTTCCGACTTTTCACGCCACGCCGAACAGACAGTTGCGACACCGGAAATCCCCAGTCTGTCCTTAATGCCGTTTATATGCGCCATGCATATCTGTTCGAACGCGAAGCCGCACCAGGCCCGATGCGAAGGGCTGTCAATCCTGTTGGTCCAGAAATTTTCATCCTTGCCGAAATTATCCTTGATGAAACGGAAATAGAACAATGTGAAGAAATCGGAAAGCTGATATACCGTTTCACGCGATTTTTTCCCGTATAGATTTATTGGAGCCACGAAATTGCAGTCGATGAGATTTGAAAGTATTTTCGTGAGGTAGCCACTGTTTGGTATGCCGGTGATGTTCGATATTTCCGAGCGGGCAAGGCCTTCTTTTTTTTCACTTAATGCCTCGACCACTTTCACATAAAGTTCTGATTTTCCGAATAACGCATCATAAAGATGCTTGAATTCGTCTTTCAATGCACAGTTTTTGCGGAACAGAAGCATGTCGATGTTCTGCGCGAGGCTGAATCCTTTCCTGATCTTGCTGAGATAAAAAGGTATGCCACCCAGAATCATGTAGCATTCGGCAATCTCGTAGCGGTTGAACATGATATTATTGGCGATGAGGTATTCTTCGGTCTCTTTCAACGTGAATGGCTGCAGGCAGATGCGCCGTGTGTCGCGGTTGTAAAGTCCGCCGACATCGCCGAAAAGTTTTTTTGTAATCCAGGAAGTCGCCGAGCCGCAGACAATCAGCATCAGATCTTTTTCACCAGAACCCCATCCGTTCCAGAAATTTTCAAGTGCGCTGACAAAGTCTGATTTCTGCGTGTCCATCCAGGGCATCTCATCGAAAAACACGATTTTGCGTCCGGGTCTGTTGATATTTTTCAGATACTGTTTAAGTTTTCTGAACGCATCGTACCAATCTTTGGGTGTTCCGCAATCCTCGCCGCTGTATTCCGAAAGGGCGTTTGAAAAATTTTCGAGTTGCCGTTCCTTGCTCTTATTGAAAAGCCCCGTCACATAAAAGTCGAAATTGTTCTCAAAAACATGTCTGACCAGAAAGGTTTTCCCAACCCTTCTCCTGCCGTAAACGATTACAAATTCAGCCATCCTCGACTCGTAACTTTCTGTAAGTTCTTGTATTTCAGACTTTCTACCAATGATTTCCGTTATCATTTTGCAATATTTTTTCAATGCAAAAATAATAAAAAAGAATGGAATGCAGCAAAAAAAACCGATTTTATTTCTATATCTGTCTCTTTTTTGCAGATATAGAAATAGAACCGATTGCAATCGCCCGTTGAAATTCAAAAAACCGCATCGCGATGACAATTTTTCGTTTGAAATTCAAAAAAACCGCATCGCGATGACAATTTTTCGTTTGAAATTCAAAAAATGATGCAGTAGAGCCGTCACAATGTGGCGGCTCTACGTATGTCTTAATCCTTGTTTTAATGGAAGTGACTCTGTGAGCTGATGACCACGAGATTGAAAATACAATTCCTAATATAGTCTTAATCCTTGTTTTAATGGAAGTGACTCTGTGAGCTTATAGGATTTCACATATCCATATTCTTCTTTCGACCATACGACACTCTCTCCAAACATATTAAAGGCATTCTTGGCAGAATTTTTATATTTCTTCGCTGCGTCTTCGGCTTCTCCTGCCATCTCAGCAGCTTTTGCTACAGGGAACTTATCATCTACAATAGCTATTCCACCCGAAATCGAAATATCATCTCGTCCAACAAATTTTCGGAAATTCTCTCTAATGGCTTCGGCAAATTCTATCAATTTATTCCATTTGCCAACAGCGAACACATCATCGCCTCCAGAATAAAGGATATTCACATCATCTTTGAAATTCTCATTTTCACGAATGGTGTTCAAATACCCGCTAAAGAAATAATCAAGCATAAAAGACAAAGTTGAATAGGCAGCAAAACTCTTGTCTTCATCAGGCAAACCTTGAATAAAAATTGAACCAAGATTATCCACATCCATTCGCAAAATGCCCAAATACGAATCTTTTGCCAATTCTTCAAATGTCTTATTGTCTCCATTTGATGATTTAGCCTGCTTGTTGCCACCATAAAACTGGAAACCATAACCACAACTGTTCCCTTTAATCGGGATAAAGAAATCGGTTTGATTAATTCGTTTCACGCGACAAACATCAGCCGAAGTGATAGTTCTAAAATCCGCTTCATTGTCAACCAATTCTTTCTGGTCAAACAAATAATTATCAACACCCACACAAGATATTTGAAACTTAGCCTTATTGTTCAAATAAGCGTGAACATCATTACCTCGATAGGTTATGACGTAATCAACATCTTTCAATACATTTCCTAATTCAACTTGCTTTTTCACAACCGGCAGAACGTATGTCTTTTCTCCTTTTTCTTTGGAATCAATGGCAACACATTTTCCTTCAATTCCAGTTACAGCACAAACTTTAGCATCTTCGTCAATATCTTGCGGTTTGAACAAATTTTCGTATTCATTCAACAAAACACTTTTGAATTTTTGGTTTTTCTGAAATGCCAGTTTATCTGCCAATGTACGCCATAATTCACCGATTGCCTGATTTACTTTATCATCAAAATCAAGACCTTTATATTTTACATTATAGGCAAAAGGTACGTAGTCAATATTTACTATCAATTGACCATTATGCTGTTTCCAAATATCAGCCTCAATGTCGTTTTTCAGCTCTAAAATAGCCTTCAATACTTTTATTGTATTAGGCAAAATCATATAGAATTTTCCACCAGATGAATAAACGACATGGGCTAAAGTCGCTTCTATATCAGGATGCGAAATTATACGTTGAATAATAGAATCAATCAGCAATTGCAGATAAAATGAGCGACCTTTCAAACTGACGGCTGCCTTGCGAGAGGCAATATTGTAGATGAATTTTTGTATGCCAGACAAATCACCTCCTAACAGAATTACTGGTCTCACACCTTCTTTTAATGTCAAACGGTTGTTGTTAAAAACAAAATCATCTGGTTTTTCCTGCATATACAAATACAAACTGTCAGCAAATGCTGCAGTTGTCTTCAGATGGTCAAACAAACTGACATTCGCCATATCTGTGGTGTTTGAAGGAATACACCAGGTATATTTCTTCAGCAAAAACATCAGACTTTCTGCAAAGCCCTCAAAGGAATCAGTCGGCAACTTCTCAAATTCTTCTTTGAATGATTTCCACAATTCTGCATATTTTGCTTGCGAATTTCCATCGGAGATCGTTTTTATATCTGAAGGAAAGAACCCTTTTTCATCAATTGACAAGGGCTTTAACCCAAAGGCATATTGAAAATTTCCTTTGTTGATTTTATTGAAAACTGAATACAAAGGAATCCTCTTATATCGTTGTTTGCCCCAATTTATTCCATTCTGTTCGCCTTCTTCTTTTTCCAAGTTAGATACTCGTCTGTCAATGCCAGCGCTCCACCAATCAGCCAACGAAATTAGCGCTTGCAATTCGGTTGCAGGTTTATGATGATATGCAGCTAACTGAAATATTGAATCAGGATTGCTCGCATCATACAAATTATCTTTCAAACCAGATATCTGTTGTATTTTTGAAAACACTTCTTCCAAAAATTGCAAGGTCCAAGCCGAATGCAAATATCCGAAAGCACCATTTTCTTTCTGTGGACAGATATAATCCACCATAGTTTTTATATTTTTATCAAATTTTCTCTCGGAAAAACTTCCATCCGCCCTCTGATAGAACTTCCCAATATCATGCAGCAACGCCGCAAGGTAGATTTTTTCTCTCGTATTATCCATAATTTAGACCTATATTTATTCTTTACTGTTAATTTTCTTTACCGTCCCCTTCCCCACACTCACGCCCTTTCCCAAGCCAATGTAATCTGGCAAGGAGACATTGGTGCTGAACTCGACATCGAAGCCCATCAGCCTGACACCTTTATATACAACAGTCATCGGCTCGCTCAACTGCTTGATTTTGCACAACACTTCCCTGTCGAAGTGGATGTTCAGACCTTTGGCGAACGAAAGTACGTTACCGACAAGTAACTTCTCCAAAAACATGCATTTTTCTGCCACGCCGTCCAACTGCATGAAGTTTTCATAGTTTTGCTTGTTGAACGGCAACCAGCGACGCAAATGATACACGAACTTGTCATCCCACACCTGTACAAGAACCTGTCTTGCATCAATGGAATCGACTTTCAGACTCACATTCCTTTCCCCGATGGAAACATCAAAATTCCCGCTGGCGAAGAACTCGCCTATGGCTTCAGTCCCGTCGCCGACACACACAATCGCCGCCTTGCCGCCTATACGCTTATATTGGATGAGTGGATATGAATAACGCAGTCCGTCGCCATCGTGGTTATGGAAAAGCAAAGCTTTGTGTTCCAATGAATCAATCACCGCTCCCCGGAAAAGAGGTATCTCATTAAGAGAAATCTCTTGCCCGAAAATGATTTTCAACACTTTTATTCTGTTTTCTGTCATGGTATTAAACTTGATTGCAAAAATAAATAAAGTTTTTCAACTTCGCATGTGTTTTTTTTACATTTCTCAAATCAGCACCGAGGATTCAACCTGTCATCAAGCAAAAAAGGACCGCCGGCATAATGCCGGCGGTTCTTTGCAAACAACACAAGTTTTCCGCTTCTAATTTTCAGATGTCGCGTCAGCGATTCCCATCCTTTCAACGGCCTCCGCTATCTCATCTTCAATCTCCTCCGGCGTCACCGACGGGGCGAAACGCGCCACCACACTTCCATCGCGGCCGACGAGGAATTTCTCGAAATTCCACTTGATGTCGTTGTCCTTCTCGCTCTTCCCGTTGAGGTGCGAAGTCACCGACAAAGCCTTCTCTTTCAGCCAATGGCCTTTGTCGTCACGGGTGGTTATCGCGTTTTTCAAGAAGGTGTACAGCGGTGCCTCCCCCGCCCCATTCACCTCAATCTTCTTGAAGCGCGGGAATGTGGTGTCGTAATGCAGCGTGCAGAACGAGTTGATATCCTCATCCGTGCCTTTCGCCTGCTCCATGAACTGGTTGCACGGAAAGTCTAAAACAAAGAAGCCGTCATCGCAGTACTTGCGGTAAAGACGTTCCAGCGCCTCATACTGCGGGGTGAAGCCGCAGCCCGTGGCCGTGTTGACAATAAGCAAAACCTTCCCTTTGTACTCACTGAACGAAACCTCGGACTCCTGTCCGTTTTCGATTTTCTTAACTTTGATGTCGTAAATGTTCATATTGTTATTTTTTCACATTTAACAACAGAAAGTCATAAATGTTTGACATTCTGAAACATTTATTTCTGAAACACCCATTTCAGCACCCCGGCTCGTCATTCATCCAAGACCTGCATCAGGCTCGATTTGGAGTGTGTGCGGAGTTTCTTCAGGGCCTTGTCCTTGACCTGACGGACGCGCTCGCGAGTCATGTCAAGCATATAGCCTATCTCCTCCAAAGTGCATCCGTGGTTCGATTCGAGGCCGAAATAAAGGTTGAGAATCATACGTTCCTTCTCGTTGAGAACCATCAGTGAGCGTTGGATGGCGGCACGTTCCGTCTCGCGGCTGAGGCTGTCGTCGGTATCTTCGCCGTCTTCAGGTATAAGAGTATCTATCAACAGCATTTCATCGTCGTCGGTGACAGGAGCGTCCATCGAGACCTCCCTGGTATTGACCTTGAATACCGCTTCTATCTTATCTTCCGGCATGTCAAGCTCATCGGCGATCTCCTTGATTGTCGGCTTCCGCTGATAAAGCTGTTCGAGGTACGAAGCGGTTTTCTTGACACGGCTCAGCAGTCCGACCTGATTCAGAGGCAGACGCACCGCCCTTGACTGTTCCGCCACGGCCTGAAGTATGGCCTGACGGATCCACCAGACTGCGTATGAAATGAACTTGAATCCTTTTGTCTCGTCAAAACGCTGGGCAGCCTTTATCAGTCCCACATTGCCTTCGTTTATCAAATCAGCCAATCCAAGTCCTTGATTCTGATACTGTTTCGCGACCGACACAACGAAACGGAGGTTGGCTTTAACCAAACGGTCCTGCGCCGCCTGGTCGCCCTGCCTGATCCTTTGTGCGAGTTCGACTTCCTCGTCGGGAGTTATCATCTCCTCCTTGGCGATGTCAGCCAGATACTTGTCGAGAGCACCCTGCTCTCTGTTTGTGATTGATTTTGAAATCTTTAACTGTCTCATTTCGTTTGTTTTTTAATTAATGTTTTTCAAATCTTTATAATAATTTTAATCATCTGCCTATCATTTAATTACGATAGAACTCAAAAGTTGTCAGCCAGTTGCCTTCGGTGTCGGTGCCTTCAATGCGGACCTTGCCGTTTCTGCCGCTGTTCATCGCCTTGTTAAGGTCTTTTTCGTTGGAGACCTGAATATTGTTCACCGACAAAATCACGAAATCCTCATTCACGCCTTTTTTCTTCATGATTCCGTCTTTCACCTCGACAATCTTCAGGCCGTAATTAATACCGAGTCTGCTCTGCAATGCCGGCGACACAGGCTGAAGCATTATTCCGAGCGTCTCGTTGAAGAAAGTGTCGCCGTCTTTCATGACCTCAACATTCCCGTGCATATTCACCAACGTGACCTTAAAGTCCATTTTGTCACCGCCACGTGACACTTTGACATCAACGACATCACCCGGACGATATTGTCCGATCACGCCGATCAGCTGCGAATAAGTGTCAACAGGCAAATCATTGACACTCAATATCACGTCACCGACTTTAATGCCGACTTTCTCCGCGCCGCCGCCAGGTTCGAGGGCTGCGACATAGACGCCTGACAAAATGTCAAGGTCTTCCCTTTCAGCCACCTCTTCTGTCACTTCCCTGACGGAGACGCCAAGATACGCACGCTGCAACGAGCCGAACTGCAGGAAGTCGCCTACGACTTTTTTTGCGATATTCGAAGGGATGGCGAACGAATACCCCTCATAACCGCCTGTGCGAGAGGCTATTGCCGCATTTATGCCGATGAGGTCGCCGTTGACATTCACCAATGCGCCGCCGCTGTTTCCCGGGTTCACAGCCGCATCGGTCTGAATGAACGACTCTATCGTGCCGTCACCCAAAATGTTGATGTTACGCGCCTTGGCACTCACGATGCCGGCTGTCACCGTCGAATTCAAGTTGAACGGATTGCCCACTGCGAGAACCCACTCGCCGACGTGAACCTGGTCGGAATCGCCAAACGTCAGATATTCAAGGTCTTTCGCATCGACTTTGATCAAAGCAATATCCGTGTTCGGGTCTTTTCCAATCAAAGTGGCCTGCCTCTTGTGCTTGTCGTTGAATGTAACCTCAATGGTGCTTGCACCGTCAACGACGTGGTTGTTCGTCACGATGTAACCATCAGGAGAGACCACGACTCCGGAGCCATATCCATCGGCCACATTTTCAGGTATTTGCATACTCCCGCCGTAAATACGTTCGAGCAACGGACCGAAGAAATCGTAGTAACTGTTGCCTTTCGTCACAATCTTCGTATGAATGTGAACGACCGCATTCACCGTCTTCTCTGCAGCACTGACAAAGCTGTTCTCTCCGCCTGTTTCCGGCAGATAAGCCACATGGCTGCACACCGCCGAACTGCCATTAACACCATTATTATCAGACACTTGTGTCATTATTGACTTCTCAAGATTTTTTTGATTTTTGAATAAAACAGCCGTTACGACCACCATTCCGATAAGGGCGACAGATAACGCACCAATTAAAAAATTAGTCCTCTTCATGTTTTTAAAATTTAGTTGAACTTATGTCTTAAATTTCTTGTTGTTTGTTTGTTGCGATAGCAAAAAATTTGCTACTTTTACATCAAATTTCCTGCCAAAGATCTGTTTTGGCAAAACAATTTTGATATTTATGAATATATTTGATAATCAATTTATTAAATTCAGCAAATTTCATGGCGCTGGTAATGATTTTGTGATGGTAAACGCAAAAGATGTCCCTTTTGTTGCATCAGATGAGGAAATTTTTGAGATTTGTCATCGTCGCACCGGCGTCGGAGCCGACGGGCTGATAGCGGTTCTGCCTTCCGACAAATATGATTTCCGCATGAAATATTACAACTGCGACGGTCATGAGAGCACTTTTTGCGGCAACGGAGGGAGATGCGTCGCCGCTTTCGCATACGAACAGGGAATCGCCTCACAACATATTGTTTATGAGGCGATTGATGGCATTCACGAAGCTTTTGTCAACAAAACATCCGCCAAAGAATACAAGGTGTCACTGTCGATGCGCAATATTGACAGTTTTGAAATAAGCGATGACAGACTCCTAATCAACACAGGCTCGCCGCATTATGTCACAAAAGTCAAGGATTTAAGAAATTATGATGTCGTCAAGAACGGAGCTTCGATAAGATACGATAAAAGCATTTCTGACGATGGTGTCAACGTCGATTTCATGGAAATCATTGACGGTCAATATTGTATAAGGACATACGAGCGCGGTGTCGAGGACGAGACCCTGGCGTGCGGCACCGGTGTCACCGCTTCTGCAATAGCGGCGGCGTTATGGTACGGCGGCAACGACATCAACATAAAAACCACGTTGGCGACACTGAACGTGAAATTCAAAAAAGAAGGCAACAGCATCCACGATGTCGTTCTGACAGGCCCGGCGACCCATGTCTGCGACGGAGTTTATTTTTTGAACAGATGATGTCTCTCAGCAACGAAAATATAACCTTACGCACTGCGGAGCCTTACGATGCCGATTGCATCTACAGGTGGGAGAACGACCGCAGCATCTGGCGCGTCAGCGAGACACTCGCCCCCTACTCCATGCACCAAATCGAACAGTTCCTGTTGAATAACAATGACTTGATTTCAGAAAAACAACTCCGCCTGATGATTGAAAGCCGTAACGACAAGACGCCGATCGGCTGCATCGACATTTATGACTACGATGCTTTCAACGAGCGTGCCGGAATCGGAATTTTGATTGACGAGAATTTCAGAAACAATGGATTCGCCAGACAAGCCGTTGACATTCTCATTGATTACTGTTTCAACACTCTGATTCTCAAACAGATATATATCCTCACTTTCATTGACAATTTAAAAAGCATAAAATTATTTGAGTCAGCGGGGTTTGAAAAATGCGGACACAGGAGACAATGGCTCAAAACACCGGACGGTTTTATTGACCAACTTGAATATCAACTAATTAACACAAACAAAATATGAAAATAAAGTCCAAAATAAATGAAAAGAAACACAGAATCATCAGAATGTGCATTTTGATTTCGGCGACGATTTTTGCAGTTTTGGCTGTGTTATTTTCATTTGCTTCGAGATGCATCTGGGGTGAAAACGTAAGAACACCCAAAGGCGAAGATGTCTCTTTGTTCATCGCCACGGGTTCTGATTTTCAATCAGTTAAAGACAGCATAAATTCCGTATGTTACATTATCAAGCCAGGATTTTTCGAGATCCTCGCAAAAAGACTCGACTACGTTGACCACATCAAACCCGGACATTACATTTTGAAAGACGGAATGTCCAACTATCAATTAATCAGCATGTTACGTTCAGGGAGACAGACGCCCGTCAAAGTTGTTTTCAACAACGTGAGAACCGTTGAACAGCTTGCCGGCAGAATCAGTCAGCAGATTGAAGCCGACTCCGTTTCAATATTGAATGAAATAAAAAACGACAGTTGTCTCAAAGCGGAATGTTTCAACCAATACAATTATGCAAGTCTTTTTATTCCAAACACTTACGAGTTTTATTGGAACACAAACGCAAAAGGTTTCATTAAAAAGATGAGGCGTGAATATGAAAACTTCTGGAACGAGACACGACTGGAAAAAGCGGAACATCAGAATCTCACGCCATTGCAAGTCAGTGTCTTGGCATCCATTGTTGACAAAGAGACGACGAAAGTTTCAGAGATGCGGACGATTGCGGGGGTTTACCTGAATCGCTTGAAAAAACGGATGGCATTGCAAGCCGACCCGACCTTGGTTTTCGCCTTGGGTGATTTTGAGATCCACAGGGTTCTTGACGTTCACAAGGACATTGAGTCGCCATACAACACTTACAAATATGCGGGGCTTCCGCCAGGTCCGATCTGCATCCCGTCGATTGCCGCCATCGACGCAGTTCTGAACGCCGAAGAACACAAATATTTCTATTTCTGTGCGAAAGACGACCTTTCCGGCTCACACGTATTTGCGAAAAACCTTGGAGAACACAACGCCAACGCCGCGAAATACAGAAGAGCTTTGAACAAGCAAAGAATTTACAGATGAAAGCATTCAAAGCATACGACATACGGGGTGTCTGGGGTTCAGACCTCAACGAGGAAATTGCATACAGAATCGGGTATTTCCTGCCTGACATATTGAAAACCAACACTTTCCTTGTCGGGCGAGACATGCGCCTATCGTCAGACATCGCTTTCGCACAGCTCACTAAAGGATTGAATGACAGAGGTGTTGACGTTGACAGCATCGGGCTTTCCACGACTCCACTGATATATTGGTCAACGGCGAAATTCGGTTACGAGGCTTCGGTGATGATTACTGCGTCGCACAACCCGTCAAACTACAACGGATTCAAAATCAGCGCAAAAGATGCAAAACCGGTCGGTTATGACACCGGGCTGAACGAACTTGAAAAACTTGTCGAATCAGATGTTGAGACACCAATCGCGGAGGAACAAGGTGTCACAAGAGACATCGACGTTTACTCACAATACATTGATTTTCAGAGACAGTTCATCGGAAACATAAACAATTTGAAAATAGGGATTGATTGCAGCAACGGAGCT
The DNA here is from genome assembly GCA_024400305.1 of Bacteroidales bacterium. Classification (GTDB taxonomy): domain Bacteria; phylum Bacteroidota; class Bacteroidia; order Bacteroidales; family F082; genus Limimorpha. The sequence continues at coordinate 48,795 of JAKSMX010000012.1, read as the reverse complement.
TCGTGTCTTTTCATCAAGAAATTGCTCGGCGACACACCTTATTATATTAATGACATTCTTGACGGAAGTTTCCCGAATCACGAGCCGAATCCGCTGGAAGCGGAGAATCAGATTCAGATCAAAAAAACGGTTTTAAACAACAAATGCGACATCGGGCTGCTTTTCGACGGCGACGCCGACCGCATCACTTTCATCGACGAAAAAGGACAATTCATCTCCCCCGACTTGATAATCGCTTTTTTAGGCAACTATTTCTTTGGCGAGAAACATCAAAAAGGCATTGTGCTGCAAGACATCAGGTCATCGAGGGCGATTCAGGAATATCTCGGCAGGCTCTATGGTTCAAAAGTGGAGACGTGGCGCGTCGGTCGAGCTTATGCCGCATTGAAACTCAAAGAGTTGGACGGATGTTTCGGTGGCGAGCTTGCCGGACATTATTATTTCCGCGACTTCTACTATTCAGATTCAGGGATAATGGCGGCACTGCTTGTTTTGAGACTTTTGTCAAAATTAAAATCAAAAGGCGGAACCATGTCACAGATTATCAATGAGATAACCAATTATCACAATTCCGGCGAAATCAACTTCACAATTGAGAAGAAACAAGAAGCCATGAATGCTGTCAGAGACCATTTCATGAATCTTGAAAAACCGAAGCGTTTCCTCGATTTTGACGGTTATCGCCTTGATTATCAAGACTGGTGGTTGAACATCAGACCGTCAAACACCGAACCGTATCTCAGATTTTTAGCCGAAGCCAAGTCAGAAGAAAAATTGCACGAAACAATTGAAACTGTCACAAAAATCATCAACAAACACAAATAACGACCGCGTTGAAACAGATCATTTTATCGATATTATTGATTTTGAGCATTTTGCTTGCTTCGGCGAGTGAACATGCCGAGATATTGATAAAAACGAAAACAGAAAAAGGCAACTACAAGTCCCACGAAACAAACACGTTGTACGAAAAGACAAAACGCAACGTCGCCATCGTCGGCGGTGTCACCGGCGGGCTTTATGTGGCATCGATGACGGGGCTTTATTTCGCATGGTACGCCGATTATCCGCAGTCGGATTTTCATTTCTTCAACGATAATAGAGAATGGCTTCAGATGGACAAGATGGGCCACGCCGCAGCCGCATATAACATCGGAATGGTTGGTTATGAAGCGTTTAGAGCGACCGGACTCGATGAAAAACGTTCCATCTGGATTGGAGGCTCGCTCGGATTCGCCTTCCTGACCACAGTCGAGATTTTCGACGGTTTTTCTGACGGCTGGGGATTTTCGTGGGGCGACATGACCGCAAACGCCATCGGAGCCGGGCTTTTCATCGGGCAGCAGTTCCTTTGGCACGAGCAACGAATCGCCTTGAAATATTCGTTTCACACCACAAAATACGCCCAATACCGCCCCGACTTACTCGGCAAAAACTTCATTGAACAGACAATAAAAGACTACAACGGAATCACGATTTGGGCATCGTGCAACTTCAAGTCATTGTTTCTCAAAGAAGAAAGCAAATTCCCGGCATGGCTCAACGTCGCTGTCGGATACGGAGCCGACGGCATGACCGGCTCTTTTGAAAATTCAACAGAATATCACGGCAAACCAGTTCCGTCTTTCGAAAGAAACAGAAGATTTCTGCTTTCATTGGACATCGACCTGACAAGAATCCCGGCACACAATAAATTTTGGAAATACACGTTGAAAGTGTTAAGTTTCATAAAGATCCCGATGCCAGCCTTAGAATACATCACAAGTGGGGAATGGACCGGATACTGGCTTTATTTTTAACAATTATGACAAAGATAAAATCACAACAAATATGAAGAAATTACTTTACTTTACAAGCCTGTTCGCACTGACTTTTTTGGCAAGTTGCGGACAAGATCCAGAGAAATCAAGGGCGTATTTAAACGAAGGCATTGATTATCATTATGCCAGCCAATACGAGGAAGCCATTGAAAAATTTGAGAAAGCAATCAAGACCGACAAAAACAATTACGAGGCGTATTACTACCTCGGATGCTCATACATGAACATCCAGCAGAAGGAAGACGCTCTGAACTGCTGGCTGAAATCAGTGGGAATAAAGCCCGACTATGCCGACGGATATTTCAACATCGGGTTGTATTACAGGATCAACAACGACAGAGACATGGCGTGCTACTACTTCAAATTAGCCGAACAATACGGCAGGAGCTGCATGCAGGATTACACGAAGCACTGTTATTAATCGGACGATCAATTAAGTTCAACGCCTTCGAGTTCGGGGGCGTTGAAATTTTCTTCCTCATACGTGTCAACAGAAATCACCACGCCCTCCGGATCGTAGGTCATCCATTTTCCCACTTTGATTCCATTTTTGTACTGACCCTCAAACTGCGGCTCGCCAGTCTTGTAATACGAAACCCAACGGCCATCAAGAACGCCATTCCGATAAGTCTCAATCAATATCGTAATCCCTTGAATCTCATCAAAATACTGCCATTCACCGTCACGTTTTCTGTTTTTGTAAAAACCTTTTGCGACAACGTTTCCGTTCTCTGAATAAATCTTCGTTGACGCATCAATTCCGTTTTCCGAAAAAACAGTTTTCGCATAAAGCACACCACTCTCGTTAAAGTATATAAATTCACCGACGGGGAAACCATTCACGAAGGAACCTTTGCTTTTTATTTTCCCATTGTCATGATAATCAATCCATTGCCCTTGGCGGCGGCCTTCCTTGTCAGTCCTGTTCTGTGCCGGCAAAAACAAAGACACCGACATCAGAAGTGCAAGAAAACATATTCTTTTCATTGTGTTTAATTTTTTGCAAAAATATAGATAAATAACGTATTTTTGCAAAAATTCTTATCTATGGCTGAATATTCTTCAATTCTGCTTGAAAAAGCCGTTGACGAACTCGCAAAACTGCCCGGAATCGGGCGAAAGACCGCATTGAGATTGTCTCTTCATCTTCTTGGCGAAGAGAAAATCTCGACAGAAATGCTGTCGCAATCACTGTTGAACATGAGGAACAACATCGTTCTTTGCAAGCACTGTTACAACATCAGCGACAATGACGTATGCTCCATTTGTTCCAATCCGAAGAGAGACAACGGCTTGCTTTGTGTCGTCGCCGACATGCGCGATGTGATGGCAATAGAGCGGACAAGTTCGTTCAACGGGGTTTACCACGTGCTCGGCGGTGTCATTGACCCAATCAACGGAGTTTCGCCAAACGATTTGAGAATCAAAGAATTAGTTGAAAGAAGCATAAAGGAAAACTTCAGGGAGATAATATTGGCGTTGCCGGCGACAATTGAAGGCGACACCACTAACTTCTACATTTACAAGATGTTAAAACATTTCCAAGGATCAATAACCGTCATCGCCAAGGGCATTTCCGTCGGCGACGCCTTGGAATTTGCAGACGAAGTCACGCTCGGACGCTCAATCGCAAACCGCGTGCCGTTCAACAAATAACAGATTTTAAAGACATCAGCCTAATTGACATTATCCTCTTCAAAAAGAGCAAGCTGATTCTCGCAGAGATACAACTCCTCCGGAACGCCGTACTCATAATGAGAGATAAAGCGTTCTATGTTTTTCTTAATCAACTTGATAGGCGTGGTCTTCCTTGCTTTGCAATAATTCGTGAGAGACTTGTACTGCCCTTGTGTGAGCTTGAACGTCACGGCATGAAACTTGTAATTCCTGCGGCGTTTTTTGTTTTTCTTATTCATGTCATTAAATTTTAAGGGTAACGGGCGACGGGATTCACTTCTCTCCGTCACCCGTTTTTACAGATTTACATCATTTTTCTTGCTTCTTCAAGCATCATCTGTGCGAGGCGGTCGGCTTCCTCTTCCGACTTGCCTTCAGAATAGACGCGTATGATTGGCTCGGTGTTTGACTTGCGCAGATGCACCCAGCCATCTGCGAAATCTATTTTCACGCCATCGATTGTCGTGACCTGTTCGTTTTTGAACTTCTCCGCCATCTTTGCGAGGATGCCATCGACATCGGTTGCCGGAGTGAGCTGAATCTTGTTTTTCGACATGTAATAAAGCGGGAACCTCTTCTTCAGTTCCGACACAGCGCAATGATTTTCAGCGAGATATGTCAAGAAAAGACCGACACCGACGAGAGCGTCGCGTCCGTAGTGAATTTCAGGATAAATGACGCCGCCATTGCCTTCGCCACCGATGACAGCACCGACTTCCTTCATCTTGGCGACCACGTTCACCTCACCGACCGCCGCCGCGGAATACTGCCCGCCAGCGGCGTTGGTCACGTCACGCAAAGCACGTGTTGACGAAAGGTTTGAAACCGTGTTGCCCTTCTTATGTTCGAGGATATATGATGCCACCGTCACCAAAGTATATTCCTCGCCGTACATCTCGCCTTTCTCATTGATGAATGCGAGGCGGTCAACGTCAGGGTCAACGACGATGCCGAGGTCGGCGCCGCATTCCTTCACTTTGGCGCAGGTGTCAACGAGATTCACCGCAAGAGGTTCCGGGTTGTGTGCGAAATCTCCAGTCACCTCACAGTTAAGCTCGATGATGTCTTTCACGCCCAACTTCCTGAGAAGCATAGGGATAGCCATTCCGCCGGTTGAGTTGACACCGTCAACGACAACTTTAAGACCGGCTTTTTCGATGAGTTCCCTCTTCACCAACGGGAGCTTGCAGACCATGTCGGCATGACGTTCCATCCAGCCTTCAGCCAAGGTATAACTCCCTATTTCGTCAATCGGAGAAAATTCATAATCTTCGGCTGCGGCTTTTCCGAGAAGCCACTTGCCATCGGCTGCATCGATGAATTCACCTTTATTATCAAGGAGTTTCAGGGCATTCCACTCTTTCGGATTATGTGAGGCGGTAAGAATTACGCCGCCGTCAGCTTTCAGTTCTGTGACTGCGATCTCCGTTGTCGGGGTCGTGCTGAGACCGATGTCGATGACATCAGCGCCCATGGCCTGAAGGTTTCCGCATACGAGCTGGTTCACCATGAAGCCAGAGAGGCGTCCGTCGCGACCGACAACGATGCGTGGACGTCTTACGCCGCTGCGTCTGATCAAACAAATAAAGGCTGACGTGAGCCTTACAATATCTATCGGAGTCAATCCGTCGTCCGGCCTGCCGCCAATTGTCCCGCGGAATCCGGAAATTGATTTGATTAATGGCATAGTTTTCTTTTAAATTTTGCGCAAAATTACAATAATTTTAGTACCTTTGCAAAAATTTTTTTAATAATATGGCTTTTGATGATGATAACTTTATGGATGACGAACTTGACGTGAACGAACTCGTCAGCCGCTTTGAGGACATGGTGAAACAGCATCAGTCGTATTACTTTGATACTGACGAACTTAACGTCATCTTGGAACATTATCTACAGCAAGACAACATAAAAAGAGCCAATCTCGCCGCTGACATCGCCATCAAATTTCATCCAAACGACCCGATGATCCAGATCATAAAAGCGAAGCAGCTCCTCGCAAATTCACATGCCAAAGAAGCACTCTCAACCTTGAAAAACGCGGCCGTTGACAAGGAAGACGCTGATTATCAAATAACATTAGGCTATTGTTATTCAGAACTCCAAGAACACAAAAAAGCGATAAACGCATACATGAAGGCCGTTAAAGCTTTTGAATTCAAAGAATGCGAAGACCTTTTCAACTCGATTGCAATCGAATACGAGAACCTCGGCGACTACGAAAAAGCACTCAACTATCACATCAAAGGCTTGAACAGGAAAATCGACATCGACAATCAATATTTCGAGATAAGGAATTGTTATTCAATACTTAACAGGCTCGAAGACGCTTTAGATTTCTTCAGGAAAGAGATTGACCTCGACCCGTACAGCGTGCCGGCGTGGACGGCACTCGGCAACTGTTACATCCGCATGGGCCGTCTTGACGACGCCATCGAGCAACTCGAATACGTCCTGGCCATCGACCCGCACAACAAGAAAGCATACATCGACATCGCGACAGCTTACAACGAGACGGGGAAATATGCGCAAACGCTTGAAACAGTGGCGGAAGCGACACGTTGCGAAGCCGAATCGCCACTGCTCCTCTGCCTCTACGGCGAGGCTCACGCCAAGTTAGGCGACATGGCGGAGGCGATGAAAAGCTACAAGAAAGCGATGAAAATCGATGAAAATCTGCCGGAGGCTTACGCCGGAATCGGATTTATTTTAAGCGACGAAAACAACCCGAAATCAGCAATAAAATTCCTCAAGCACGCACACGCCCTTTCACCGTATAACACTGATTATATGTTCGTTATGGCCGAAGAATACAACAAGCTTGAGGAATATGACAAAGCCTTGAAAATCGTCAACGAAATTCTGAGCCAGAATCCCTACGATGAAAACGCATACATCACCTTGATGGAATGCTATGTCTTGAAAGATGATGTCGAAAACGCTTTTTTGGCAATCAACAGAGGCCTGAGCATTTTGGGCGACAACGCGCCGTTGCTTTACAGGAAAGCTTTCATACATTTCGCTGAAAACGAAAACGAGTCCGGATTGTTGACATTGGAGTCGGCGTTGGAAATCGACTACGACGGCCACATAGAGTTTCTGAATTTCGATGCGGAGAACCTCACGAACAACGCCGCAATAATGGAACTCATTGAAGAATACAGAATTAAAAATAAAAAGTAAAATGAATCAATACGTATCAAACTTCATCAAAGGAATCGGGATAGGTTCCGCAAACGTGATACCGGGCGTTTCCGGAGGCACAATCGCATTGATAACCGGAATATTCGAGCGACTCGTCAACTCGTTGAAATCGTTTAACTTGACAGCGGCAAGACTCCTGTTTTCGGGGAAATTAAAGGAATTCGCAAAACACACCGACCTGTGGTTCCTGTGTTCAGTCGGACTTGGGGTCGTGGTGGCGATTCTTTCAATAGCGAGGATTTTCGACTATCTTTTCAAAAATTATCCGACTTATCTTTGGTCGTTTTTCTTCGGAATGATCTTAACATCAATATATTACGTCGGCAAAACCGTCGAGAAATGGGACTGGAAAGTCATTGTTTCTTTCATTATAGGCACCGCAATCGCACTATTAATCGCATTCGGGACACCGGCAAAAGAAAACGACAATTTCTTTTATCTGATGATATGCGGAGCCGTTGCGACATGCTCGATGATTCTACCCGGACTCTCCGGCTCATTCGTACTCGTCCTTATGGGCAACTATCAACTCGTTATGATTCAAGCAGTTAAAGACTTAAACATGAGCATCTTGATTCCTGTCGTGATTGGTGCGGCAGCCGGACTTTTGGCATTCGCGCATCTTTTGGCATGGATTTACAAAAACTACCGCGACATGACGATTTCGCTTCTGACAGGTTTTATCCTCGGATCAATGCCAATCATCTGGCCTTGGAAAAGCGAAATCATCACTTATTTCGGAAGTGAAGCAAAAACAATTGGTTATAAATACTTTATGCCGGAAATGGACATTCATTTCGCGACAGCGATAGTCATATTATTAATAGGTGCAGCGATTATCGTGCTAACCGAAAAGATGGCGGCGAAGAAAAGTTAAGAGTTAAAAGAGTAGAGTTAAGAGGGTGCAGACGATGTAAATTATTGATAATGAAATCATTTGGATTAATCGGACATCCTTTGGGGCATTCTATTTCAAAAAAATATTTTGAAAACAAGTTCGAGAAAGAACATCTTGATTGCAAATTCTCAAATTTTGATTTGGAAAACCTTGACAATCTTGACAAAATAATTTCAGAAAACATTGATTTACAAGGTTTTACAATCACATATCCATATAAGAACGAAATAATCAAGTATCTTGATTTCATTGATGAAAATGCGAAAGAAATCGGTGCAGTAAATGTGGTTAAAATAGATTCCGACAGGAAACTTCACGGTTTCAATTCGGATTACATTGGTTTTCAAGGACTTTTGGAAGATGCTATTCAAGACAGAGAAATTGGCAGAGCTTTGATTTTGGGAACAGGCGGCGCATCTAAAGCGGTTTCTTTTGTTTTGAAAAACAAAAACATTGATTTTCAATTTATTACAAGAAATGTAAGATATGAGAATCAAAAATCCTATAATGAATTAAAAAAAGAAGGGTTTCACGACAACGAATTGATTATCAATGCAACACCAATCGGAATGCATCCAAATGCAAACAATTGCCTCGACCTGCCGTTTGAAACATTAAACCCGTCAAACATTCTGATTGATTTAATATACAATCCAGAGGAAACAATTTTTCTGAAAAGAGGGAAATCGCAAGGTGCAAAGACATTTAATGGATTGAAAATGTTATATTTACAGGCTGATGCCGCATGGGAAATCTGGGAGAAAGAGCAAAGTTAAGAGAGTAGAGTTAAAAGAACACAAATGAGTTATACAAGTAAAATATCAAAAGAATTCAACGTCAGCGAAAGAGCTGCCGAAAACGTAATCAAATTGTTAGGCGAAGGTGCGACAGTGCCGTTCATCGCACGTTACCGCAAGGAAATGACGAATACGATGAACGAAGAGACCGTCGCCGACATCAAAAAACGACTCGAGCAGTTGGAAGAATTGGACAAACGCAAGGAATTTGTGTTGAAATCGATTTCCGAACAGGAGAAACTGACACCAGAACTTGAAAAACAAATCAACGATGCCGAGACGATGCAAGACGTTGAGGATCTGTATCTTCCATACAAACCGAAGCGCAGGACGAGAGCCGAAATCGCACGTCAGAAAGGCCTCGAACCACTTGCAAAACTCATCATGTCGCAAAACAGCGATGACGTGAACGGCCTCGCAAAACGCTATATTAATAAGGAGAAGGATGTCAACAGCGAAGAAGAAGCGTTGAAAGGAGCATGCGACATCATGGCTGAATGGGTTTCGGAAAACATCAAAGGCCGCAACAAAATCCGCGACATTTATCACAAAAGCGGCGTGATAAAATCTTCTTTGGTAAAAGGCAAAGAGGCTGAAGCTCAGACATATAAGCAATATTTCGATTTCAGCGAACCGATTTCCAAGGCGGCGTCGCACCGCATTTTGGCGTTGTTCAGAGCCGAGGAAGAAGGGCTATTGAAGGTGAAGTTAGACATCAACGATGAAGATGCGCTCAAGACATTGGACAACATCTTCCTGAAAGGCGACAACGCAAGCACCGATTTGGTCCAGGATGCCATTGACGATGCGTGGAAACGTCTTTTGGAGCCGTCGCTTGAAACAGAAATCCGTGCGCTTTACAAGCAGAAGGCCGACGAAGTGGCGGTGAAGGTCTTCGCCGAGAACCTGCGGCAGCTTTTACTTGCTGCGCCGCTCGGTCAGAAACGCGTGCTCGCCCTCGACCCAGGTTTCCGCACCGGATGCAAAGTAGTGATTCTCAACGAATACGGAGCTTTGATTCACAACGAGACGATATATCCGCATCCGCCGCAAAACGAGACGCACGCCGCTGCCGCCAAGATCCGTTATCTCGTACAGGCATATAAGGTTCAAGTCATCGCCATCGGCAACGGGACAGCCGGGCGTGAGACCGAGGACTTCATCAAGAGCATAAAGTTCGACCGCGACATCACTGCCGTCATGGTGAACGAGAGCGGCGCTTCCGTTTATTCCGCGAGCAAAGCGGCACGCGACGAGTTTCCGGAATACGACATCACAGTGCGCGGCGCAGTGAGCATCGGCAGAAGGCTTATGGATCCGCTGGCGGAACTCGTAAAGATTGACCCGAAATCAATCGGTGTCGGGCAATATCAACATGACGTGAACCAGAAGATGCTCGGCGACGAACTCGGAAACGTCGTCGAGAGCTGCGTCAACGCCGTCGGTGTCGAACTCAACTCCGCGAGCGAGCAGCTGCTTTCATACGTAAGCGGTGTCGGACCGCAACTCGCAAACTCGATAGTGAAGTTCAGGAACGAGAACGGAGGTTTCAAGAGCCGCAAGCAGCTCATGGAGGTGCCGCGTCTCGGCAGCAAGGCCTTCGAGCAATGCGCCGGATTCTTGAGAATCCACGGAGCTGCACAGCCTTTAGACGCAAGCGCAGTTCACCCCGAAAGCTATCATATCGTTGAGAAAATGGCAAAGAAACTCAATGTCAAAGTCAGCGAACTAATTGGCAATCAAGAACTTATTTCAAAAATAAATCCGAAAGAATTTATCGAAAAAGATTTCGGAATCGAAACCATCAACGACATCATTTCCGAACTCGAAAAGCCAGGCCGCGACCCAAGAAAATCATTCGAGACGTTTGAATTTGACAAGAACATACGCACAATCAACGACTTACGCCAAGGAATGCAATTGGTCGGCATCGTCACCAATGTTACAGCTTTCGGATGTTTCGTCGATGTCGGCGTTCATCAGGACGGACTCGTGCACATCAGCCAGATGTCGAGCAAGTTCATCACCGATCCGAATCAAGTCGTTAAACTGAATCAAAAAGTGAAAGTCACCGTTACCGAGGTTGATATTCCGAGAAAAAGAATCAGTCTTTCAATGAAATAAAATTTCAGATTTTCCGTTAAGGCAAAATGAAATAAAATTTTACTGCATGAAAAAAAGTTTACTGTTTGTATTAATCGCCATATTGATTGGAATCTCCGGCAATGTCAAGGCGCAAATGTTTCTTGGCGAAGCCTTTGTCGGCTTGAACATGAACCAAGTTGACGGCGATCAGATGATGGGGTTCTACAAAAAAGGTGTCAGTGCAGGTTTCGGCGTTTTGACTCCCGTTTTTCAAAAAAGAAATTTCAGCATTGAATTGTCGTTGGAAGTCCTTTATAATCAGAAAGGTGCGAAACAAGATGCGAAATACGACACCATTTTCGACCCGGTCACGCACCTGCCATTGACGGGAGAATACAACCTCCGACTCCATTACGGCGAAGTTCCATTGATGGTTTACTTCACAGATAAAAAATTCGTTTCCGCCGGCGTCGGTGTCTCTTACGCACGGCTCATGGGTCTGAAAGAATACGAACACGGTTACGAGACCGGTGTCTCTCTGAATAGCGGCGATTACAACCGCGACGAGTTCAACATATTGGCCGATGTCAAAATCCGCGTATGGAAACGCCTCAAACTTGGTTTCAGATATTCATATTCGCTGAACCCAATCAGGACACGCTCTTTCACCGACCTTGAAGGGAACATCAAAGGGCCTTACAAGCAATACAACAACATGTTCACCTTGCGACTTACATACGTTTTCAACGAAAGACTCGAAGATTTAAAGCGGGAAGAATATCATTATCAAGGAGATAACCCTAAATTCATCAACAAAGAAAACGAAAAGGCTCTCAAGAAAATGATAAGGCAGCAGCAAAGGCAAGAGAAAAAAGACCGAAAGGGAAAGCAATAAAAAAGCGCGACTCAACATCGCGCTTTTTTCATGTATTCAATTGTCATTCAATAACTGTCACAACATTTTTAAGATCATCGACAGTCTTAACGTGACCTTTGTAATCAACGTAGCCAAGACCCGGAGCGAAAATCTCAATATTATGACCATCGTTCAAAAATTCCTCCGCAGTATTCTTGACGCAATATTCTGTTGCGATACCACTGATAATCAAGTTCTTGCCAACGACTTCCTTAAGTTGTTTACCGTCAGGACCAACTGATTCGAAGCCTGAATACTGTTCCTCTTCAGTTTTGAAACCTTTGCGGAAGATGTTTGTCTCCGGATTCGGGCGGTTTGCCGGATTGATGATGTCTGTATAGAACGCCTCGTGGATTGAGTCGCCGCGTGTTCCTTCCACGCAATGAACAGGCCAGATGCCTCCGTTTTCCATGAACGAACTGTGATTTTCCGGATGTGAGTCGGCGATGTAAATGACACGCTGGTCAGGATGAGCGTTGATGAAGTCAATCACCTGATGCACAGCGTTTTCAGCGTTACCGCAGGCTAATGAACCGTCGATGAAATCGTAAAGCATGTCAACGACAAGATGCGTCGGGGCATCGGCGTGATGTTCGTCAACGAAACTGTATTTCTTACCGTAATCGAGATGCTGCTGCATGAAGTCTGAAGGATAAGTCACTTGATAATCAACAACTTTACCATCTTTCTCAACGGGAACAATTTCAGGATTGATGAAACCGCCGTAAGGTTTGAGGCCGAGAGCATCATAGCGTTCCCTGACTTCCTTATGAAGTTCTGGGTCAATCTTAACTGCGTAAGTCTCAATGAGATCCTTACCGGCTTCGTAGTCGCCTTCTGATTTCACGCGCTGTATTTCAGCGAGAAGTTCGCCGAACAAGCCGCGGAGTTTCTCGTAGTCGTTGATGACGAAATATGTCTTTCCGTCGCGGACTTTCTTTTCTATCACGTTGTCGTTCAAGCCTTTCTGATAGCACCATTGACTGATGAGAGCGCGGTCCTGCATGTGCGATTCGGTGATGTTCTTGCCGAGTTCGATTCTTGCGAGCTGCCCGATGAGGCCGTTGCGTATGAATCCGGCGTATTCAGCTTTGTAGCATTCCGCGTCAGGGAGAACGCCGAGTTCAACCATCTTCGGGTCGGCGCAATAGTACAGACCGAACAAGTCGGCGCGGGCTTCTTCGAGGGCTGAGTTATATTCTTTCAACGAGTTAGGCTGTGTTGTCGGGAGCAGCTGACCTGAGCCGTGACCAAGGCATTCATGAAGGTCGGTGTGAACCACGTCAGCGATGCCACCGTATTTCTTACAGAGGTCGATCTCTTCCTGTGAATAGGCGAACTCAGCCAATGCGCTCTTCGGTGACTCGTTGGCGGCCTTGTCGTATGCGTCCATCAAGTTGGTGATTGTCACCGACTTAGAACCGTAATCCTTACGGATCCAGTCGGCGTTAGGCAGGTTGATTCCGATTGGAGGCGCCGGGAAGCAGTCGCCCGCGAGTGTGGTGACGATGATGCCTTTAGCACTCACGCCCTTGCATTCTTTCTTCTTGAAACGTGGGTCAACAGGTGAGTTGTCCTCGAACCACTGGGCGTTTCCGCTGATGAGTTCGGCGCGTTTTGTGGCTTCCATGTCCTTGAAATCAACGACAGCCTCCCACGTGGCCTTCATGCCCATCGGGTCGCCGTAATCCTCGATGAAACCGTTCACGAAATCGACGGTAGAAATCGAATCCTGAACCCATGCGACGTTGTAATCGTCCCATGTCTTCAGGTCGCCGGTCGTATAATAATTAATAAGGAGTTGCGTGTAGTTGCGCTGAATGTCGTTTTCCGCAACCTCATTCGCCTTTTTCAGCCAATAGACAATCTGATCGAGAGCCTTGCCGTAAAGCCCGCCGACTTTGTAAACGTCCTCGCGAATCTTTCCGTTTTCTTTCACGAGCTTTGAGTTCAAGCCATAGGAAATAGGCTGCTCGTCATTCGGAACACGCTGATTGTCATAGAATTGCTCAACTTCTTCTTTAGAAATGTCGCCGTCATAGAAATTCACACATGAGTTCTTGATGATGTCTGCCTCACCGCTGCGACGCATCGCATAAAGGTCTTTGTCGAAGATGACCGGCGTGATGAACGTCAGAAAAGCATCGACGGTTTCGCCTTCAGCAAGAGGAAGCAGATTGACATCTGAATTTTTCACAAGTTCCGCAAAATATTCCTGCGAAATCTCAGGGAAAAACTTGTCTTCAGCATAATGGTGATGAATGCCGTTGCTGAAGAAAATACGTTTTGCATAAACCACAAAATTCTGATAGTCAGCACTTTGCTTGTCACCTTGGTAAGAGTTGAGGATGGCCTCAACCGTCTTGCGTACCGTGAGGTTGTACTTGAAGTTCTGGTCGGCGAGAATGTCGCGACCGCACTTCGCAGCTTCACCCAAATAGTAAATGTACTCCTTCTGTTGCAGCGTCAACTGATCCCATTCGGGAATCTGATAACGCATCACTTTCAAGTCGGCGAACTCGTCAACCAAATACTTGAAATTTTCCGACTCGGTTTGGGCTGTTTTGTTATCCTTTGGATTACAAGCAGTTAGCAGCCCTGCAATTCCTAAACACATAATTATTTTCTTCATTTTTAAATTTTTATAGAACGTGCAAAAATAAGCAATTTAACAGTTGAAAATCAATGTTAAAAAAATATTTTCATCAAAACTAAATTTTTAGTTACATCATTTAAAAATAAATTGTATCTTTGCAGCGTTAAATAGACAAAAAACTTGTGCAACCTGTGTTTATAACTCGTGCAACTTGTGTTAAAAAAGTGTAAGATTATTAAAAAATATGTGTAAAATGAAAGAACTGACAAAATCAGAAGAACAGGTGATGCAGGTCATCTGGAAGATCGGGCAGGGATTCGCAAACGAGATAATGACGGCGTTCCCCGAGCCGAAGCCGGCGTACAACACAGTCTTGACGATGGTGAGAATACTTGAAAAAAAAGGATTTGTCGGACACGAGACGTTCTGCAAGGCGAACCGTTATTTCCCACTCGTGAGCAAGGAAGAATACTCACAAAACTCACTTAAAGGATTGGTTTCCAATTACTTCAACGGCTCATACACCGAATTGGTCTCGGCATTTACCAAGAAAGAAAATTTCACCTTGGAACAGCTTCAGGAACTGAAGAAAATGATTGAGGATGCGATTGAGGGGGAGCGTTAAGAGAGTAGAGAGTAGAGAGTAGAGAGTAAAGAGTAGAGAGTAAAGAGTAAAGCACTGTGTAATATAAAAGCATTATGATTATCAACATTATAACAACATTTATTGCGACGGCGGTTCTTTGGCTGACTTACCGTTTGCTTTTCAGGAATTGCAACAGATTTCAGTTCAACAGGTTTATGTTGCTTTCGATGACCGCGTTTGCGTTCGCACTGCCGTTCATCCATATCACGATACCGGCGCAACTGCCTGGAAACGTGGCATTTACGCATAACATCACGAGTTATTTCATGCTTCAGGAAGTCGTTGTAAGAGCCCAAGACACATCGCCTGACAGCCTCAATTGGATTAATCTCGTTTCAATCCTATATATTATAGGTGTAATCTTGTTTTTATCAAAACTAATATTTAACATATTGAAAATCCGCAAGATAACAAAAAACAACATTTCTGAAAACATCGACGGGATCAATGTTGTGAGGACTGAAGAAGAGCATATCCCATACTCCTTCATGAACAATATTTTCATTCCGAATGGCGACACCGACCCGGAGATTCTGAAGCACGAAATGAGTCATGTCAGAAACCGCCATTCGCTCGACATCATTTTCATCGAGACGGCGACCGCCTTCCAGTGGTTCAATCCTTTCATGCGTTTGATTAAGAAAGACTTACAAAACATTCACGAATACACCGCCGACCGTGATGTCATCGACAACGGCGCGGACAAGACCGACTATATGATGTTGATCCTGCAGCAGTGCACGGCTTCAGGAACAGGCGCACGGCCGGGCGCTTCAACAAGTATAGGCAATAACTTCAGTTTTTCACTAACTAAAAAAAGAATTAAAATGATTACAAAAAAAAGCAAAACAAAAGGCCTGATTTGGCGCACATTAGGTGTCTTGCCAGTGGCAGCCGTGATGCTTGTCGCCAATGCGAAGGTGACAGCACAGGAAAAAACAAACTCGAAATCAATTGAAAATGAATCAGTTGATACTATTGCGCTAACCTTCACAAATGGAAATTCACAGAATCCATGCATTGTCTATGAAAACCATATCCTTCAATTGGACGCAAACCAAATGGATTTCGGCGACCTTGATTCTGTTTCGGTTTTCGGATATGTAGTCAGGCTAGAAGAAGCGAAAGACCCATTTACCGGCGAAATGAAAAAAGTGCTTTCCATTAAAAATGCACCGACTGGCAAAATCAATTTCAAAGCGCTGGGCGACAACAAGTTCGAAGTGACTAAGCAGAACAACGACACCATTTATAAAGTTGTCGAACAGATGCCTGAGTTTCCGGGCGGAACAGCCAAGATGTTGACTTTCATTTCAGAAAACATCAAATATCCGCAGTCGGCGATGGAGAAAGGAATCGAAGGCAAATGCTACATCCAGTTCGTCATCGACGTTGACGGCAGCATAACAAACGTTGAGCTGATGAGAGGTTTTGACGAAGAATGCGATGCCGAGGCGTTACGCGTCGTCAATTTGATGCCGAAATGGAAGCCAGGGAAGAAAGATGGCAAGCCGGTGAGAGTCCATTACATGATTCCTATTGCGTTCAAACTGACATAATCAGAGACCGTTTGTGAGAAATTCTCTCAAACCGATGTGCGTTATCCCATTGTCGTCGCTTCTTTTCACGAGCGGCGACATTGAGATGACGTATTTAGGGTAGTTATCGTTAATGCTTTTAAGTCGTCCGAACTCACGTTCCCTTGTTTCATCAGATGCAATCAGCCAAGATGTCTGGATGTAACATTTTTATCAACTACAAGTTATAATTTCAACAATAATTTCATAATTAGAACCTGTATGTAATATTCGTACAATCATGTTATGAATTTATTTTTGAAAAAAACAACACCTTATCTCAACAATTTTCATTATCTTTGCAACGTTTAATTTTAAAATACTTTTTATCATGGAATACACGCAACAGTCTAATTATCAAAACAATAACAACATGAACAACAAGAAATTCACACCTGTTATCGTAGTTATAGTAGCGGTGTTGCTGCTCATTATTTTCTGGAGCAGAATCACAGTGACCATCCCTGCAGGTAACGGCGGCGTGCTTTACCGTCTGTTCGGCGGCGGCATCGACACATCAAAGACATACGAAGAAGGTTTTCATTTCATCGCGCCTTGGAACACGATGACGGAATACGAGACACGTCAGCAGGTTGCCGACGAAGAAATGAGCGCGTTGTCGTCCAACGGCCTGGAAATCAAGATAGAATTTTCGACATGGTACAGACCGAAATGGGAGGAACTCGGCGAACTTCATGCCACAATCGGCACGCAATATCTGGTAAGAGCCGTCATCCCGGCCATGCGTTCCGCCGCAAGAAGCGTCGTCGGACGTTACACGCCTGAACAGATATACTCGACAAAACGCGACGCAATTCAGGAAGAAATATTCGAAGAAACCAAGAAACTCTTAGACACCAAACACATCGAACTCGATCAGGTTCTCATCCGTTCCGTGACGCTTCCGCCAACCATCAAGTCGGCGATCGAAAGCAAATTGAAACAGGAGCAGGAAGCTCTCGAATATGAGTTCAAGCTCGACAAAGCAGCGCAAGAGGCTGAACGTCAGCGTGTTGAAGCTGAAGGTAAAGCACGCGCAAACAACATCGTCAGCGCAAGTATCAACGACAAAATTCTTCGTGAGAAAGGCATCGACGCCACATTGAAACTCGCCGAATCACCAAATTCAAAAATCGTCATCGTCGGCAACAGCAATGACGGAATGCCGCTCATCCTCGGAGATATAAAGTAAGTTTTTAGTTATTAGGATTATAAGGTGCGAAGCGACAATTGCGTAGCGGTTTCAATCCGCAAAACAAAAAACGAATCAAATAAAACCGCGTAGCGGTTACATATCCGTAGGTGTTTTAGGGTTTAGGTATTAGGGTTTAGGTATTAGGGTTTAGGATTATAGGGTGCGAAGCGACAACCGCATAGCGGTTTCAATCCGCAAACAAAAAACGAATCAAATAAAACCGCGTAACGGTTACACATCCATAGGGTATAATATTTGTATGAACAAGGTAAAACAGTCAAGAATAAGCATAAAAAACAAACGGGCGTCATTTGAGTATTTCCTCATCGACAAATACATCGCCGGAATTGTTTTAACAGGCACAGAGATAAAAAGCATCCGTGAAGGCAAGGCGAGCATCGTTGATTCGTATTGCACCTTCATTGGCAACGAGCTTTTCGTCATCGGGATGCACATCGCAGAATATAAATTCGGCACATATTACAACCACGTCCCGAAGCGCGACCGCAAACTCCTCCTGAACATGAAGGAGTTACGCAAGCTCAAAGCCCAAAGCAGCGAGAAAGGCTTCACCATCGTTCCGGTCGAGATGTTCATCAACGAAAACGGTCTGGCGAAGCTCGAAATCGCCTTGGCCAAAGGCAAGCATTTCTTCGACAAACGCGATTCACTGAAAGAAAAAGATTCGAGAAGGGAGATGAAAGAGGAGAGTTAAAAGAGGAGAGACTAGAGAGAACCGCGTAGCGGTTCCATATTCATAGAAGTCAAGAGTTAAGAGAGAAGAATTAAGAGAGCATAGAGAAAACACAAATAAAATGAGAAAGACATTATTGATATTGGCGATTTTGATGGCGATGCCATTTACCGGAACCGCTCAATGCACGACACCATGCGGCACACCATGCACAAATTCCGACAAGGTGCAATGTGATAACACACAGACAATCAAATGGATGAGCTTTGAAGAAGCAATTGAAGCCAACAAAACAGTTCCGAAAAAGATTTTCATCGATGTGTTCACCGATTGGTGCGGCTGGTGCAAAAAGATGGATCAGACCACATTCCTCAACAAAGAAGTCATCGAATACATGAACGAGAATTTTTATGCAGTAAAATTTGATGCCGAACAAAGCGACACCATTGTTTTTGCCGGTTATACATTTGTAAATCAAGGCAGCAAAAACGGCAGAAAAGGCACTCACCAACTTGCAGCGGCATTGCTCCAAGGCAAGATGTCGTATCCTTCGTATGTCTTCATGAACGAGAAAAACCAACTTCTTACCGTCGCGCCAGGCTATATGGAAGCAAGCAACTTAATTCCTGTACTGAAATATTTCGGAACAGATTCCTATCTGAACATGAAATACAATGATTTCATCAAGCAAGATTCAGAAAAACATTGACAATTAAATCGAAAAATCATTAGCTATCAAATCATCAAGCGATGCGCAAATACTTGGCAATCATAATATTGACAGTCATCACGACGGCTGTGTCATGTAAGAAAAATTTCGATTTCTCGACAGACAGCTCCCTGAACATCAGCCTTTCAACTGACACGATTGCGTTTGACACAGTATTCACAAGCCTCGGCTCGTCAACACGCACGTTGATGATTTACAACAAAACGAATGAGAATCTGAAAATCAATTCGATACGGCTTGCAGAAGGCCGGACTTCGAGTTACAGCATCAACGTCGATGGCGAAAGCGGATACCAGTTTTCCGACAAGGAGATTTATTCCGGCGACAGCCTTTACGTTTTCATCAAAGTGACAATCGACCCGACAAGCGGCAACACACCGTTTTTTGTTGAAGATCTACTGACTTTCAACACCAACGGCAACGAGAGCGTCGTGCATCTGAACGCCTACGGGCAGAACGCGAAATACATCATCGGCGACAAGCGTTTCAACGACAGTTACAAATACAAAATTGTCGCCGACAGCCTTGAAGAGATACATTGGACCGCCGACACAACATACGTTGTTTACGGCGTCGCCCTCATCAACTCGTACGGGACGCTTGTCATTGAACCTGGAACACACATTTATTTCCACGACGGAAGCGGACTTTGGTCATGGAGCGAAGGCCAGCTCATCGTCAACGGGACGAGAGAAAACTCCGTTGTCTTCCAAGGCGACCGACTTGAAGCGTTTTACAGGGACGAACCCGGACAGTGGGACAGAATATGGCTCATGGAAGCGCGTGAAGGCTACGGGCATTACATCAACCACGCAATAATAAGAAACGGATTTATCGGCATTCAGGCCGAGCGTTTCCTGAAAGACAACATGGCACCAGCTTACATCGAAAACACAATTATCGAAAATCATACCGGAATGGGCATTTACGCCGACTGCTACACACTCGGCGCATCGAATTTCATCGTCGCAAACTGCGGAGTATCAGGACTTTACCTCACCGGAGGCGGAAATTACCTTTTCACACACGGAACAATCGGAAATTACTGGAAAGAGTCAGCAAGGCATTCGCCAACACTTTATTTCTCAAATGTTTACAACAATCCGAGCGACGGTTTGGCATACGCTTATCCATTCAATTTCGAGATGAACAACTGCATCATGTACGGCAGCCTCGAAGACGAATTCGGCACGGAATTTTATTCAGCACCGGACATCGACACGACATACGTTTTCAACAACTGCCTGATTCGCACCAAGCGTAGAAACGAAGACCTTTTCAAAAGCTGCAAGTTTAATGAAGACCCGAAATTCGTCAACTACTTCGGTTTCAACTATCATCTCGACACGCTTTCGCCCGCGATCGATGCCGGCGACCCGTTCTATTCAACAGGAAATCTCCAATTCGACTTTGACGGCGTTGACAGAGGTATCACGCCAGACGCCGGCGCATACCAATACATTTACGTTCCCGCAGAACGCTAATAAACAAGCTTATACGACTTTTCCGTTTTGTTGTTGACACCATCTGTGACGACAACTTTTACGTTGTTGTTTCCCTTAATGAAATGACTGTCAATTTCATAAAAAAGCAGGTTGTTTTTCGCGTCATACTCCCCTATCACCCATTTGTCGTTGACATAAATATCGTATTTATTGATGCCCGTTTCACAATCTTTTATCTTGATTTTCAATCTTTTACATTCAAAAACACAAGCATTGTTTGAAAAATTGATTGGTTTAACCTCCGGTGCGATGGTGTCAACGGCGAGAGCGAAAAGTCCAAGGTTCCTGACTTTCGTTTCGACTCTACCGTCAACCAATTTTCCGCCCAACGAAGATGTCTTGCCATTTTTTCCAATAGTAACGATATATAATTTATCGGATTTTCCATATTTTTCTGACGGCTTCACTGAAATTATTATCGAATTTTGAACAGGAATTTCCGCAGAACCGAGTTCATAGACACAATCGGAGGCGAAACTGCCTTTGATGTCATGCCTTTGTCTCGCCAAGACATATTCAAATTTGTAAAACGCCTTTTCAGGAATCTTTGCGGTCAAGCCATCAAGCCCGACAAAAGTCTCCGACCTGCCATCAACTCTGTAATAACTTCTGCTGTAATTGGTTACATCAAATTCCTTCAAAGGTTTCTCGCCGACAAGCGTAAAATTCAGTGTCGAAACGTTTCCGCTTTTATCTTTTACCACGTACTTCATATCCAATTTTTCGCCTTCGTTCACAGTGACAAAACCATCACGTTTGCCATAAAGACTCAAAATATTGTATTCGTCAATCTCGGTTCTGACATAGCGTTTTCCATCCTTGACATATCTCGGATAATCAATCAAACTATTGATATATCTTGTTTCATCATACGAATATTCATCAAAATTCAAATCAAATATTAACGTGCCGGCAGCATAAAGTTCTATCCTGTCAACGCCGTATTTGTGATTCAGGTCCGCCGTCTTGTCAAAATACGACAAGCCAAATGACACGGTACCGTTAACTTTTATCTCCACGCATTTCGGTGAATACTCACCATTTCCGCCATCAAGTGTAAAAAAGGCGACTGTGTCTCTGCCAATGACAGACGATTTTTCAGACGGATAAACAGCGAGTCCGTTGAGTGTCGGGCTGACAAGGTCGGAAATTTCAACCCCAAACAAGAACGGATCAAGAGGATGCTGCGTCGCCGCATCACGGATTTCGTAATGCAGATGAGGCCCGCCTGAACCGCCGGTGTTGCCGCTAAGTCCAAGTAAATCACCGCATTTGACAGGAATCACGTCTTTCTCAAGAAAGATGTTCTGCCTGAACGATTTCGTCTCATATTGCTTCGCTTTCACATATTCCGAAATCGTATCATTAAAACTGTCAAGATGCGCATAAACCGACATAAATCCATCATAATGAGTTACATACACAACTTTTCCATAACCGTATGGAGAAACTCCGATTCGGCTCACATAACCGTCGGCGACAGCAAAAACCTTCTTCCCTATCGTGCCGGTCTTGATATCGACTCCGGCATGAAAAGCGTTGTTTCTCAATTCAGCGAAAGTGGCGGAAAGCAAATAAGACTGCTTTCCCGTCGGATTCGGATATTGAGGATAGACATTTTGGGCTAAAGAAGAAAAACCACATAAAAAAATGACAATCAATGTTTTAAATTTCATAATACACATTTATTTTCCTTTCGCAAAAATACTAAAAGTTTTTCGGGTTGAGTTTGTGCAAAACATCATTTTTTCAACAAAATAATTTTGCGTTATTATATTTTTATTAACTTTGCACATTCATAATTTTTAGAAAATGTGGTCAAAGAAAGAAATATCCCTTTGGAAAGTATTCATTATCAGGCTTTTTGTCGTATTACTGATGCTGACTCTGAGCAGATGGTTGCTTTTTATTTTCAACACAGATAATTTCCCCGGACTGACCATACGCGAGCAATTCCGATTGTTTTTCATCGGAATCAGGTTCGACATGTGGCCGCTGATTGTCGGCAATCTGCCTCTTTTGATTTTAATGGGGCTTCCTTTCAGATTCAAGTTCAACAAAATTTACCGCAAAGTCATTGATATTCTGTACGTTTTCGTAAACTGGCTTGCCATTTCAGTCAATCTGGTTGATGTGATTTACTATCGTTACATCGACAAGCGAATGACATCGGAACTCACGGAATTTTTCCACGAAACAGATGATAATCAAGGGAGTATGATGATGCATTTCATCAAAGACTTCTGGTTTATCGCATTGTTCGTTATTTTGACGGCGATTATTTTGATTTTCATAGTTAAAAAAACGCAGGTCAAAAAAGAAAATGTCACAAATGTAAAACGTTGGTATATAACACGTTCCGTCATTTTCGTAATGATAATTTTCTGGGGAGTGATTGGCATCCGTGGCGGATTCCAGACCTGTCCGATTACAATAATCACGGCGGCAAGTTACACAACCACGCAGAACATGGTTTTGATTTTGAACACGCCATTCACCATTTGTTTGGGTTCTTCCAGCGAAACTTTGGAGAAGATTGATTTTTTTGACGAAGACGAGATTGAGAATTTATATTCTCCGATTCAGAAGAATTTGAAAATCAACAGATTTCTTGAAAATGACGCAAAAGGTTTCAATGTTTTTGTCATTGTTTTGGAAAGTCACGGGCAGGAGATGATAAGTTATTACAACGAAAAAAGAACCGAAAGCATAACTCCGTTCCTCGACTCCTTGTTTTCACAAAGCCTGACTTTTAACGGTATGGCGAACGGCCGTCGTTCAATAGACGCACTGACATCAACGCTTTCGGGATTGCCATCGTTGATGGTAACTGATTATGCCTCATCGAAATACGCCGCCAACAGGTTGGACGGATGGGGAACGACATTGAAAAATCACGGTTATTCCACGGCGTTTTTTCATGGAGGCAACAACGGTTCAATGAGTTTTGACGCCTCCGCTGTTTCAGCAGGTTTCGACAAATATTACGGAAGGAACGAATACAACAACGAAAGCGACTATGACGGCACGTGGGGCATCTTCGACATGCCGTTTCTGCAATATACAGCGCAGATAATCAACGAGATGCCGAAGCCATTCGCCGCCGGTGTCTTCACATTGTCGTCGCATCACCCATTCACAATCCCTGAAAATTACACTTTGCCGGATGGAAATTACAAGACACCTTTTGAAAAGACGATTCGTTATGCCGACGATTCAATGCGCAAGTTCTTCGAGACCGTTTCAAAATACGATTGGTTTGACAGCACGCTTTTCGTCATCCTCGGCGACCACGTCAACCCAGAGCATCAGTTTGACGAGTATCTGAACGGCTACGGACAATTCCAGATTCCGATTGCGTTTTACGCCCCGAAGATCATCAAGCCATTGAGAACCAACATCATGGCGCAGCAAACCGATTTAGGTGTCAGCATTTTGGCGGCATTGAATTATTCCGACTCGACATTTTCGTTCGGCAGGAATCTGTTCGACAGCATACAGCAGCCGAATTTCACGAGTTTTCTGAACAGCGTCTATCAATATTGCGACGGCAGATTCTTGTTACAATCGGACGGCTCAATGATTCTCGGCGTTTACGACATAACAGAAGACCCACAGTTGGAAAACAACTTATACATTGAAGGCGAAGATGAACGCTGGAGAGATATTGACAGAGACTTCAAACTTCATCTCCAGCAATACAACAACCGAATGATTAATAATACATTACACATAAAATGAGAGAAAAAATCCTTTTTATAGTAAATCCGATTTCGGGGCATCACGACAAGACGGATTTCCCAAATATCGTTGACAGTCTCATCGACAAGGAAAAATTCGACTACAGCATTTCGTTCACCGAATACGGCGGGCACGCCAAAGAGCTGACTGCCAATGCCATTGCCGATGACGTTGACATCATCGTTGCTGTCGGCGGCGACGGCACCATCAACGAGGTCGCAACATCGATGATCGGTTCGAGACAGACATTCACCATCGTCCCGTACGGTTCAGGCAACGGTCTCGCACATCATCTACATCTGCCGTTGAAACCACAGAAAATCATCACCAACGTGATTAACAATGGGTTCAAGACGAAAATCGACACCGCCACCGTCAACGGGGTGCCATATATCAGCATCGCCGGAGTTGGCTTCGACGCGCTCATCGCCGACTATTTCGCAAGAGACCCGAAGCGTGGTTTCATGACATACGTAAAATTCATCACCGAGGAATATCCCCGTTTCAAACCCGGTCATTACAAGCTGATTCTCGACGACACAAAAGAAATAGAATGCGATGCGATGTTCATCTCATTCGCCAACTCGAACCAATTCGGCTACAACGCCGCCATCTCGCCACACGCCTCGTTGAACGACGGACTTCTTGACGTCTGCATCTTCAAGAAGCCGAACCTGCTCGAAGTCGGTTTTGTCGCCGAGCGTCTGATAACAAAAAGGATTGACAAGACAAAATTCGTCGAAATTCACAAAGCCAAGAAAATCAACATTATCCGTGAGAATGAAGACTTCGCAAACATCGACGGCGAAGCAATGATGATGTCGAAAGACGTTACAGTCGAAATAAACGAATTAAGTTTGAACATTTTACTGCCAAACACCATTTAAATTGTAAAAAAGGAAAATGATCAAAAGTTATCTTAATCTTCTTACACAATTAGTGCAAAAGACGAATATTTCGCAAGCCACAGCATACGATTCGGCGCAAATCATCGCATTAATTTCATTGATTTTAGTTTCAACGTTATTGTTTTTCGTCAGCAAATGGCTGATTAAGAAGGTTTTAGGCAATCTAATCAAAAGAACCGAGAACAAATACGACGATTTTCTGCTCAACTATCACTTTGCGGAGAGGATGTCGTTTTTAATCCCGATTTATCTTACGAGAGGATGCATTGAGGCGGCAATTCCGGAATTCACAGGGCTGGCAAGTGCGATTCTGACATTGACGAAAGTCCTTGAAATAATCACCTACATCGGCATCATCATGTCGGTAATTGACACATTACAAGCCATTTACAACACAAAAGACGTATCGAAGACACGACCGATGAAAGGCGTTTCGCAAGTCATAAAAATCATTCTTGTGATAGCGTGCATCCTTCTTGTCATCGCAGCGTTCACCAACCGTGACATAAAGAGCATTCTCCTCGGACTCGGCACACTGTCGGCAGTGCTGATGCTTATCTTCAAAGACTCGATTCTCGGTTTTGTCGGAGGCATTCAACTGACTGTCAACGACATGGTCCGAATCGGCGATTGGATTGTCAAAGGTGAGGCCGACGGAACCGTAATCGACATCGGGCTTACGACAGTGAAGATTCAAAACTGGGACAACACCATTGCCACGATACCGACATATTCGCTCGTCACCGACCCGTTCACCAATTGGAGAGGCATGTCGGAGTCGGGCGGACGACGCATTTCGCGTTCAATCACAATTGATGCCGACACGGTGAAATTCTGCACCCCGGAGATGCTCGAACGCTTCAAAAAATTCCAGTTGGTAAATCGTTATATCACTGATACTGAAGCCGATATTGACAAATTCAACAAAGAAAACGGCATTGACACATCGAATCTCGTCAACGGACGCCGCCAGACCAACATCGGGATTTTCAGAGCATATCTCGTTGAATTTCTGAACACAAACCCGAACATCAACAAGGACCTCACTGTCTTGGTGCGTCAACAGTCACCGACAGAGTCGGGAATACCGATTCAGATCTACTGCTTCAGTGCCATAAAAGACTGGATTGCATACGAAAAGATTCAGAGTGACATCTTCGACCACATCTTTGCGGTGATTCCTGAATTTGACCTGAGAGTGTATCAGAAGCCGTCATCGAACTCCTTGGAAAATGGATTCAAAGCACTGAACGACCAACTTAACTGAACAATGATGTCATCGAAAAACATTTACGGTGACACCATTACTTTCAGCCATTGAGTTTTTCGATGAGTTCGTCGCGGTAGCTGGCGCCGATTGAAATTTTGTTCCCTGCCACCGTAACTGTGGTTTTGTCGATGTCCTCAATGTAATCAAACGATACGATATATGATTTATGGACGCGCACGAATTTATCTTTCGGAAGCGTATCTTCAAGATTCTTAAGCGAGTACAAAGCCGTAATACGTTTCGTCTTCGTATGGAAAGTGACATATTCATGCTGTCCCTCGATGAACAACAAATCGCAGAAATTGACTTTGTAAAGCTTATAATCGGCCTTCACCATAATATAATCAGACGATGTTTGCGCCGGTTCCGTCACTGAAATCTCCTTTGGACGCATGTCAATCGCCTTGTTAATCGCCTGAAGGAAGCGCGGAAAATCAAAAGGCTTGAGCAGATAATCGACAACACCAAGTTCAAAAGCGTCAACCGCATATTCGGAATAAGCTGTGGTCAGAATCGTAGCCGGTTGGTTTTCAATCGTTTTAAGCAGTTCCAAACCGGTCAGATCCGGCATCTGGATGTCAAGCAAAAGGATGTCAATCTTTTCGTTCTTAAGGATTTCCATCGCCTTCAATCCGTCGGAGCAGCAATCGACAAGATTCAAAGACTCTATTTTTTGGACATATTCCTGAATGAGTTTCCGAGCCAAAAACTCATCATCTGCGATTAAGACATTATACTTCTTCATAATTAGTTTGCAATTTTCACCATCACCTTATATGTATTGTCTTTCCTTTCAGTTATGAAAGAGAATTTTTCCTTGTAATGCAATGACAGTCTTTTCTTTACGTTTTGCAAGCCGATGCCACTGCCACAATCCTGCTTTGTTGACACAACCTTGACAGAATTGTTCCTGATTGAATTTTCAGCCACAAATTCGAGGCTGTTCTCATTTTGTCTGACCAAAAATCTGATGAAACCATTCTGGTCATTTTCGATTCTCGAATATTTGAAAGCATTTTCAACTATCGGTTGGAAAATCATCGGCGGGAGCATGAAGCCCCAGTTTTCCACCTCTTTTTCAAACGAAATATTTCGTTTTCCTTCATGTTTCATCAGTTGAAAATCAATGTAATTGTCAATGAATCTCATCTCCTTCTCCAAAGAAATCGTATCAGCCTGACAGTCAACCATCACATAACGAAGCATCTCGGAAAGTTTCAGGACACTTTCTGGTGCTTTCTCATCTTTGATGTAAACGAGAGAATAGATGTTATTCAATGCGTTGAAAAGGAAATGCGGATTTATCTGCGACTTCAGATAACGCAGTTCCATGTCAAGGTTTTCAATTTTAAGCTCATTCGACAGCCGCTGTGTCTCCTGCTCGCTTCTTTCTAAATAAGTGATTGCAGTTATTGACGCCACGAAGGTGTAAAGCAGGATCCTGATAATGAAAGGCACAGTCCAATCGACATTCGGATCAGCCATTGGCATTCCCGGCACAAGATTTCTCACCAATTCGGCCATCATCATCTGCATTTGGATGAAAAGTGTCGAAAACCCGATAATCACGACGACATTCAGGATGTAGAACAAGAACCGTTTGCCCTTCCTGAGGAAAAATCTGACAAGGACTTCACTCTCGACGAGGCAGACGGCAACCATTGACAATGTGACAATCAGCGAATGGAACAATGCGATACCATATCCGACGTGCTTGAAAGAGAAGAAAAAGAAAAGAAAGACCACCGTCCAACTTATTATAAAACGGTGTCTGTCCATCAGTCTTGATAATTTATTTTTTACCTCACTCATCGGTGCAAAAATAATTCAACAAAGAATTAAAGATTATTTTTTTCAACAAAACGTTGTAATTTCTCAACCAAAAGATATTATTTCTTGTTCCAGAATGCCGGTGTGAACAGAAGCAGGACGGTGAAAATTTCAAGACGTCCGACGAGCATGAGGAACGACATCTCCCATTTGGCGAGGTCAGTGAGTTCGGAGAACGATGCCGCCGGGCCGGTGCTTCCGACCCCCGGCCCCATATTGCTCAGTGCCGTGACCGTGTTGAACACACTTTCCTTTATGGAACAGCCGCTGACATCAAGGATTACGATGCTCGTCATGCACAAAATGATGTAGAAAAACAGGAAATTCAGTGTCCTTAGCAATATCTCATTAGAAAGCACTTCTTTGGAAATCCTCACGGTGAACACCGCGCTCGGATGAAGTATCTGTTTGATAGTGTTGCTAATAGACTTGATACAGATCACTTCGCGGATGACCTTGATGCCGCCTGATGTCGAACCGGCGCAGGAGCCGCTCAACATCATTAACAAGGTCGGGACCAAGAACAGTCCGCCCCAGAGCGTGTAGTCGAAATACGTGGCCTGATAGCCCGTTGACGAAATTATCGCCGCAACGTGGAACAACGACGTCCTGAATCTCGACTCGAAATCGTCCGGCGGATATGCCGAAGTGTCTGTCGCCACCGTCCCGACGCTTGGCGCGACATAAAACAGCGTTGTCATCACCGCGACGCAAACCAGCACGATACCGAGAAACCACCTCAGCTCCTCATTTTTCGCAAAAAGAGAGAAATCGCCGCGAATAAGGAAATAATACAGCGAGAAGTTAATCCCCGACATCAGCATGAAAAGTGACGCGACATATTCGAGATACGTTGAATTGTAATAGCCAATGCTCAGCTGGTGCGTGCTGAAGCCGCCGCTGGCGATGGTGGTGAAAGCATGACATATAGCGTCGAAGAAATCCATCGGGCCAGCCCAGTATGCGAGGACACATATCACGGTGAGGAGAATGTATATGATCCACAGTCTGCGAGCCGTCACCGCCATCTTCGGATGCAGCTTCTGGACGCCGAGTCCGGTCGCCTCCGCAGAGAAAAGCATCGTCTTGTTTGAACTTTTGTTGATTGCCGGTATGATGGCGAGGAAGAGCACGATGATACCCAAGCCGCCGAGCCACTGTATTATGCTGCGCCAGAACAGAAGTCCGTGAGGTATAGAGTCGATGTCATTCAGCACGGTGGAGCCGGTGGTCGTGAAGCCCGACATCGACTCGAAGAAAGCATCGGTGACGTTGTCAATGCAATCTGAGAAAAGAAACGGAAGCATGCCGAAAACCGCGAAAAGCACCCACGTCATCGTAACGATGATAAACGAGTCTTTCATCGAAATGCTGTTCATATCCTCGCGGCTCTGCGCCCTGCTGGATTTCTCGCGTCCGAGCGAAAGCATGAAAAACCCGATGATTCCGGTCACGATGGTGGCCGAAAGCAGCGATGTCGCATCATTCTCGTCGTAATGTATGTTGTAATGCAATGACACCATCGATGCAATCAGCATGAAAAACGCCTCGCACAAGACGAAGACGCCGTAAATCTTCAGTTTCATGCCCAAAGCCTTCACTTTTATGCCGAGAACGTTACCTTTCATACATTTGTATAAATCTGATTTAATCGGCGGCAAAGATAAACATTTTTTTTATTGTGCCGCTTAAAAAGTATGTTTTTACTGATTTTTGACATAAACCTTTTAATTTCATTGAGACAAGAAAATGTTTTGTTGAAGCAACAAAAAACATCGTTGAAATGTTATTAATGCTGACTTATCGAAAGACAATTTTAACTATCTTTGCACGCTTGAAAATCTGCAAATAACAAATAAAAATAGGTATAAAAAATGTCAAAGAAAAAAGGAATTTTACTGGCGGTTTTAAGCTCCGCGCTGCTGATGCTGAACAGTTTCGCACAAGCCCAGGATGTTGTGCAGGACTCTTTGATTATCAGCCTTGACGAAGCGATTCAGATCGCCCTTGAGGAGAGCAACACGGTGAAAATAGCCGACCTCAACGTTGTTAAAAGCGGCTACGCCAAGAAGGGTTCGTATGCCGCACTTTACCCCAACATCAGCGCAAACGGAAGTTATCAGCGCACATTGAAGAAACAAGTGATGGCGATGGATTTCCAGGGGCAGGCCATGGAAATCGCCGTCGGCAAATGGAACAATGTCAACGCCGGTGTCACCGCTGCGGTGCCGCTCGTCAACGCACAGCTGTGGGAGAGCCTGAAACTTTCGGCACTCGATGTGGAACTTGCCGTAGAACAGGCGCGCTCATCAAAGGTTTCGATGGTCTCGCAGGTAAAACAAGCATTTTACGGAGTTCTGATCGCACAATATGTGTATGAGGTCTATCAAAATGTTTACGACAACGCAGCCTACAATTTCGAGCAAACCGAGAAGAAATACAATGTCGGCAAGGTTTCGGAATACGAATATTTAAGAGCGAAAGTCAATGTGAAAAACGCCGAACCGAATGTTTACAGCGCACTCGCTTCCATCGACCTCGCCATCTGGCAACTCAAAGCCGTGATGGGTCTTGACCTCGACACCAAGATCGGTATCAAAGGCGACATGAAACAATATGAGGAAGAAATCATCGCCTTCAATGTCAACGACACCGTCAATCTCGAGAAGAACAGCACCCTCATCCAATTCGGTTTGCAGGAGCAGCAGCTTGAGAAGTCAATCAAGATGATCAAATACCAATACATCCCAACGTTATCAGCTTCATTCTCATATAATTACATTGCAATGAGCGATGACAGCAAGTTGAATTGGAATCCGTATTCAGTATTAGGCCTGACTTTGAACATCCCGATTTTCGACGGTTTAAGCAAACATTACAACGTACGTCAGCAGACCGCGGCGCAGGACATCCTCCGTCTCAACAGAGAGGACACCGAGCGCAAGTTGAGAATCGCATACAAGAGCTATAACAATCAGATTGTCACATACATAGAAAACTATTACGCGGCGGAATCAACGCTTGAGATGGCACAGAAGAGCTACGACATCGCAGCCAAGATGTACGAACTCGGCAAAGCTACGCTCACGGAGCTTAACGACGCACAGCTCGCCCTCGTCCAGTCACAACTCACCATGAGCCAGGCAATTTACAATTTCAAAGTCGCAATGGCCCAACTGGAGGAACTTCAGGGACTGGAGTATTAGTTTGAAAGTTCATAAAGTTCATAAAGTTCATAAAGTTCATAAAGTTCATAAAGTTCATAAAGTTTGAAAGTTTGAAAGTTCATAAAGTTTGAAAGTTCATAAAGTTTGAAAGTTCATAAAGTTCATAAAGTTTGAAAGTTTAGAAGATAAAATAAAAATAAAAATAAGATGAAAGGTTTAAACACATTATTGATTGGAGCGGCTGTCGTGATGATGACAGCATGCGGACAGAAGACCGATGAGACGGCACAGCAGGTAGTCGCGGAAAACCCGAAGGTCACAGTTGCCAAAGTGAATGCAGAATACGTGTCGCAGTTGACAGTGTATCCAACGACAATCGACGGCGACGTGGTGAACAACATCGCGCCTCAGACAGCGTTGCGTATCAGCAAGATTTACGTTGAAGTCGGCGACCACGTGAAAGCCGGGCAGAAAATGGCGTTGATGGATGTCATCAGCCTCGAGAAAGCCCGTCTCCAGATGATCAACGATTCAATAGAATACGGCCGTATCAAGGAACTTCACGAGATCGGAGCGACTTCACAGTCAGACTTTGAAGCCATCACACTGAAATACGATGTAACGCAGCAGACATACCAGAATCTCTTGGACAACACAATCATGAAAAGCCCTATCAACGGCATCGTGACGGCCCGCAACTACGATGTCGGCGACATGTACGCCATGGCTCAGCCGTTGTTTGTCGTGCAGGACATCACGCCGGTCAGAATGACAATCAACGTTTCGGAGAGCAAGTTCTCACAGATAAAGAAAGGCATGGAGGTTGACATCACCACCGAGGCTTACGGCAACGAGGTTTTCAAAGGCATCGTTGACCTCATCCACCCGACCATCAATCCAATGACACACACCTTCCCCGTCGAAATCATCTTCTCCAACAGCAATGAGATCCTCCGTCCGGGAATGTTCGCACGCGTGACAGTCAACTACGGTGACAACTTCCGCGTTGTCATCCCCGACAAGGCTGTCATGAAGCAGGTCGGTTCCGGCGAGCAATACGTCTATGTCCTCAACGCCGACGGCACTGTCAAATATACAGTTGTCGAACTCGGCCGCAGAATGGGCGACAAATACGAGGTCATCAGCGGCGTTGACGACGGCGTGACCGTTGTCACTACAGGCCAGACGAAGCTCAGAAACGGCGCCACAGTGGAAGTCGTTCAAGGATAAATGCAAAAGGTAAAAACACAAAGATAAAAAGGATAAAGGTATGAGCTTATATAGAACATCCGTAAATCACCCGGTGACAATATCGTTGATTTTCGTGACGATTGCCATCATAGGAGTTTTTGCGTTGAGCAGGTTGTCTATCAACCTGTTCCCAGACATGGGCACCAACGCCATCATGGTAATGACCTCATATTCAGGAGCGAGCGCAGCAGATATTGAGACGAACATCACCAAGACTTTGGAGAACACCCTCAACGGTGTCAGCGACCTGAAGCACATCTCGTCATCATCGAAGGAGAACATCTCCGTCATCACATTGGAATTCAACTATGGTATTGACATTGAAGAGGCCACTAACGATGTCCGCGACAAGCTCGACATGGTAAGGCAGTATCTTCCGGATGGCGCCGGCAGCCCTACCATCTTCAAATTCAGCATGGAAGACATCCCGATTTTGATGCTTTCCGCAACGGCAGATGAGAGTTTGAGCGGTCTTGACAAAATCCTCGACGACAAGCTCGCGACACCTTTGGCGCGTGTTTCCGGTGTCGGCACTGTCTCCGTGTCAGGCGCCCCAAAACGTGAGATCCAGATTTTCGTTGACCCGAACAAACTTGAAGCCTACGGCCTCACAATCGAACAGATCTCGTCGGCATTGGCGGCTGAAAACAGAAACACGCCGGCTGGCAACATCGACATCGGCTCCAACACCTACGCCGTCCGCGTCGAAAAGGAATTCAAGTCGGCGAAAGAGATGCTCGATGTCGTGGTCGGCACATTCAACGGAGCTCCTATTTATGTCAGAGACGTTGCGAGAGTGAACGACGGCGAGATGGAACGTTTGCAGAAAGTGTTCTCAAACAAGGTTCAAGGCGCCATGATCACCATTCAGAAACAGACCGATGCCAACGCCGTGAAAGTTTCGAGAGGCGTTTTCAAGGAACTCGAGAAGATAAAGAAGACGTTGCCGTCCGACATACAGCTCAATGTCATCACCGACACATCGGAGAACATCGTCAACACAATCAACTCATTGAAGGACACTATCTTCATCACGTTCTTCCTCGTCATGCTCGTGGTATTCATCTTCCTCGGCAGATGGAGAGCCACAATCATCATCGTGCTTTCCATCCCGATTTCGTTGGTTGCATCCGTCATCTATCTTTTGGCAACTGGCAACACCTTGAATATCATTTCAATGAGTGCTCTGACCATCGCCATCGGCATGGTTGTTGACGATGCCATCGTGGTCTTGGAGAACATCACCTCACACATCGACCGAGGGGCGAAACCGAAAGAGGCGGCCGTTCACGCAACGCAGGAGGTCTCCATCTCCGTTATCGCCTCAACCCTCACGATGCTCGCCGTGTTCCTGCCTCTGACAATGATTTCAGGCGCAATGGGTGTGTTCTTCCACCAGTTAGGATGGATTGTCAGTATCATCATGATTGTCTCGACATCAGCGGCCTTGACGTTGGTCCCGATGATGTGTTCAAGATGGCTTAAGCAGAATCCGAGAAGCCACGCATGGCACAGAATCATATTCACACCTATTAATAAAGGTCTCGACGCCTTGAGCCGCGGTTACGGACGACTCATCAACTGGGCTGTTACACACCGTAAATCAGTGCTTTTAATCGCAATTTTGATCTTTGCTGCAACAATAATGCTCACCGTGCCTGGAATGAAGACAAGTTACATGCCAAGCCAGGACATGGGCCGCCTGCAAATCAGCATTGAGCTTCCTGTAGGAACGCAAGAAGACGTGACAGGCCGTCTCGGTGCAGAACTCGCAGAAAAATACATGGAGGAATTCCCTGAGATAATAGTCATGAACTACCGTTACGGTGTCGCTGACGAAGAGAACGCTTTCGCATCGATGCAGAGCAACGGCACACACATCCTCGCGATGAACCTCAACCTCGGAAGCAAGACGACACGTACACGAAGCACCCAAGAAATTGCGGAACTCATACGTAAAGACCTGAAAAACAACACAATCATCAACAAATACAACGTCTCGGAAGGCATGGGAATGGGTTCGACCACAAGCATCAAACTCGACATCTACGGATATGACTTCAACACCTCCGACAGAATAGCCAACGACCTTGCCGCACAGATGAGAGATGAACCGGCGATTTCACAGGTTCTCATCAGCCGTGACGACTATTCACCGGAATATCACGTTGACTTTGACCGTGAGAAGCTGAAACTCAACGGCATAGACATCACGACCGCATCACAGTACGTCAGAAACCGCATCAACGGTTCCATCATGAGTTTCTTCCGCGAAGACGGTGACGAATACAACATCCGCGTGCGTTACGCACCGGAATTCCGCCAGAGTGTCGAAGACATCGAAAACATCGTGCTTTACGGTTCACAGGGTCAGGCCATCAAGTTGACCGAGGTTGCGAAGATCGTCCAGAGCCAGACACCTCCTACAATCATGCGTAAGGACCGTGAACGTATCGTGACAATCACCGGCATCGTGGCGAAAGGCTACGCTTTGAGCGACGCCGTCGCCGTTTCTGAAAAATGCATTGAGAACACCGACATCCCGACGGAGTTCACGGTCGTAATCGCCGGCGACTACGAAAACCAGCAGGAAGCGTTCTCCGACTTGTTCATGCTTCTCCTCCTCATCGTCATCTTGGTCTATGTCGTGATGGCTTCACAGTTTGAGTCGTTGCTCGACCCGTTCGTCATCATGTTCTCTGTGCCATTTGCCATCACCGGTGTTCTCATCGGATTAAAAGTCCATGCGATGGCCGCCGATGTCATGGCTATGATCGGTCTGTTGATCCTTGTCGGCATCGTCGTAAAGAACGGTATCGTGCTTATCGACTACACCAGACTGTGTCTTGAGCGCGGCATGAGTGTCAACAAAGCCGTTGTCACCGCCGCGAGCCAGCGTCTGCGTCCTATCTTGATGACGACTTTGACGACGGTCCTCGGCATGGTTCCAATGGCTCTCGGCAAAGGAGAAGGTGCGGAAATGTGGAACGGACTCGGTGTCGTGGTCGCATGGGGACTTTCGGTCTCAACATTGATCACATTGGTTCTCATCCCTACATTATACGCCATCTTCGTTTCAAGAAGACTGAGACGTCAGGAAAAGAAAGCAGCCAAATTAGCATTAAAACAAAACAATTAATTTGAACGGAAATGAAAGGAATATTCATCGCCTACAATCAGGCATACTATGAAGAAATCCAGGAACTCCTTGAGAAAGAAGGAGTTCGTGGATTCACAAGGTGGAATGAAATAACAGGCAGAGGCAGCGGAAGCGGCGAAGCACATTACGGCAACCACACATGGCCTACATTCAACGATGCCATGCTGACCTTTGTCGATGACGACAAAGTCACCGCCATCATGAAAAAGCTCCACGAACACGACCTCAAGACACCGGAACTCGGCTTGAGAGCGTTCTCGTGGAACATTGAACAGACAATTTAAATTTTAGTTTGACATTTTGTTTTGAAAAAACGACGTCCGATTGCTCGGACGCCGTTTTGTTTTTATTTCACTACCGAAAACCTATAAATACATGTATGCGTGTATTCCTCGCCAGGTCGCAGCACTGTGCTTGGGAATCTCTCCTGATTCGGTGAGTCGGGGAATTTCTGTGTTTCGAGAGCGAACGACTCACGATAGTTCAAAGG
Source organism: Bacteroidales bacterium (assembly GCA_024400305.1). GTDB lineage: Bacteria > Bacteroidota > Bacteroidia > Bacteroidales > F082 > Limimorpha. Next base: position 12,638 of record JAKSMX010000012.1, on the reverse strand, counting down.
TTTGCCATATTTGCCTGTTGTCTTGCCGTCGAAAAAGTTACCGCTGTAGAACTGAAGTCCCGGCTGGTCGGTAAGCACTTCCATTTTACGTCCTGTGGTCGGTTCATACACCGTGGCGGCGAGACCGAGCTGGTCAATCGGCTTGCTCAAAACCCAGTTGAAGTCGTAGCCGTTGGCGAACTGCATCTGCGGATGGTCGGAATTGATGTCCTTTCCGATGGCTTTCGCCACGGTGAAGTCCATTGGAGTGCCCTTGACGCTGCGGAAGTTGCCGGAAGGAATCAATGCGCTGTTGATGGCGGTGTAAAACTTGCCGTTTATCATCAGTTCATTGTCAAGAATCGAGCCGTTGCCCTCCCCTTTCAGGTTGAAGAACGAATGATGAGAGAGGTTGCACACAGTCGGAGCATCGGTAGCCGCCTTGTATGTCACCACGAACTCATTGTTTTTAGTCAATGCGTAAGTCATTGTAATGTCGAGGTTTCCGGGGAAGCCGTCGAGTCCGTCGGCGAGGATGGTGTGGAGTACAATGGCCGTGTCATTTACCGAGTTCACGTCCCACACAATTCTGTCGATGCCGTATTCGCCGCCATGAAGTGTGTTGCCGTTGTCGTTCTTCGCCAATTGATATTCAACGCTGTCGAGAGTGAATCTCCCCTCTCCTATCCTGTTGGCATAACGTCCGACTGCCGCGCCGAGGAAACGCTCACCTTCATTATTAATATAGCGGTCGATGTTTTCATAGCCAAGAACCACATCGGCGTACTTTTTCTTACGATCCGGTGTCCAAAGCGACACCACACGGCCGCCGTAATTTGTCACCTGCATCATAAGATCACCGTTGTCCAATGTGTAAAGCGACACAGGTTTCCCATTAACTTCTGTCGTGAAGTTGTTAACATCCAACAATTTGACTTTGCTGTGCTTAGAGCATCCAGCGAGGAGCATTGCTGCCAATGCAAAAACTAAAAATCTCTTCATATTTAAAAATTATTTTCCTGTCAAGTCATGGTATCTGCGTCTCGCAGAAATCAGTGTGATATTTCTGTCGGTGATGGCGTTGTCGGCCTGAAGCAGAATCGTGTTTGCCTGCAAGACATCGGTGATGGTGTTCAGACCGGCATTGTAGTTAAGACGTTCGACCCTGTAGTTTTCGAAAGCCATTTTGTACGCCGCCGAGTCAGAACGGAGAAGAGCTTCGGCTTCAACCATGTTTGTGTAAGCCTGGTCTTCCTGTATCGACATCTGTTCCGTAAGATTCTGTCTGTCAATCTCATACTGATTGATTTTAATATCGTGTTCTTTCAGTTTATGAGATGTCTCCCACCATTGTGTCATCGGCACTCTCAAACTGATGAACAGCAAGGCGTTTGACCTTACAGTTCTGGAAATCATGTTACCATAATAGGCGGCGGCGCCGACAATGAGATTGGGTGAAGTGGCGCCGACAGTCATCTTCCTGCGCAGTTTTTCGGCCTGCACCTGAAGTTCAAGAAGCCGAACTTCAGGACGAACGAAACCAACTTTCTCATCGAATTTCTTGTTCACGCTTTCATTGTCAAAATCAAGCATAAGGCCGTTTTCCGGCATTTCGATGCCAATCTGCTGGCACAGCAGACGCGATGCAAGATAAATGCCGTCATTGAGTTGAAGCTGCTGCGCTTTGAGTTTGTTTTTTTCGAGAGCGACCTTCAAGGCGTCGTTCTTTGTCACAAGGCCAGCTTTGAGAGCGACATTGACAGTATTATCGATGGTGTCGAGCATCGCCAAAGCTGTCTCCACCGTTTTCACTTTCTGCTGAAGGCCGAGCACGAGGTAATATGATGACTCAATATTTTCAAGTACTTCACGTTCAGTGACTTCAGACTGAAGTTCGGCCGCCTCGATTCCGACTTCAGCAAGTCTGTTGCCATTAAGAATCTGAAAGCCCATAAACACCGGTTGCGCGGCAATCACGCCGATTGAAGAACCTTTGTCGAGCATTGATATTTCCCCGTCAAAGCCTGTGAAAGGCTCAAGCAAACGGATAATGTCTTCCAGCACTTCACGGATGACCACATTCGACACATCATCGGTAGTCAGTCTCAAAATCGGGCTGTACGCATTATAGCCGATAGCGGCGCCTTGCACTTGCGGAAAAAATTTCGTAAATGCCTGAGCTTTAACCTCTTGCGCTCTTTTAATCTCAAGACTGCTTGTCTTCAGCTTCGCATTATTAGCTTTCGCCAAGGCGAAACACGAGTCTATTGTCAGGACATTGCCATTCTGCGCCTTGGCATTCATTGCGAAAAACACCGCCAATATTACAACAATATATTTTTTCATATTTAATTCCTTAAAATAAATCAATCAACTTATTTATTAATTTTCTTCACGGCATTATTTTTCTTTTTGTCGAAAGCAAGACTATACGCTACAGGAAGCACGGTGACAACTAACGGGAATGTGATAATTGTGCCGAAGCATATCACCACGCCCATCGGTTCCCAGAGCAAAGTCCTTGCGATAATCATAGGCACGACGCCGAGAGCCGCCGCTATTGAAGTGAGGAAAATAGGCCTCATACGACGCATTCCGGCATGATAAGCCGCATCGCCCGGCGTAAGATGCTGTTTCACAACAAGTTCGTTTGCATAGTCATACATGATGACAGCGTTCCTCACAATGATTCCGATAAGTGAAATAACGCCAAGGATTGCCGTCACTGACATGTCGAGACCAAACAGCCACAGGCCGAGTGTCGAACCGAAGATGCAGAGTACTGACACAGAGATTGAAAGCACCGAGATGCCGATTTTATGATAATGGAACATCAATATCAGGAACATCACCGCCAAGGCAGCGGCGATTGCCTGAATGAGCGAAGGCATCATCTCGATTGTGACCTGCTTGGAGCCGCCGGGTTCAATCACCACATCATCCGGAATATCTAAAGTCGCAATGTATTTGTCAAGTTTGCCAAACTCCTCCAACTCACCCGCACCCGGCATCACGTCGGCACTCACAGTGATGCAACGTCTGCCGTTTCTGTGTGTCATGCTGCTGTGGATGAAATGAGGTTTCAGAGTCGCCACCTGACGCAACGGCACCCATACACCTGGTTTGCTTGTAGGAATAAGCAGATCACCAACCGACTCATAATCAATATCATGAACATCTTCCGTATAAATAGCGGTAGGGAGTCTGTAGCTTTCCTCCCAGATTGAGAGCATGCCGTTGCCTGACAACGCCGTCGAGAGGTAAGCCGACAAGACCGCCTGCGTCACCCCAAGCCGGTAGGCTTCTTCGGGGATGAGTTCGACTTCGATAATCTCTTCATTTTCATCATAATCAGAGTAAACGAAGAAAAGGTTTTCGTCCTGTTTCATGAAAGCGATGAGAGAGTCGCGCACCGGCTCCAGCGCGGCATAGTCATCACCCATGATATAATATTCCACCGGTGCGTTGACCTGATTGTAATCCATCTGCTTGAAACGAATCTGTGCGATAGGAAAGATGTTTTCGTATTGCTGCGCATATTCCTCTATCATTTCCTTCGTGGCGTTTTCGGAGACGGTGTTCACGATAAGCTGTGCGTATGCGCTTGACGCGAGCTGCGGCGCGTATGTTATGTGAAAACGCGGCGACGCCATCCCGATGAATGATGTGACAGAAGAAACACGTTTGTCCTGCTTGAGCAATTTCGTCAGCGAGTCGGTGACTGCCGCCGTCTCCTCTATTGAACTGCCTTTTTCAAGATGTATCTCAACGGCGAAGCTGTCGCGTTCAGCTTTCGGGAACAGTTGAATCTTCAGTGTCATAAACAGGCCGACGCCAATGAGAACGAACACCAACGCCACGACGATTGTCGCAACCTTATGACGGAAGCACAGGTCGAGAAGTCTCTTGTATCCGCCTTGCAGTCCTGAGAAAAACATGCCTTGAAGTTTCTCCATCCTTGAAAGCTTGTTGGGATTTGTCGAACCTATCATTCTGACTGACATATAAGGTATAACCCAGATGGCATAGAGGAAGCTGCACGCCAATGTGATGAAAATCGCCCACGGGAACAGATTGATGAAGTCGCCGAGAAGCGTGCCGTCCATTATCGGAAGCATCGGAAAGAATATACAAGTGATGGCGCACGTGGCGATGATCATTGATGACATAAGGCATTTTGTCGAGACGGAGGCCGAATACCAGCGGGAATGGCCTTCGTTCACCATGTCGATATATCCGTCAATGACCACGACGGAGTCATCAACGACCATTCCGAGGACTACGATGAGAGCGGCGAGCGTCACCGTATTCAGTTCCATTCCAAAGAGATACATGGCCGCCCACGCCGCCGCTATGCACACCGGCACCGATGTTGACGACACCAAGGCCGTTCGCATCGGGAACAACGTGAGCATCACGAGAATGACGATCAGGATTGCAGCGACAAGGTCTTTCAGGAACGACAGCACCGACTTGTTGACCACGACAGGCTGGTCGGTGATTCGGTGCACGCGGATGTCAGGCGGTGCGGTGGCGAGGAACGACTCTATGACCTCATCAACCTCATCGCCGAACTCAACGACATTATACCCGGAACGCATTTCCATTGACAGCATCATGCACCTGTTGTTTTCGACAACTGTGTCGGAATATTGAATGTATTCCGTCGGCTCCTGATAATGGCGTTCGATACGCGCCACGTCACGGAGTTTCACCACCTGGCCTGTCAGCGGATCGGAGAAGACAATCATCTCCGAAAGGTCATACACGTTATCATAAGGCACTTCAACGTGAACCACTGCGTTACCGTCTTCATTATCAGCCTTTCCAGTGATTGTACGGAGACTGTGCAACGCGAGTTCGGCTGATATTGTCGCCGCCGTCACAGCGTATTCCGTCATGAGGGCCGGATCCATATAGATGGCGATCTCCTCTTTTTCCTCACCGATGACCTTGATGTTGCCCATCGTCTCGATACGGCGCAGCCTCGTCGCGAGTTTGTCGGTATATTCACGCAGTTCCCTTGAGGAACGCTGGTCACTCTCTATGGCGAGAAGCAACGACGACGCATTGCCGAAGTCATCGATGACGACAGTCGATAAAACGCCCTGCGGCAAAGATGTCGTCTTGAAGAGCGCCAGTCCCTGACGGATTCGCGACCATGTCATCTTCGCGTCTTTCACATCATTGTTAAGTGTGACAAAAACATAAAGCATACCATCTTTGGAAAACGAGTATGTCTTCTGTTTGCTCACGTCACCGAAAGTGAAAAGATACTGTTCGGTAACTCCGGCAACACGCTCTTCAACCTCCTGAGCCGTCGCTCCAGGATAAACCACCGCTACAACGCCCTGACGTATGGTGACATCCGGGAACTCATTCTTCTTCAGCTTCGGCAATGCCATGAAACCGAAAATGACAAGAACAAACACGAAGAAAAACACGATGCTGTTGTTTCTCATCGCAGACTCCACTATATTTCTTTTTTTTGCCATATAATCTGATTCAGGTTAAAAATTTGACGAAAAAACAAAAATCAGTACGACACTTTCGCTCCGTTGTACAACTTCTGGTATCCGCTTGTCACAACGATGTCGCCGTAGTTCAGGCCGTCAGTCACCATGACCCCGTTCTTCACGAACTCGCCGACCTTGATTGAGCGGCGTTTGGCGACGCCGTTTTCGGACACCCATACGGAGAGCCCGTCGTTCATCGTCTGGACACACGAACTCGGCACCACGATGCCTACGCTTTGTGTTGACAATACACGCACCTTCGCCACCATTCCCGGAAGCAATTGCGTATTCATTTCCGTTTCAAATTCAGCCGAAACATCGTATGTATGACCCAAACGATTGGCCATCAATGACTTGTCATAAATTTTGATTGTATATTCCTCCTCGCCCAATGAAGGCAGTTTAGCAAGTGCTTCGTCACCCACTTTCAACATTCCAATCTCCTTTTCCGGGACGGCGAACTTCACCATCATCTGATTCAGGTCGACGATGGTGCAGAATTTCTCCGAGGGAAGCATTTCGACACCTACATTGCGTGTATCCATACTCACGACACCATCTTGAGGTGCGCACAAAGTGCAGTCTTCCAAATGTTTACGTGCCGTTACCTCTGCCTGTCGAGCCCTCTCCAAATCCGTCAGCATCTGAACCCAACGGACGTCACTGATACCTCCCTCGTCGTAAACTTTTTTCAAACGCTCGTAAGCGTCTTCTGCCTGATGCAACGAAGCCAACGAGGTCTCATGCAGACTCCTCGCCGTGCGATCGTCAACCCTCGCCAAAATGTCGCCTTTCTTCACGGCTTGGCCATTATGGACATAAACACCCGTCAAAACACCGCCATATTCAAACGACATCGGGATTTCGACATTGCTTTTCAATGTTCCGATATAATTCCTGTAATTTTCATTGTTCGACACATCGACAATCATAACATCAACATCAATGACAGAATTGAATTTTACATTTGTTTCTTTTTTTTCAGCACAGCTGGTCAACATTGCGGCCACAAGCATTATCATGGCAAATTTTGTGTTGATTTTCATACATTTACAATTTGATTTTAAAATTCATTACAAAAAAATCCGAATGGCAAATTTATAAAAAAAATACATATCAAAAGAAAAATAACTATTTTTGCACGAATTTATTGAAAATGAGATACAAACTTAAAAGCAGAAGCGGCAACGAGCGACGCGTAAAATACAGTGCGGTCATCATCTTCCTGATGGTTGCGGCACTTTGCACCGCCATGATATACTATATTTCCAACTTGACAAACACCATTTCCGAGCAAAGACAAAATATCAGACGCAATGAAAAAGTGTTGAGCCTCACCAACTCACTTATCCGGACGGTCAACGAAGCACAGGCCAACGCACAGCTTTACACATTTTCGAGTGCTCCTGACAAGCTGCAACTTTTCAGAGAACGGCTCAATGGCATCAGAGCGATAAACGATTCGATAGTGAATTATTCGGGCCGCGACGCGACAAACAAGGTGCTTCTCAATGATTTGGTAAGTTTATTGCAACGTAAAGAATTGATAATAAGCAATATATCAAGACAATACGAAGCTTTCAACCCTTACGATGAGATTTACAATCTGCTTATGAACTTCAAACCCGAAAGAAAGCCGCAGGTCGTTGCTGTCATCACCCAGGACACCATTGTGAAAAAAGCGAAAAAGAAAAATTTCTTCGAGAGACTTTTCTCTTCAGATAACGCCACCGACAGCATCATTCTTTTGTCGAAAACCACTTTCGACACCATCGACAAAGGTTTCAAGCCCGACACAGCCAGTTTTTTCCACGACATCCAAATTTACAGTGAGAAAGGCAAAAACGAGTATTTAAGAAGAATCAGAGACGTTGAAGACCAATATCATACGTTCATTCTTGCCGACCAAAACATCTCGGAAGAGATTTCTGAGCTTCTGATTACGCTCCACAAGCAGACGCTTGAAACAGTGATGCGTGAAGTGCAGAAAAGCGATGTTCTGATAAGGAAAAACCTCAACTATTCAATTTACAGCGGCACAATCGCACTCGTCTTGATTCTTTTGTTCATCACATTGATTTTCTATGACATACAGAAAGTTTCCAAGGCGAGGAAAGAACGTGAGGAGGCTCTTCGCCGCACCGATGAAATCATGGAGAGCCGCCATAAGCTGCTGCTTTCCGTTTCGCACGACATCAAGGCGCCGCTCTCTTCTGTAATCGGATATATCGAGTTGATGAAGATGGAAAGGCTCCAGCCACATGACATCGCGCGACTGAACTCCATGAAATACTCCTCCGAACACATCCTTTCGCTGCTTTCAAATCTCCTCGAATTTTCAAGCCTCGACCAAGGACGGCAGTTCGTGAAACGATCCGACTTCGACATTTCAGAACTTTGCGACCAACTGAGGAACATGTTCATGCCGATAGCCGAGAACAAACAGCTGAAACTGTTTTATCACAAAGGCATACCCGAACATCTTCACGTCAGCTCCGACCCTTTGAAAATCAAACAGATAATCAGCAATATCATTTCAAACTCACTGAAATACACCATCGAAGGCGAGGTTCATTTCGGCGTTTATCTTGAAAACAAGAAACTGATTTTCAGCGTAATAGACAGCGGCATCGGCATTCCGGAAGACAAGATTGAAGAGATGTTCAAGCCGTTCAGCCGGGCTGAAAACAACACCGGCCTCGCCGAGGGCAACGGGTTCGGCCTGTACGTCGTGAAAGGTCTCCTCGACCTTCTCGGTGGCGAGATTAAAATGCTGTCAAAAGTCGGGGAAGGCACACACACCGAGATTCGCATACCTATAAAACTCGCGGAAAAAGTTGAAAAAAAGGAAGTTGGAAAACAAGAGAAGCAAAGACAGGAACCAAACAAAAACCTCAACATCCTCCTTGTAGATGACGACAACAGCCTTCTGACCGTGGCGAGCGCAATGTTAGCCAAACTCGGACTAAAATCGGATTTCTGCCGTTCATCGGTGGAGTTCACCAAATACCTTGACGTCATAAACAACTTCGACATTGTCATCACCGACAGAGAAATGGGGACATTCTCCGGCATTGACGTACTGCATTCTATAAAAAACATCAGGCCGGAAATGAAAGTCATAATCATGACGGCACGCGACGAATACGGACAACACTCCGCCTCATCGGAAGGCTTCGACGGTTATCTGAAAAAGCCGTTCCGTATCAAGGACTTGGCAGAGCTACTGCATACAAACTGGAACGAAGAATACGCAAGAAAATGTTCATTCTCCGATGATTTCCCAGGCTTGTGTGAGATGTTCGACAACGATGAAGAAGCCATAAAAGAGATCCTCGACGCCTTTGTCAAATCAACATCCGACAACCTCGTCACCCTCAACGATGCCATAAACGAACACGATTTTGCGAAGGCGCAGGTCGTCTGTCACAAGATGAAGCCCATGTTCATCCAGCTCGAGCAGAAATCAGCTGATTATCTTACAATTATGGACGGAAGCAGAAGTCAGGTATCATCGTCGTTCACAGACTGGGAAGAAAAAGGCATCGGTTTCATGGAAGAAACCGACACCCTTATGAATCTTTTGTCAGAAAAATACGATATTTCGGATTAGACTGATGCCTTGTCATTCTGACACGAATTTCCATTCGCAGACAACCAATTGGCCGCCGGCGACATCATTCCTGACCCATTGGTAAGTGAAATATTTCCCCACCGTGACGAAAGACTTTATTTCATTTTCATCAAGACGGCTCATGCAACTTTCAAAATCGGCTTTTGCTTTATTATCAGCCTGTTCATAGCCATCAGAAACACTCTTTTTACTTGAAGCACAAATCGTTTTTGTCTCATCAACCTGCACAACTCTATGATTCAGAAGATAATCATTAAGCTTATCAATTTCGTTAGAAGTCAAGTTGTTTTTTTTCAACAACGCAGTATAAACGGCTTGAATATCAAATGATTCCTTACACGAACTCATGACACCAGCTATTGTTAAAAACAGCACCGAACAAGCCATAATTTTCAAAAACCTCTTCATTTTGACAGATTTAAATAACCAATAGAAATTTAATTTTCCAGTTGCAAAAATACATATTTTTTCATTCAACAGACAAAACTTTCAAAAAAAAAGCGTCGGTTTCATGGATGAAACCGACACCTTTTAATATGACTTCTGAAAATATGATATATCAAATAAACACGACCTGATCGCAATCCACAATGAATTCAATCTTGTTGCCGTCTTTGTCTGTCGCAGTCCCTGAAGACTCGAATTTATAGTAGTCGCCATTTTTTGAGATGCGGCATGTCGTACCGGTTGCGTCATACCTTATGGCATTAAAACGCACAGAACCCTTATTATGCTCACCATCCACGTCAAATTGCCCTTCCGGAATAACATCTTCCTGTTCCACAACAACCATCAGTGAATACGCCGTATCTTCTTCAGAAAGCAGAACCATGCCGACGGCAGGCAATCCGCCAATTACCGAATTCGTTTTTACCGCACTTGTAACATTGAATTCAGTTCCGTTTACAGTGATCTTTCCAAATACTGACGGCACCGGTTTCGCAGGACAAAACCACTTGCCTATCTCGACATCGTTGCCAGAGTCGTCGGTTCTATACCAACCGTATGTAAAATAACTGCCGACGGATAATTTGGGCTGGATTTCCTCCACCTTCAGATTACGTATCGCATTTGCAAAATCAGCTTTTGCCATTTCATCAGCCTGTTTCAGGCAGTCAGCCTCGCTGTCCGTACTCGTCACATTGTAAATCTTATGTTGATTGATATCCAACGCACCTTTTTCCGCCAAATAATCCTGAACAACTTTAAAATCGGAGGGTTTCAGCACATAATCGCCCCAACCAGCAGTGTAAACAACCTGGGTCTTGTACTCCTTCTTGCATGAACTCATCACGCAGACCATTGCGAGAACCATCACCGCACAAGCCATAATTTTCAAATACTTTTTCATTTTTATTTTGATATAATAAATTCACAAAATTTCAAAGTACAAAAATAAACATTTTTTCAATTGACGCAACATAAGTGAAAAAAACAGAAAAAACCACGCCAGTTTGTCATAACCGTCTTCTTTCTTACAACTAATCCTCAACCGACTCACTCTTTCTTCCGCTTCTCTTCCTCTCGATTTCGTCGAGGATGATTTTCCTCAGGCGGAGACTCTTCGGTGTAACTTCGAGATACTCATCATCACGAATGTATTCCATGTATTCTTCGAGTGACATTCTTACAGGCGGGATGAGAACAATCTTATCATCAGAGCCGGAGGCACGGACGTTGGTCAAATGCTTTGTCTTGTTAATATTCAACACGATATCGTTTGAACGAGTATTTTCGCCAATGACCTCACCCATATAGACGTCTTCATTTGGCAACACGAAGAACTTGCCGCGGTCCTGAAGTTTCCACAATGCGTAAGGCACCGCCGAGCCGGTCTCCATCGCGATGAGCGCACCAACATCGCGGAATTCCATGTCACCTTTCCAAGGCTCGTAATCCTTGAAACGGTGTGACATCACAGCCTCGCCTTCCGTTGCGGTGAGCATCGCACTTCTCAAGCCGATGAGACCGCGCGCCGGAATGTCAAACTCGAGATTCATGCGGTCGCCTTTTGGCGACATGTTAGTCATCTCGCCCTTATGCTGTGACGCGAGTTCGATGACGCGGCCGGCGAAGTCTTCCGGAACCTGCACGCTCATCACCTCGACAGGCTCACATTTTTTCCCGTCAATCTCCTTCAAGATGACCTTCGGCTGGCCAATCTGGAACTCATAGCCTTCACGACGCATCGTCTCGACCAAGATACTGAGGTGAAGGATGCCGCGGCCATAGACCATCAACGAATCCGGCGAGTCGGTGTCCTCAACCCTCAACGCAAGGTTTTTCTCCGTCTCTTTGTACAGACGCTCGCGCAGGTGACGTGACGTGACATACTTGCCTTCCTTGCCGAAAAACGGCGAGTTGTTGATTGTGAACAACATACTCATTGTCGGCTCATCGACATGTATTGGGGGAAGTGCCTCCGGGTTTTCGAAGTCGGCGACGGTGTCACCGATCTCAAAGTTTTCGAGACCCATGATGGCGACGATGTCGCCCGCCATCACAGGCTTCTTGGTGCGTTCCTTTCCGAGACCTTCGAAAGTATAAAGCTCCTTGATCTGATTCTTCTCGATTGTGCCGTCGCGTTTCACGAGTGAGACGTTCATTCCAGCCTGAAGCGTACCGCGTTTCAGACGGCCGACGGCGATACGACCGACGTATGAACTGTAGTCCAATGAAGTGATGAGCATCTGTGGAGTGCCTTCTTCGTATTTCGCTTCCGGGATCGTATTGATAATGGTATCAAGCAGATACGAGACATCACTTGTAACATGTGTCCAGTGATCCGACATCCAGCCCTGTTTTGAAGACCCGTAAACTGTCGGAAAATCGAGTTGGTCGTCGTTGGCGCCGAGGTTGTACATGAGGTCAAAAACGGCTTCCTGCGTCTCTTCCGGTGTGCAGTTCGGCTTATCGACCTTATTGACAACAACGATAGGTTTCAGTCCGAGCTGGATGGCTTTCTCAAGCACAAAACGTGTCTGCGGCATCGGGCCTTCAAAGGCATCAACGAGCAAGATGACACCGTCGGCCATGTTAAGCACACGCTCAACCTCACCGCCGAAATCGCTGTGGCCAGGAGTATCGATAATATTGATTTTCACATCTTTATAACGCACTGACACGTTCTTCGACAGGATAGTAATACCTCGTTCACGCTCAAGGTCGTTGTTATCCAGAATCAAATCACCTCCGTTATCCTTGTCGTCCCTGAATAATTTTGACTGGTAAAGGATACGGTCCACCAACGTCGTCTTTCCGTGGTCAACGTGAGCGATAATTGCAACATTTCTAATACTTGTCATTTCCTTAATTTTAGTTGATTTACAACGAGTTACCATCATTTTCCGATGAATAAAACTTTCATCAGAAAATCGGCTGCAAAAATAGGAAAATTTCCGACAGGAAGGAATTGGATTTTCATATTTTTTTAAGGTGATTTGAAGGCGGAAAATTTCTTCAAACTGCCGAACGGATTTTCTTCAAACTGCCGAACGGATTTTCTTCAA
>JAKSMX010000011.1 GCA_024400305.1 Bacteroidales bacterium | reverse complement strand
CATAACCATAACCATAACCATAACCATAACCATAACCATAACCATAACCATAACCCTTGGTCAAATAATCCTTATATACAGTGGAATTCACCACGACGTACATGTTAGGCAAAACCTTTTCCTTGTAAATTCTGTCAAGTTCCGGAAGAGCCCGTCTGTCAACGACCCCTGAACGGATAACGAATACTGTTGCATCCGCCAGGTGTTTTATGATGTCAACGTCAGCAAGGAAACCGACCGGGACACAGTCCAAAATCACATAATCATAAAGTTCCCTCAATCTTCCTATCATGGCATCAAGTCGCTTTGATGTGAGAAGTTCCGCAGGGTTTGGAGGGATAGCGCCGGAAAAGACAATATCCAAGCCAGTGATAAATACATTCTTTTGTATGATTTGGTCCACCTGCTCGACGCGATTTGTAAGCAAGCTGGTGACACCTTCAAGCTTTTTGTTACCTGTGCTTGTATTTTGACCTGTAATATTGGCGTTCATATCTATGCGTTTTGCCAATGAGCCTTTTCTGATGTCAAGGTCAACTAACACTACTTTTTTCCCGGACATAGCCAGACTCGATGCCAGATTCAGTGAGGTGAATGTCTTACCTGATTTAGGTCCGAACGACGTGAATAAGATCACTTTGGCTCTTTCGCCATTTGCATCCAACATATAATCGAGGCTTGACCTGAACAACCTGAACGCCTCCGTAACTATGTCTTTGCCGTTTTCAGAAACAACGATGTTTTTATTGTCATTCTTTTCATATTTAGGAAGTTCGCAGATGACCGGCACTGAAGTTGACTTCTTGATTTCCAGACTGTAATACACTTTTGTATCGAGAAGTATCCTGAGGAAATATGCTGAAACAGGAATGGCCAGACCCAATAAAAGTCCGATAAGTATCATTTTGCTCTCATTAGGTGCAATTGGAGTGTTGTTCACCCTGGCCTCATCGACGACCTTCGCATTTCCTTCAATTTGAGGCTGGCTCATGAGAAGCTCTTCACGTTTTGTCAGAAGATCCAGATACAGCGTCTCCTTGATTTTCTGAATGCGTTCCGCACTCATGAGGTAAACCTGATTTTCCGGGACCTGATTCATGGCGGCCGACGCCTTCTTTTCTTTTAATCTGAAGGATTCAATCTTGTTGTCGAGACTTGCTATATATGAATTGACAAGTGTCTGGATATTAAGTTTCAACAATTCTTGTGACTCCTTAAGTGAGTTCACGACCGGGTTGGCGGATGTCCCGCTGTTTTCATACTTTTCAAGTTTGAGGACGGTCTCGTTAAACTGCCCGACGACGTCCTGCATGATTTCATCGTCGATTTCCGGAAGTATCGGAAGCAGCTTGTTCTCCGTATTGTTTTTCACATAATTAAGCAGATAGTTTGCGATTGACTTGTTCTCCTCAAGTCTCATCATCTCCTCCGACGACTCGATGCTTGTCTGCAGATAATTCTGCCCGTAATCTTTGGTGTCCAAAAGAGAATGCCGTTTCTTGAACATCGCTATTTCGCTTTCCTTTCTGCCCAGATCGGTATCAAGAGATGCAAGACGCTCATTGATGAAGTTGTATGTGTTTTCGATGATACGTGTCTTGTCGCTTATCGCATCTTCATTATAGACAATAATGAGCATGTTCAAAATGTCAGCCGCCCTGACGGGAGAGACATCGGTAATGGAAAGATTGATTAAAGTGCTCGACTGGCTGTCGGCACTGACACCTAATTTTGACCTGTAATAATCAGCGATATACGAGCTGTTGAAATAACTCACCTCAATTGCGTCTTCGATGCAGCCTTCATTAAAGATCCCTGTTTTATTCACTATTATCCTTCCCTCCAATGAATAAATGGTGTCGCCGTATGCTGACACGACGTCTTCGATGTGTGGATTTGAGAAATCGGAAATCAGCACCGAATCATTGCTTAAAGGTGTCACCATCATGGTGATTATCTGGTTGTCGCGTGCATCGGGCAGAATCACCTCCACAGGTGTGTTTCGATACAAATCATTGATTCTGCGGACGAGTTTGGTCTGCCTCTTATATACCATATTGAGATTAAGTCGCCTCACCACTTCCAACATGGTGGTTTTCGAGCCGATAATCATCATTTCATTGTTGACCGAGGTTGCTATGACAAACCCGGACATCTTGGAATATTCCGAAATGAGTGTTGACTCCCTTGACATTCCATCAGGGGCTCCGGAATTGTTGGTCTTGAGCATTATCTGCGCATTGCTGATGTATGTTCTTTCCTGTTTTCTGACACAGTATCCGGCTATGAACGCACCTATGAAACCGAACAGAACAAGCCAATGCAGGTTTCTCAAAATCTCAAAGAGGACATCCTTGAAATGCAATTTGCTGCCATTCGACTCCTCGCTGAACAATTCGTTGTCGCTATTTTGATAGTTATTTTGATGACTGTTATTTTCCATTTCCGATAAATTTTATTTAAACAACACCGCTATCATGGTTACGACAGACGCGACAGACGTTATCATTCCGAACCATGACGTCCAATAACCGATCTCGTTCATGTAATATTTTGACCTGATTGATTCCGTGATGATGAAGTCGTTCTGCTGCAGCAGGAAGAACGGGTCGTTGAAGATCTCCGAAGAACGCGGATCCATATAATGGATGACCATATTCCCGTCGATGTTCCTCAAGACGCCGATCTTGTCACGGCGGGTGTACTGGTCAATGCCGCCATGCATCGCCAAGGCCTCAAGGAATGTACATCTCTCATTGGTGACCTGGATTGAGCCTCCGCCTTCAGGACTCAGGAAAAATATCTTGAAGTTGTTGAACCTCACATTAACGAATGGCTGATTGAGGTAGTCGCCGGCAACCAGGACGTTTTTGATGTAGTTCTGCAACTGGAGACGTGTCATGCCCGCGACATGAATCTGGCCGAGAACCGGAAATTCGATGTTTCCGTTCACATCAACCAAGTAGCCTCTCCTTGTGCTTCCGTTCGAGCTGACATTGTTGTAGCCATTACTTGTCGTCATCACATTGAACGGTTCGGCAAGCTCCTTGTCCGAGCAGGAAACCCAAATATCAAGTTCGTCGTATGGACTTATGATCGCTTCAAATCTGTTTTCAAGTTCGATTTGTATAGTATCGTTCATGTCCTGAAGATAAAACACTCGCTGCGGTGTCACGCATGATGTCACGCTGACCAAGGCGAATAGTATGACAATCAATAACTTAATATGTCTCATAAAATAAAATTATTTCACTATAAATATCTTGCAAAAGTAATAAAAAATGTTTTAGCAATAGAAAAACTTGACCACATTTTTTATGTTTTGAAAGAAAAATTCTTTCATCCATAACAAGCCGTCATCAGTCCAGCGTTGCGGATGTGTTGTAATCATTACAACATCAGGGAGGTCGCCCGCATTCGCCGCCTTGATGATGTCGTCGGTTTTGTGAAAAACGAGTCCTTTTCTTGTCCATTCATCCTGATACACAGGGATTTTGTCGCGGACGCTGACGTTATAACCGTCCCACCGGCGTCCGGTGTCGGTAAGATAAAAGGTCTTGGAGAAATCCATGTCGAAATACGGTTCTCCTATGATATTCAATTCCTTATAAGAATATTTCTTCCAAATGTCCTTGCTGTCATACGGCGAACGTGGGCTGCCGTGCATGCAGATGGTCTGGCAGTGGTTTGAGGGGTTTAGTAATGAATTCAGTTTGGATAGATTTCCGACAAAGTCGGCGTAGGCCTTGTCGATGTCGCCGTTGGCTGTCGTCAAGGATTCATAATGATAGCCGATTTCATGGCCGAGAGCGGCTGTTTTCTTGATAATGTCTTCGTCCCAGCTCTCCGGCACGGCGCGGAAATAATATGAGGCTTCGATTCCGAGCTCATGCTCTGTTACCGCTGTTGACAATGAGTTTCCGGGTTTCAAGTCAACATCATGGCGGAGGATTATCGTCTTTCCTTCGTGTTGATTCTCAAGGAAATCCTTAAAAGTCTGAAAATGATAGCCATTAGTGACCAATGCTTCTATCAGAAGTTTATATTTCTTTAAGGTGAAATCCATTGTTTTAATTATGATTATCCAGAATGTATTGCAGAATATGTTCGGCCGCCCTGGAGTCGCCGAACACTTCAGGATATTCGATCTTTCTTGACAGCAAGACGTCGGTTGCGGCGACTATTCTCTGCGTGTCGGCATCGGCGATGATTCCGGCGCCTGCGTCCGTAATCTCGACCCATTCAGTCTCCGGTCGCATGATGACACAAGGCCTCCCATAGAAATACGCCTCCTTTTGGACACCGCCGCTGTCGGTCAGCACCACGGACGCGTTTTTCTCCAATACGATGATGTCGAAAAACGACACCGGCGGAATACAGGCAACATTCAGGCAATTCTTAAATTCCTCGTAAACCCTCGGTTCAACATTCTGCGGAAGCATTTTCGCCGTCCTCGGATGCAATGGCATCACGATTTTATGATTCGGCTTGTTTTTTGATATTTCAACCAATGCCTTGACAATCGAAGTCAGTCTTTCCGGAATATCGGTGTTATTGTCGCGATGAACCGTAACCAAGATAAAGCTATCAGGCTGCAAATCAAGGCGTTTCATTATATCAGATTTCGAATCGGCCACTGATGCGAAATGCATGCTGTTGTCATACATCACGTCGCCGAGATTGACGACCGAGTGCCGTCGGCCGTCGGCGAAACGTGCTTTGGAATCGGCGAGGCCTTCTCGTTTGAGGTTTACGACCGCCGTCTCCGTAGGCGCGAAAAGCACCGTTGAGAGGTTGTCGCAGACAACACGGTTGATTTCTTCAGGCATCGACATGTTGAACGAGCGCAGGCCGGCTTCGATGTGATACACCGGCACATGAAGCTTGCTCGCCGCCACAGCCCCCGCCAAGGTGGAGTTGGTGTCGCCGTAAAGAATCACGCCGTCGAAATGTTCCGAAAGCAACACGTTTTCAATGCCTTCGATCATCTTTGCGGTCTGCTCGCCGTGTTTTCCGGAGCCGACGTTGAGATTATAGTCTGGGTGCGGGATGCCGAGTTCGTCAAAGAAAACCTGCGACATGCCGGTGTCGTAATGCTGGCCCGTGTGCAGTATTTTCTCCTCAATCCTGTCGGAAAAACAATTCCGCACCGCACGCGAAACCGCCGCCGCCTTGATGATCTGCGGACGGGCGCCGATTATTGTCAGAATCTTGATTTTCAAATATTTATGATTTAAATAAGAATAAAAACATTACCAGCACAACCCGTTGTAGCCTTCGTAATTCTCGATTCCACTCACTCTCGCAAGGTCATATACAAGCTGTCCATTTTTCGGTTGTATCGTCTTGAACGCCTCGTCTTTGTTTGAAATGACCAACAGTTCCGCCCAGTTTGTGACATCCTCCAAATTATCCTGAAGCATGACATTCAGATGCGGAAGTTTTTCGGCGATAATGCTCTTGTTTTTCCCCATGAGACGGCTTATCGACACGTTTCTGTCATAAATCCTGATCTCATAACCTTTGCCATGAAAATGTTCTATCACATTGACAACAGGGCTGTTACGCATGTCATCGGTGCCTGATTTGAAACTCAGGCCGAGGACGCCGATTTTTCTTTTCCCGGCATTTTCGATATATGAAATGACTGATTGCAGATGTACCTGATTGCTCTCGTCGATTGCGTTCAGCACCGGGGTGTCGAGGTACAGATCATGGGCGAGTGTCTTCAAGCCTTTCAGGTCTTTGGGAAGGCAGCTTCCGCCGTACGCAAAACCAGGCATGAAATAATACGGTGAGATATTCAATTGCCTGTCCATGCAGAACAGACGCATAACCTCGTGTGAATCAATATTTAAAGCCTTGCAGATTCTGCCTATTTCGTTTCCGAACACGACCTTCAGAGCATGATATGAATTGTTGACGTATTTTATCATTTCCGCAACTTTGATGTCAACGACTTCGATTGGAGCGCCACTTGTCTCGTATAATCTTTTCAAAATCCCGATGGCCTCTTCGCTTTCGGAGCCCAAAACAGTAAGCGGCGGATTCAGGTAATCTTTGACGGCGGTCCCTTCACGCAGAAATTCCGGATTTGACACGACGGCGAAATCGACATTGCGTTTTTTCCCGGAAAGTTCCTCTATCAACGAAGACACTTTTGCATTGGTCCCGGGGAAAACCGTGGATCGGATCACCACGACATGGAATGTGTTCTTTCGCCTCAACGCCTCCCCTATCTCCCTTGCGGTCTGCATTATGTAATCGAGGTTCAGATGTCCGTTTGGAGCCGACGGCGTTCCGACGCACAAAAAAGAGATGTCCGTCTCCATGACAGCTGAAACATAATCATTTGTGGCCTTTGCCATGCCCTGACGGTGCGCATTTTCAATGAGAACGTCAATGTCCTTTTCAACGATAGTCGGCTTTCCGTCATTAATCAGTCTGATTTTTTCTTCCGAGACATCGACCCCGACGACATTATGTCCCTTTGCGGCGAGACAGCCCATGCCGACGCAGCCGACATAACCCAGACCAAAAATAGAAATATTCATATCACTTATTCTCTTTCCTTATTTTTTTCTTTAAGTATCAGTTTAAACATATAATCATTAACATCTGTAAATGTTTCATTTATATATTTTCTCATCTCAATTTGCCTTTCAGCGGAATCATTGTCTTTGGCAAGTCTGTCGAGCCATTTCTCAACAGGCATTGTCTTCTGATTCTGCAAGTCAGCCACTTTATTGGCCGCCTCATTTGCCGGCATGTCGAATCTGATTCCGAGATAATAAGACGGGACACCGAGCAAAGCGGCCTCGCGTGCCATGGAATCGCCGCTCGAAATAAGTCCGGCACTGTAATATATTAATGAGTGGACATCTTCAAGCGGCTCCTGAAGAAGAATCCAATCTTTCGGATATTGGTTTTTCTTGTCTTTCTTCTCAAGCGACAAAAGCACCTTCCTCCCCTTCGGGAATTTGTCAGCTATCTGCAAAATGCTGTCAGCCTGCTGCCCGGCATAGTTTATCGTGCCGACCGTCACCTCCCTCACAAAGATGTATTCTTTCGGCTCGACATTGTATGTCTTCAGAACACCGGCATTGGGTTTGAAGACACTCGGCGACAGATACGCCCACTCTTTCAACGACTTAAGCACCTTAACGTTGGAAGGAGAATTTTTAAGTTTTTCAGGTTCCTTCCAAAGGCAGTAGTTTGATTCCGTGCAGAACCATTTTTTTGGAGTGAAGTCGATCGTATCAGGGTCATCGTCAAAGGCATAACGAGGGATCCGTTTAAGCCAGCCCAAGATGTGCGGGATAAAACCGTTGCCATAGACGATGTCGATATGTTTGTTGAAGCCCCAGAACAACATCTGGAAAATGCGCAGGAAGTTTGACTCAAATATCACCGAAAGGCGGTTCAATCTATGGTTGCCCATTTTTACGACTTCCACCCCAGGCCAATCGCCGACTTCATGATTAGCAATTTTCAGCAGGCGGCCGCGATTCATCACCGTCAAGAGAACCGTGTCGCCGGAATCGGACAGACGTTTCACCAGAGGCTTGTAAAAATTAAACTGCGGTGTATGACAGACATCAATCAGAACAACCATATCACTTTCTTTTTAAAAACCTGACTCCGAGTTTTCCGATTCCGTATTGCAACGGGTGGCAGACGCACACGAACCTGCCGTGTTCAACAAGTTTTCCGCCGAATTTCGCCTTGAACTCCCGCACTCCGTAGCCTTCGTCAGGCCTGCCCGCCCCCATCATGTCGAACAGCGGGTATCCGTTCCGCGTGCCGTACTCCATTCCGGCGAATGTCGCCATTGTCGATGGGAAAATATTCTTGAACTCACCGTCCCTCCCGCAGGCGAACCACTCATACAAAGCCCGGTTTTTCAGCCCGACGCACAGCGTCCCGCCTATTATCTCACCGTTAAATCTCACAAGCCGGTATATTCCGATGCCGGATGTGAACAGCTTTTCAAAAAACTCGTACGGGAACAACGGCGTTTTCACCTTTGTAGTATAAAGCTCACGCAAAATCCCGTAAAAACTTCTCACGTCATCAAGCGACGGATTTTCCACAAACTCGGCGCCGTCACGCAAAGACGTCTTTATGTCACGCTTGCGGCTCTTGCCGAGATTCTCCTGAATGACATCTTCCGAAGACGTGTCGATATGAAAATTCAGATGTTCATTGTAAGCGAAACCACATTTCGCAAATATTTCCTTATGTGCGGAATAATCATTGAAGTTGCGAAATTCAATATAAATCGCGTTCTTCTTCAGTTCACTTCTGCATTTCAGAAGGAGCTTTGTCAGAGCCTCACCGCTGATGTCGTCGGCGAGCAATGCGCCGCCGGGGATTATCGCCCTTCGGGTCACGAAATGTTTCAGCCGGTTCTTCTCCTGCTGAATGTAACCGGCAATCACACCTTTAATGATGCCGTCCTCAAAAACAGAAAACACGAAAGGTTTCATGAACGACAGCGACTTGTAGAACCTAAAGCATTGTGGCGTCTGAAAAAAAGTGGAGTTTGAAGAATTGAAAATCAATTCGTTCCAATTTCCGAATTCGATATCTTTAATATTATCTTTCAGTGTTATCATTCAAAACACTTTTATAGACTTCAATTATCTTACTTGCAACCAATTTGTCAGTCAAACCGAGTTCAACGATTCTGTCACGGCCATTGGTTCTTCCGTCAAAACTCAATGCAAGTTTCAGTTTCCGGGCGACATCTTCAGCATTCCGCTCTGTGATATAGCATCCGTCAACGCCTTTTGTGACATCCGCCACGTCGCCGACGTCAACGCTGACAACAGGGCAGCCGCACGCCATCGCCTCCTTGACGACCTGCGGCGAGCCTTCAGTGAACGATGTCATCAGGAAAGCGTCGGAGGCATACATCAACGTCGCCACCTGCTCCCTTGAATAACCTTTCATCTCAATGAGATCAACTCCCGTGAGTTTTGAGACCGCTTCAATCGCCAAGCTGGAGTTTTTGACGGCATTGTCAAAAGCACCGGCGAACAGCACTTTTCTGCAATCTTCCGCCCAGCCGAGTCTCCTGCGGGCGGCAATTTTGTCTTGAAACTCGAAATTGTCAATATCAACGCCGCAAGGAATCAAGGCGAACTTTTTCTTTGCGCCGGCTTTATCGACGTTCTTTTGTGAAACGAAAATGTTGAATGCCGACAGTCTCATTGCGATTTTGGAGAAACGTAGCACATCGTCTTCATTGATGTCACTTCCGTGGTATGTTGTCACCACGGGGACACGTCTTTGCAAATTGGCGAGCAACCCGCTCAAGCCGTAATGCGCGTGAATGACATCCGGACGGAACTTTGATATTTTGCTTATCAATGACGGCAATGACTTCAGATAGCCGGAAATCCCATGACCTTCAAGACCGAAGAAACCGACACCGACTCCGGCCGCTTCCACCGACTTCGCCTGTTCAACTATAAACGGCGCGAAGTAACCTTTGTTATATGAAGCGACAAACAACACTCTCATTTTTATATCAGATCCCTTCCTGCGAGTTTAAACCAGTTCCACCCGATTTCCGCGACGAAAATGAGAATCATCCAGATGTTAAAAAACCGGGCATGTTTTTTCTTCAGGTTGCAAAGTGCATACGCCGCGAACATCAATTCAAACGGCAGCACGGGTTGGTGGAATCGCTCCGACTGGGCGAACGCACTCATCGCCATGATGACAAGATAACCGCAAAGCATGCTGACTGCCAGCACGTGCTTCCTCCAGTCTCCACTCATCAATAACGTTATCAACGCCAAGATGGTAAAAAACGAGGTGACGTTCTTCACGTAGTTGCCACCGTTCAGGAACTGTGTGTGCTCCTGACCTTCGATATTCACCATAGATGAAAACGGGATGGTGAAAATGAGAGGGGCGAAGACAGAGCGACTGGCATATTTTGCGAATTTGTTGCCGCCTTTCCTTTCTGCTCTCCACTCCATATTCTGCTCCTGGCTGTCTCTGCTGTTATACATCTCTGTTATTTCCTCTATCATTGTATCACCAACAGCCACGCCGATGACACTGAAAACAAGCATACTGATTATTATTTTCTTCCCGATTCCGACGATACGGCTGCTTGTGAATGCGATGGCGATAAAAAACGCCAGAAACAAAGTGACGGCCAAGGCGGTTCTGAAAAAGAAAAGAAGCGAGCCGGTGAAAACCAAGATGATTGTCTGGGAAGCGACAAATTTATTCTGCTTTAAAATCGCACTTGCACGCTCGACAAACAGTACAGTCAGGAACACCATCTCGACCTCCTTTAGTTGAATGGCGCAATAATAAATAAGATTCGGCATGAGCATACACATTATGCCAGCCAGGCGACCGACTTTTGTACCGAACTCCCTTGAACCCAACTTATATATCAGAAGACAAGTCCATGCACCGAATATCGCCTTCACCAACCTGAGCAGAATAACCGAATCATTAAACAGATAATACATGAATGCTATGTATATCGGATAACCCTGATCGGAAATCGGCAAAACGAGAAACGCCTCAAATTTGTCTCTGAATCCGCCTTTCACCAACAATTTGTGTCCCTGTTTTCCCAAATAATCATAATACACAGAGTCAAAATGTTCAAAGTCAAACAGATCTCCATATATTTCCCAAAACATAAGAATACTTATAAAAACCCAGAAGACCCTTATTGCCAAAGCCGTGATAAACAGTTTCTTACCAAAGGATGCATCAGGAACGTGCGCCCATTTCTTTGGAAGCACATTTGAAAAATGGAAGAAGCAGACGACACTTATTATTCCGGAAAGCAAGAAAATAAACTTCATGGAAAACTTCGTGAATACCAATGAGATAATCATCAGCAGCACGATGTAAACCGACACCGCCTTTTTTGTGAATGTTTTAGGATAATAGCTAATCATTTCATTAATAAACTATTCTGTCAACCGATCAATCTCCTTTTCAGCTTTATCAATCTCGTGATGTTTTTCTGCCCTATAAAGCCATACCATGCTTTTGTTTTCGGCACATCATTCCAGGAGCCGCAGAAATGATGGTTGCAATAAGTGTTTTCAGTTATTAATAACTCACCTGTTGTCTGCAAAGGGCAGAAATATTCAACCGGGAAAACATGCAAATCCTTGTAAACCTGATATTTCCCGTTCGGAACAAATCCGTTGTTTTTCATTATTTTTGTGATAGTAACAGTATTTGTCGTCAAGTCCAAGGAACCGTCAGGCAACATGAAGTGCCTGTCATTCAGATAATAATCCAATTGTTCTTTCACCCATTCACCGTCAGCCTCGCTCGCCATCAGCCCTGTAACCGGCGGTTTCTGCTTGCTGCCTTCATATCCCGTAAAGGCCGAAAGAGCAAGCAAATCATCCAACGGTTTCAAAATCTCGACATCAGTGTCCATATAGATGCCGCCTTCTTCATACAAAGCATTTAGACGCACATAATCCGTCACAAAAGCGAATTTCCTTGCTTCGTACGCCTCTTTTGTATATGGAATTGAATTCACGTCGAAGTTATCTTCATTCCACAACTTGTATTCGTAGTCAGGCATGTGCTTATGCCAAGAATCAACACATTTCAACGCAAGTTCAGGCATCTGCCCGCGGCCGAACCAGCAGTAATGAATGATTTTAGGTATCATAACTTTAATATTCGTTAAGGATCAATGTTTTATATATCGGATATTTTCTAAAAACATCCTTTCAAAATCCTTCGATGCAATCGTTGAAGTTTTCCTAATCTTTTCACGTGTCGTTTTGGGAATTCCATAAACAAAACAACCATCATGAACATCCTTGTTCACAACTGCATTCGCCCCAATTTGAACATTATCACCAATCAAACGATCTCCGAATATTTTTGCTCCTGGACCGATGAAAATATAATTGCCTAATCTTGGAACCTGACTTATAAATTTGTCATCTTGAAAACATCCATTTTCTCCAATATTTACCCCCTGATGAATATCACACCATTCGCCAATCCTTGCATTTGAATTTACAACCAGACTTCCGAAATGATTAATTCTCAAACCAGGGCCGAAACAATTACCACTAATCGAAAACCCCAATCTTTGACCACGAATACTTAACAAAACAGAATAGAAGCATCTCCTGATAATATTATTCTTGTTTTTATGATATTCATAAAATCTCAAAGTCCTTTCATAAATCCAAACAGCATCAACAATTGGAATTCTCCTATTTATACCTAATGCGAATCTATCTGCATCAAGATACATTCTCAAAGATTTTCTATCCTTTATCACCTGAACCATTTACCTTATATGCCTTATATGTTGGATCGTAAAACAATACAAATCAGCCGAAATATTGCACAGCATCACCTTTACCGCCAAATTCCTCGTCGTATGCGGCTGCTTCAACGGAAACACTCCGAGTTTTTTCAACTGCTTTATGTATTCGCCACGTCTTTCAAAACAGATCGAGGAAACCGTGTCGAGAACAGATAACGACATCATTGATATCATTCTCCCGTACCAGTCGGCGGCAACCGGCGATTCCTGCTCTTTTTTCCTTCCGCATAAAATGCCCACAACCCGCAACATTCCGTCGAGTTTGGCAAAATGCGACGACATGTCGGATGTATTCACCAAAGACCCTTCTCGCTGAACGTAAAAATACCTTTTGAGGTCAACGGTGTTCACACGCTTTGCGACACACAAAACCCTTGGCAGCCAGTCGGTGTCGTCAAAGTAAATACCCTGTGTGAATCTGATTCCGTTGTCTTTGATTACTGACATCCTGTAAATGTACGTCCAGACGTAACAACCGTAGCCGAGCCTTTCCGCCAGGAACTCCTTGCCGTCCATTATGCACGGTGAATAATCAACCAGCCTTGCAACCTTCGGACGCTCAATCTCCTGATAGTCTTCATTAACCATCTGGTAATTCATGCGCAGCATGTCGAGATTCTCATCATCCATCTGCTTAAGCAAGGCGGCAAATGAGTTTGTGAGTATGTAATCGTCGGGGTCAACGAAAGTTATATACTGCGCTTTTGCAGCGTCGAGTCCGGTGTTTCTGGCGCCGGCAAGACCTTTGTTTTCGTGAGTCAGAGCAACAATGTTGGAATGTCTTGAAGCGTATTCCAAAGCGATGTCATAACTGCGGTCGGGGCTTCCGTCGTTGACCACAACGATTTCATAGTCGGTTTCCGGAATGTCCTGATCCAAAACGCTGTCGAGGCATTTCGCAATGTATTTCTCTGATTTATATAATGTTATGATTATGCTGAGTTTCAACATCCTTGTTCTTTTTCAACCATTTATATGTCTTATCCAAACCGTCATCCATCTTTGTGAACGGATAGTCTCCGATACATTTCCTCAATTTCGTCAAGTCAAGTTCAAAATGCTGGACGTCGTACTGCGACGCCTCCTTGTTAATCCATTTGAAGCCGGCGTCGATCTTCTTTATTTTTGAAAGAATACTGTTAACCGAAACAACCTCGCCGCTCCCGATGTTGAAGACTTCACCGGAAATGTTTTTTGACAGAAGCCTGAAAAGAATATCGACGAAATCGGTCACGAAAATGAAATCTTTCTTCGCATCTCCCGTCCCCCAAACTTCAAAAGTCTCGTTATCAACGGCTTTTCGCATTGCAACATTGCAAATTCCCTGTTTCATCGAATAATGATAAGGACCGTATGGGTTTGACAGCCTCAATATCAAAGACCTTAATCCATTCAGCTCAGAATATTGATGCAAATACTTCTCAATCGTAAGTTTTACAATTCCATACGAACTTATCGGCATCACATCCATATCTTCTCTGTATGGCAAATTCATGGATTTACCATAAACAGCTCCCCCCGATGAAATATAGACGATGTCATTCACATTATGACGTACCATTATGTCGAACAGATTGATTGTGGGCAACAGATTAGACTCAATATCATAGCGGGCATTCAATGACAATGCCGGAACCGTCGTACTCAAAGCATGAATAACCAGGTCAATGTGGTTTTCCTTGAAAATCGAATTGATAAACATCTCATCAGAAAAGTCACCGGCATAAACCTTTTTCACGGAAGAAAAAACGACACCATGTGGATGCTGTGCAAACTTATCGAACACAATAACCTGATAATCAGCGGACAGATGTTCGTCGATATATTTTATTATGTTCGTGGCCAAAAAACCGAAGCCGCCGACAACCAAAACAGTTTTCATCTATTACAATATCTTTTTCAAAGATGTCATTACTTTATAAATCTTCGGATGCTTGAACCTGAACCTGAACGATGACTTGTATTCATCAAGGTCAATCATCGACAGGATTCGCCCAACGTCCGACTTATCCGTCCCCGCAAGTCTGAACTGATACAGCCACCACATACATTCCTGATCTATAAAGTGCCTGAAATCAGCATTTTGCGACCTGTAGGCGGTGTATTTTTCAAAGTTGCAAATATACAATTTTTTTAAATCAACATGTTTTTTCATCAGACGATTTTCGAAATCGAAGCGGTAAACCGCCAGACTTTTGTTATAATACGCAGCCGGGTAGTTCAGCATTATCCTCCACCATACGTCGATGTCCTCGCCATAGCACACGCTTTCATCGAAACCGCCGACATCAGACAACGCTTTTCGCAAGCAGCAACTTGTTGTTGTACAATAGGAATGCGGAATATGGTCATGCCACGGATTTTCAATAATTCCACGGAAACCGTCTGGCAGCGTCTTTTCGGCTCTGATATATTTGCCGTTGTTGAGATAACTGTATCCGGTTCCCCAAATGCCGCATTGAGGGAAGTCATTTATCAGACGGGCGATTTCCTCAAGATATGTTTTTTCCCAAAGGTCGTCGGCATCAAGAAATGCGACATAATCATATTTTGCATTTCGGAAACCGACGTTTCTCGCCGAGCTTACGCCTCCGTTCTCTTTTCGTATCAGACGGATCCTTCCGTCAGGAACGGAACTGACGACAGAGGTGCTTCTATCTGTAGAACCATCATCCACAACAATAATCTCAAAATCCTGAAACGTCTGATTCAGAACGCTCTCAACCGTGGAAGCGATTGATTTTTCTTTGTTATAAAGCGGGATGACGACGGAGAAAAACAAATTATTCATTTTTGATTTTAACTAACCGTGAATACAATGTCTCTCTCCCATCCACGTCTTTCTCTTCATATTCCTCTTTCCATGACAATTTGTGAAGACATGTGCTTTCACAAAGTTTTCTGAACATCTCATCATTATATGTGTCGTTCATATAATGAAACAACTCATCCAATTTCTCGTTATTAAGCGGATTGCTGTCAACCATATCTTTTACGATGTGATTTTCTTGATACATTATATCAATAAGATAATCGACAATAAGGTATTCAATGAGCTTATCTTTACAATCCCAATAAGCGAACAGCATATCTCTGACGGCATGGAAAAGGACATTCGACCTGTCGCCTCCGATACAGAAACCAGTCCATCTGTATTTGCTCATATAATATCCGTCATCGGGTCTGTTGCATTTAACCGTAAAAAATTTCTTCCCCGTCAGATTCAAATCGCCAGTGACAAAGACAGTTGAATCAATCCAAAGCCCGCCATACTTCGCCAGCAGCGAAAAACGCAAAATGTCACTTAAATGCGTCAGTGTTATTTTCCCTTCTTTCTGTTTTTCAATGATATATGGAGGAAACGTGATGTAATCATTTAAGTTTTCGAATGTGATTAGATTTACAGGATGAGTTCCTGCGTGCCTCTTTAAAGAGCGGTAACATGCCGCGACTATCGGAGGCATGTTTTGTTCACCTTGCCACCAGCACACCCATATAGGCGCATCCTCCGCAATGGTTGATGGAACTTCATTGTATCCGGAATATTTTTCGATAACTGAAGAAAGCTGTTTCTTCAAATAACTTGTAACAACTTCATTTTTATGCATTTTGCCTTTCAACCGTCCGACAACACGATATGAAAATGCAAAGCCGAATCCAAAGTTTTTATACTCCGAAAAAAAATTTTCACAAAAATTCTTGACTTTCCTCATTGCAATTTATTTTTCTCTTCTCATCCCCAAAGAGATTAATTTCCTTAGAAACATATAAAATTTCGGATGCTTGGCAAGCCATTGCAGCCTGTACATATCATAATGATGGTCAAAGGCAAATGCGTAATCTTCAACAATTCTCGGAGGGAACATCTTGCGGAATACATCCACCCTCTCCTTCACCATTTTTTCGCCGTTCCGTGACGAAAGCCCTGTCCTGTCAAAAGTGGCGATTGTCACGGGGATGTTTTCATACGAACAATTATGATTTATAATAGCCTCGACGAAAAATTTCCAGTCAGCGACGATTTTAACGGTTTCATCATACAAGCCACACTCATCAAAAAGTCTCCTGCTGATGAAAGACGCCTGATGGGATATTCCGTAGAGGAAAAGCGAGAACAACGTGATATGCGGCTGCCTCATCGCATAATCCTTCCGGTAAACGCCTTCGTAAGTCCAGAAATTCATGCGACCTATCAATATATCGGAGCCGTCATTGTTTTTTGAAACATTCTCCAGGACATTTTCATCTGCAAAGACATCGCCGCTGTTCAGGAACTGGACATATTTCCCTTTAGCCTTCAAGATGCCCTTGTTCATCCCGGCGTAGATGCCGCCGTCGGGTTCCGAAACCCAATACGACATGTAGGATTCATTTTGCCTGACGAACTCCGCGCTTCCGTCGGTTGACGCCGCATCGATGACAATCCACTCGAAGTCTTTGAAAGTCTGATTTACAACACTTTCCGCGGTCCGTTTCAGTCCCTCGAGATTGTCTTTGTTTACAGTTATGATTGAAAATAACGGCATTGCTTATTTGTTTAACCAACTTACAAAATCCCATTCGCGCTCCCATCTGTAGCGGGCGAGAATCTTCGACTTGTCGAACATATACATGTTCACGCAATCCTTGTCGGGGTCTTTCGGCAGTTTCATCACATAATCCAAATGCGGATACTCTTTTATTGTAAAGACCATCTTGTTCTTGCATGGAACATCACGCAACGATTCCACATCCTCTTTCGTGATCACCCCGCCGTCGGGCTGGTCGGCCATGATGATATAGAGGTTGTCGTAGTTGACACGTTTTTTCCTTTCCTCCCATTTCTCTCTTGCTTCTTCATCAGAGTGATAATGGTTGAAATGAACAAGGATGTCTTTCAGATAGGCGGTCGGTGTCTTGTCGATGCCGTGGACGAACTCCAGTTCATAACTCAAATACTCTTTTAAATTATGGACAAACTTCAGGAAATCCTTGTCGTACATCCAAAGGTTTATCGTCGGCGACAAGAACCGTTGTCCGAGTTCGTGGTACATCACGCCGGCGATGCACGTCGGGGCAAGAATTGTGAAGTCCTTGTTTTTCAAGCGGCGGCGCAAGAAAAAGCGATGGAGCTTGCGGTATATTTTGCGGGTATATCTGAACATGACTATTAAGCAAGAATTTTGAAGATGTTTTTTATATATGAAACAATTCTTTTGTCGGCAGCAAACAGAGAGCAACAATATTTCATCAATCAAATTATTTCTCTCGCCAACAATCCGACAACAATTGCAACTGAAAAACTCAAAAACGTCCCAATCAGCACATATTCAGTATTTTGCACTTCATTCTTATTTTGCAAATCACCAAAACGAAAAACGGATTTTGCTGCAAGCAAAAAACCTATTCCCTCCATACATCCAGCCATAATGAAAGTCACTATCATAATTCGTTCCAGACAACCGATGTACATGCCTCCTTGTGGCAAGGATAAATTCATATTCTCAATTTCCGAATAGTTCGTTTTAAAATTTTTCAATTGTACACAGAATTTATTCACAAAAATGGATGACGGTTTAAGAATGAGAAGATACGACACTGCCAACACCCAAAACTTATTGCACAGCAACTCCGACAGAACAACACTATCAGCTCCCATCCTACAGACACCAATCAATACGGCAACATGTACAATTTGGTCAATAATAAAAGCGCATATTCCATCTTTGGAAACGACCGACTTACAAACATCTATTATGAAATGTGACACGAACAAAACCGTTGGCACAAACCAGCATGTCCAATCAGCAACCAGCAGATAGGCTGTAAGTGCATGTATAATGCCATGCAGTATATGTACAAGCCAACCTTTAGCTTTATTAATTTTTTTCTTGTTATCGCACATCCACTTGTTTTGCAGAAAGAAATCAGCCAGCAAATGGGCACAAAACAAACGTAAAAATAACTCAAGCATCATTTTTTCAAATAATTTAGCAAAAC
The DNA here is from genome assembly GCA_024400305.1 of Bacteroidales bacterium. GTDB lineage: Bacteria > Bacteroidota > Bacteroidia > Bacteroidales > F082 > Limimorpha. The sequence continues at coordinate 66,433 of JAKSMX010000011.1, read as the reverse complement.
ATACTCAACCCTTCTCAAAATCAAACACATAGTGTCAGCTTTTGAAGTGCGCAATGCCACATTTATCGTTGGCTGTGACTTCCTCAATCTTGCCGCAATATCAGCCTGCGTCGCATCTGGATGCAATAAATATTCAAACACCGTTTCACTCTTACTTAACGAAAGATCCGACAAGAGGTCATCAAGTACCGAAACCAACACCGTTAGTTCTTCATTGACTTTCGTATTGGCTGTCTGAATAACGAGACGTTTTTTCCCCATTTTCTCAAATGCGCGGCCAGAGAACACAAAAGCCTCTCCATCTGATTGCCCGACAGACTGAGATTCAAACCCCACTTCACCTATACCGACAGACATCCGAGCATCTATCAGGTATTCTGAATCAGGGCTTTTACGCATCAAACCTATTCTTAAAAGAACTGCAATAAGAATCGTCTTTTCATAAGAATCTACCACCACCTGAAAGCTGTCGCCCCTGTACATCTCAAGTTTCAACACGCTGAACTTCTGTAATTCTCCCGCCAATTCTTGCAATGTATTCGGCAGTATCTCTCTTTTTTCAAGCGGTATTTTCGTGGATCCCACCACATCAGCAGTTATTATGCCTTTCATACTTTATAGTCTTTTTCATCTATTTTTTACAATTATAGCCTTTTTCATCTATTTTTTACAATTATAGCCTTTTTCATCTATTTTATAAAATTCCAAAAACAACTTAAACAAAGGCTTTATTTTTTTATCTGTTTTGAACAGTTTCCAAGCATATTTGGCCAATTCCCTCTTATGTTCTTTGTCATGCTTGGATGTTTCAATAAGATAACGGATATTCATCGCGTACATTTCTCTAACCCGATTGTCGTTATTCTGTTTCCAAAGCTCTTCAAAGACAGCGATTTGAACCTTTTGCGTGTCATACATTGAAAGTTTGGAATAAATGCCATCCCCGGTCTTGTTATAAACTCCGCCATCAAATGCGAATATGTAGCCTTTGCCTGCTTCAAGCAGATGATAAATGAGATGTGAATCGCGGTAATATTTGTATCGGTCGATAAGGTTTGTGTCGAAGGCACTTTTCCTGTAAACCATTGTCAGATGCTGCGTAATCCAACGATGCAGGAACATATACGTATTTATCTCAACGCCCTCAACATCTTTCCCTTCAAACAGACATCCGATATCATCATTCACCCATCTGTCGTCATTGAGATAATGTATTTTATATCTGTGAAAAGTCACGCTGTAATCTGGGTGTGACTCAAGGAAACCAACCTGCCGCTGGAGTTTCAACGGGTCGGTCCAATAGTCATCGCCCTCGCACAACGCCACGTATTTCCCTTTTGCGGCAAGCATCGCTCGGCGTTCATTTTCAATGCCGCCGACATTTTTCTCAGATGTTATGATTCTGATGATGTCTGGATATTTTTCGGCATAATCCTTGCATATCGCCAATGTGCCGTCGGTGCTGCAATCCTCCGCAATGATGTATTCAATCGGGAAATCGACTTTCTGCATCAGAACAGATTCAATGGTTTTGGCAATGAATTGTTCTTGATTGTAGGTGATAGTTATTATCGACAAAAGAGGTTCAATCATTATTCCAATGTGTATTTATTCAACAAATCTTTCGTTCCTTCTTTGCCATTGTGCATCAGGACATCAATAATCGAAAGGCTATGGATGAATTCTTTCGTGAAATAAGAATATTTAAGATCGCACATCTTAACAAATTCCAAATTAATACCATACAAGCTGAAAATTTTCTTATCATACAGGGCGGTACCGCCAATTGGGTTAATATACGTTAAAGCGTTTTCATTTCGGCATATTTCTATTATTCGTGCATTTTTTCGTTCCGGAACTACTTCATCAATGAAAAAAATCCCATACGTTCCATTATTCAAATGACTCTCCAAGTCGATATATTTGGATGTGTCAGAAATAATTTTCGTATTAATTTCAAGAAAATTTGCAATTTCCAATATAGTTGCAGCATTTAGTTCACGAATATATTCATACCTGACATTGAGCAACTTTTGTATCAATGAATATATTTCTTCAAAATATACACTTTTTTTGTAGTTAAAATATATGAGATTTAATATTTTTGAAACCCATTTTTGCGTGTTGTCAATGCGTATATCCTGAATCAATATATTTGATGATGAATTAATAACAGGAACAACAATCAGCTCATCAGATTCATTAACAATTCCTATTCTGTTTCTATTCACCCAGCCTTTCTTAATATACGCTACCTTATCATAAAGTATGAATTCATCAACTGCATTTATTAACTGGAAATATCCCAAATACGGCATAAAATACGGTTGCATTATTGCGAGTTTCATAATGTCATTTTTTTTCGATTAAACCAATTATCCTTTCCACATCATCCTCGTTCAATCCGGGATGCAACGGCAGACATATCACACTGTCGGCCAGTTTGTTAGCGACAGGCAGATTTTCAATGGCAGCTGATTTGTAGCTTCTGTATGGCGAGAACGAACTAATCAACGGATAGAAATATCTTCTGCCCAAGACGTTGTTCTCCCGCATTTTACCATATAATTCATCGCGTGTCATGCCGTATCTTTTCGAATCGACAAAGATTGGGAAATAACTGTAATTATAGACGACATTCGGGAATTCCCCGAAAAAACATATCCCGTCGATGTCTTTAAGGGTCTTGCGATATTTCTCAACCACTTTACGACGTTTTTCAATCGCCTCGTCAACGTGCTTGAGGTTCACGAGTCCGAACGCGGCCCTCACCTCGTCCATCTTGCTGTTGATGCCGGGGGCGACGACCACCGTCTCGTCTTCAAAGCCGAAATTCTTGAGATAGTCGATTTTCTGTTTCATCTCCGCCGAACGGCAAACCAAAGCGCCGCCTTCGACTGTCGTGTAGGTCTTTGTCGCATGGAAACTCAAAGTACTGATGTCGCCGTATTCGAGAATGCTTTTCCCATTGATTTTCACGCCGAAAGCATGCGCCGCGTCATATATCACTTTAAGGTTGTAACGGTTCGCGATCTCATCGATGCGTTCCACATCACATGGGTTTCCATAGACGTGAACCGGCATTATGGCCGATGTCCGCGGAGTGATCGCCGCCTCAATCTTGTCGGGGTCGATGTTTCCTGTTTTCGGGTCAACGTCAACGAAGACGGGCTGAAGTCCGTTCCACCAGATTGCGTGCGACGTGGCGACGAAGCTGTACGGAGTCGTTATCACCTCGCCCGTTATCCTCAGAGCCTGCAAAGCCGTCATGAGCGGCAACGTGCCGTTTGTGAAAAGCGAAATATATTCAACGCCGAGATATTCGGCGAGTTCCTTTTCGAGACGCTGGTGCATCTGCCCGCCGTTGGTGATCCACTTGCTGTCCCAGATTTCCCGAAGATACGGGATGAACTCTTCAAGAGGCGGCAGAAGCGGCGACGTGACGGTTATTTGTTTGGAATCATCCATAAATTCAAAATCTATTTTATCACAAGTCTGGATATTATTTTCCTGCTCAGTTTTGAGGTCACATTCCATCTCTGCTGCGCAACCAAAATCGCTCTTGCAATATTCAGCCTCAATTTTTCAAAAAAAGACAACCTTGTTTTGTTAATGCATTCATAAACAAACACATCCAAATCCGAAATCGACTGTTTCGCCGAATCGCTTATCCTGTGACCGTGCCGCACGAGATTAATCATGCGGAGATATTCAGAGCCGTTGAGTTTTATAAATTTGTCCGCTAAAGACGGTATCAAAGCGGAGATATAAACCGCAATATTCCATAGAATCGCCTGGTCTGCTGATTTCATCGTGGTCGTGACAGCACCGGGATGTTTCATGTACATATAGTCGCAGTCGCCGACGCACACTATGTTTCCGAACTGAAGGTGATGATATGTAATCACTGAATCGACATAACGCTTTCCGTACAATTCGACCGGGTTCGCATCGGGATTACGTCTCTGTATAAATGCCTGATTCAGAATGAACAATTCCTTCCCGATGTATTCTTCTTTTGTCAATATCCGGCCATCTTCAAATTTCTGTTTGTACCAGGGAGTCCCGCTGTCTTCCGGTGCGCCTTCCACAAGTTCGCAGACGTTCTCCATGCACAGGCTGCATTTCGGATGCTTTTCGAGCATCATCACCTGTTTCTCATAGACTTTTGAACCCTTACGGAAATAATCGTCGGCATCGACATGGGCGATGTATTTGCCTTTCGCCAATTTGTAGCCGTTGCATCTGTTCCAGCCGCTGCGCTGCGAGTTGTTGGCCGGGTCGCACTCATCGGAGTTGCACTGCGAAGCCGTTATGAAAGGATACTTCGCGGCATATTCCTGCGCCAGCTCGAAAGTGCCGTCGGTTGAGCGGTCGTCGCTCAAGATGATTTCGTATTCAAACGGAATGTCCTGGGCAAGCACGCTGTCAACGCAACGCCGCAGCTCGGAGCGTTGGTTATGGGAGATGATGATGACGGAAAGAAGCGGTGATTGCATAATGTTTCAGTCTTTTATTCCTCTAATAATATTTCCATCATCATCCGCCAAAATCCACGAGCTATCTTCAGGATAGCTGTGCCAGAAATTTGCCGGACAAATTTTCAAATTGTCACTGATCAATGCAGGTTTATATGAGAATGAACTTTTGCTCGTAATCAATAAATCAGCATTGATGAAACCAAGAAAAGTCTGCTGCGGATTCATATCCAAACAATAATGCACATTGGCGAATTGCTCAAATTCAGGAAAATCGGATTCTTTTCCTTGAGAGAACAGATAAATATGAATCGGCTTGTCTGTTTTAACGATTCCATCCAAAGCTTTCTTCAATACGTTCACGAAATATGAATTTGACGACCATCTCATTGTCAGATTAGGGTCATTGTTGGTCTGGCCAATAACAATATCTCCCCTGCGTGCGTGAATCGCGATGTTGTAATTATTGTGGTCATAAATATCCACGTCATTTTCTCTGGCTTTTGCCATATAGAAAAATCTTCTGATGTCGTCTGCGATTCCATATTGGTCGTTGTATCGTTGGTCTTGTTCGGCGACAAAAACCACTTTCTTCTTACCATACGAATCGATTATACGGCGAGTCAGTTCAACTTCCTGCGGTTTTCTTTCATCAAACAGAGGCAGACGAACCTTTTTATAACCATTTTGCTGTAAATATTTTACATGAGGCACATTCTCTCCAAAACCCAAGAATTTTTCCCAAACATCCTGCGCAAAAGTAGTATGTGCATAATGCAAATTAAACTGCTTTGAGAACCACAGACCTGAATTCCAATTTGACATCTGATGGCCAATTCCGGCACCTCTGTTCGGAACCGCCGAAAAATAGTTCTCGGAATTATGTTTCTTCACAAAATGAAACAGATAATGCCAATATGACGGGTACAGATAATAATAGAACACCGTGCCTAAAAGTTTTCCATTCAGGCGACACCAATAGTCCATAAACCTGTTCTTTGATATTAAAATTTTCATTTATTAATAAAATGTCTAATATTTTTTTTTAGTCTCTTATTAAAAAACCTAAACGAATCAAGTAAAAAATCCGAACCCAACAAACATAACATTTGTGGATAATATAATAATCCGTTAATTAGCTTTGTATCATAAACACCTTTCCATGTACAAAAATACCAGTACTTATCGTATCGAGACAACATGAATTTTTTCTTCAACAGCCTAATTCCTTCCAGATCCTGTTTTAACCTAATCAAGCATGACTCCGGCTTTGCAATTCCTGTTAAAGTACCTTTTGACACAGAAATACAATACGCCGTCAAATCCACTGCATCATATTTTCCCGAATAAAACGCCACTTTAGCCATGAAAACAACGTCATTGCTATATCTTACCTCATTGAATTTTATCCCGTGTTTTTTTAAAAATTCAAAACTGAATATTTTCCCCCAGGGACAAGAGTACATCAAGACTGATTGATAATTTTTATTCTTTATTGCAATGTCAACTCTTTCCGTATATTCATCCCCTCGGTGCCCATCAGTTCCGTCAATAAGATTAATGCTATCAGCCTTGAAGAAGATCACGTCTGCATCTTTGTCAACGCATCTGTCCATCAGTTCAGAGACGCATTCATGGAAGAAGTCGTCTGAATCCAAGAACAGAATCCACTTCCCTTTTGCGTGTTCCAACCCGACATTCCGGGCATAGCCCGCGCCTCTGCCTTCTTTTGTGAGATAGACTTCGGTATGCGGCTCGCCCATCCCGGGGAAATGCCCGAAATCGACCTTGCCGGCATCAGAATTGTCGTCAACGACAATGATTTGGATGTCGTCGCGCCGCGGAACTGAATCCAGACACTTGCGGAGCAGGTCCGGCGTGTTTTTGTGAGGGATTATTATGGAATAATTAATCATTTAAATATTCGGATTTGTAATCAACATAAAAGCAATTTTCTCTATTACGTCTAATTGCAATATACAAACCAACATTTGAAGAATAACTTCCAACAAAACACTTTGCACTTGCCAACATCTCAATATCAGCAAAAAGCGAAATCATGTGGGTTTGTTTTTTCCCTTTTTCCAGATTATCAAAAGCTGTCTGATCGTAACCAGCACTAACTTCTTTTGTAAGTGAATAAAACCTATATTCAGGATAATTGGCACGCAACAACTTTATTGTACCATAGTCATCTGTTGCAACATATACATTCTTTATTTCACTTTTATCTTTTAGAATTGACATATAATTATCAACTGACACGAAAGATGCTTCTTTTATTTTATCACCTCTTCTGACATGTATCCCAACATAATCCTTTGGCACTTCTAATGCTCCGAGAATATTGTCAATGGCACATTTTGTTTTTTCACTGAATTTCCACGCCATCGCATCTAACATATTCAAAAAATCAAATTCACAAACACTGGAATTATCGTATGGGTTTGTAATAACTCTTCTTGTGGGATATTGTATCAAATCATTCCATATATCTTGAGTATATAAATCAATTTTGGTTTCCTTTTTATGTTTCTTTACAATTTCCGTTTCCTCAAATTTATAATATGGTCTGTAATATTTTTTATTCATTTTCAAGGCTGCTTTAAACACCCTTTTCAAAAAAACAACAAAATCAGATGTTATAGGCCTTTCAAAACACCTATAATTATTAACATGATGAAAATCATCATGAACCTCTTCAAAAAATGGCTCAAAATAATCTTGCCATCCTTTTTCAAATCCAAAATTAGCATCATCGCAATAAATACTAAAATGTATCTTATGGGTCAAACAATACATCATCGCAAACAACATATTATTATACTCGGAAAAGAATCCTGCATCATATCCAAGATGATAAACCAATTTACGATTTAATCTACTGTTATAGTCAAAATACCATTCTTTTGTCATATTAATAATCTTATGAAGCACTAAATGTTAATCCAGACACTTGCGGAGCAGGTCCGGTGTGTTTTTGTGGGGGATTATTATGGAATAGTTAATCATTTAAAAAGTCATTTAAAATTAGTATAAAAATCAGTACGGCATTGACCTGTTATCAGACAATCTGCGCAGGTCAAATCCTATAAAGCCTGTTTTTTCAGCCACAAGGACATGAATTTGTCGTATATTTCATACACTCCTCCGTTTTGAGTGATTATCTGCTTGTCTAACAGCACCTTGCTCACCTTTTGCACGCTGCTTGCCGAATCAAGATGATGCGCTTTGATGAACTTGCTGCCGGTTATCTGGCTCGCTTTGCCTTCCTGGCCTATGGCCCTTAACAGCGACGCCTGCTTGACCGACATCTGTATCAGCATGTCCTGATATGTCTGCGTATATGATCCAAGTATCTGCTCCAATGCCATGTCAACCATCTCAAGCTGGCACTGACTTCCTTCAGGTGTCAGTGAATACAGTTCATTCAGCATCTTCTGGACATACCACGTTGTGGCGTCGAACCTGTCGTAAATCATTTCAACCACCCCGTCATCAATCTTTTTGCCGTTCGCCTCGAAATGGTGTCTCGCGAATTTCACATATTCATCCAATGCGATAGGCGGCAGGTTCATCACCGAGACGCTCTGATAGAAGGGACGCGCCGGCGACGAGAACATCTCGTTCATGATATGCCGCTGCGACCCTGAGAACACAAAGACCGCATTCCTGCATTCCTGCACAAGCCCCCTCAACATTGCCTCTGCATTCGCTTCGGGGTAGCTGGATATAGCCTGGAACTCGTCAATCGCCACGATGCACGGCCTTTCAGCCTGCCGCAGATACGAGAATATCTCCTCCAACGTAAAAACCGGCCGCTTGATTTCGCCTATCTCCAGGTTCCAGCTCGCATTCCCCATGCCGTCGAGCGATATTCCCGTGCGCAATGACGTCACGATGTTCAGAAACTTGTCAATGGCCTTCTGCCCCCACGGCCTGAGTCCGCGAACTATGACCTGCCCCATCTGGTAAACCATGTCAGACATGTTTTTCGTCGCGTATATGTCAACAAGAAACGTGTTGTAGTTTTTACTTACAGCTTCCTGATTGAAGCAGTGGTGCAACAGCCCCGTCTTCCCCATTCTCCTCGGCGAAATCAGAGCCACGTTGTTGCCGTTGGTCAGCAATCGGGTCAGCTGCTCACATTCTTTCTTTCGGTCGCAGAAATACTCCGCCGACTCATATCCGTATGTAACGAAGGGATTTATCTTTATCGTCATGGCTTCATCTTTTTTTTACGCCGCAAAAGTAAACATTATTTTCAATTCCATCAAATAAAACCATGGTTTTTATCTAAAAAAGATTATCCAAAAAAGATAATAATGGGTTGAAACAATGTTTTTAAAAAATTTTGATCACGGTATGCAATCATGCGACGATGAAACTCTTTTCATCAACGATGTCAATCAACTTCCGTCCGTTTCCAAAAGTGTTCATAAGCACTATCGGACTGAAATCTTCAATTCTTGGCATCTCATCGGCATTTAAAATGAAATTGAGAGGCGTGTCACCCATGAACGAAGCCCACTGGCTGTATGTACTTGGCGGGCCGACGATATAGTCACACCTGCTTAAAGCACATATTTCGGTAATCGCATCTGTTCCAGGCATTTGCATGATGTCCAATGCAGAATTGGAATGATTATACGTCCCGTTTGTGCAGACTATGAATCTACACCGTTTCTGCAATTTTTCAGCAACCTGACTTTTTAATGACAACATGATTCTTGCATAAGTTTCATCATCAAAATAATACTTGCCGTCACGCCATTGCCTGTAATCGCCGCGACGCACATGGACACCAATTGTCACTCCATCAAAATCCTCCAGAAAATCATCAACTTTTTTCCTGACAGCCGGGTCAAAAGCGAACAATTCCCTTATTTGATTTTTATATTCCGGTATATACGAAACATCATTACGGTGTTCCCAACCATTGATAAACCTGAAACCGAATCCTGTTTTTTTTATCAGGTCAAGTTCTCCATGAATTTCCCGGCCTTTCCGTTCAGAGAAATTCTCAAACCATTGCATCAGCCTTTTCTTATGCCATTTTTTATTTGTCAGCCAAAATTTGACATGTTTGTTTTTCTTTATTTCACCAAAATTTCGCAAATAATCTTCATTGGCAAATAACACATGCAACGTCGCCTTGTGTTTCAAAGCGAAAGCCACTGCCGGGACCAATGACCAAAGTCGATTGCACAACTGGCCTGAATGTTTACAATATAGCAGCATTTCCAACTGATTGATTCACAGACTAAAGCCAGACCATCCCGCCTTGGGAGTTAGCATCTCTCGATTTTTTCACCATTTCGAAAAATGCAAGTTCGTTTTTATAAAGCTCAATCTTCGAGAATCTGAATCTCGTATATGATTTTCTGATGCTTTTTTTCAGGGAATTGATAAAGGAGTCGATATCAATATCCGAAGTGATATCGCCGAATTCTATCCTGCGCGAAGTGTCGTTCTGCTTGAAATTCCTGTTTCTGTATTCGCCTTCATAAATTTTCCTGAACTCCCTGTCATGGCACATTGTACACTGGGTGTTGACGACGATCCTCATTCCATGATATTTCACTCTCTGGCAGTAGTTGTTGTCCTCACCGTAATGTTTGAAAAGATTTGTGTCGAACCCGCCGACTTTCCTGATGCAATCCGCGCTTATCATCCACGACGCCGCGCAGAAAAACCTCACGTCATAGACATCCTTCACATTGCCGAAATACAGATCCGACACATAGTCGCCAGGCATGTCAGTGACTGATTTGTAATCCATTGCGGTTTTCGCGGCATTAAGGTTTATCGGACATGCGATGCCGATGTTTTCGTGTTTTTCAAAAGATCCGACCAATTTCTCAACCGTATCCTTCTCAACCCAGGCATCCTGATTCAAAAGAAACACATAGTCAGCACCGTGGTTAATGGCGTAGCGTATCCCGATGTTGTTGGCTTTGGCGAAACCGAGATTTTCATTGGAAGGAATTACAATCGCCGACGGGAATCTGGACCTTATATAATCAACCGCACCGTCGGAAGACGCATTGTCAACAACAATCGGAGTAACCGGAACCGACGATTCCAGCAGGCTTCCGATACATTTGTCGTACCATTTCCGTCCGTTGTAGGTGACGATTACCGAGAAGATTTTCATAGAACGACCGTTTCTGAATCAAACATTATCCTTCCCCAACAAGGATTCCACTGGACAAAATTCTCATTTTGGGACACATCCGTCCTTTCAATTCTGAATTTCAAAATATTACAAACAATATCGTAATCTTTCTGGCCGGTTGTATAGTTTCCGATCCCTGTTGAGAACGACATCTTGTAGTCACCGTACGCCAAATTATGGTTTTTAATTGTCAGACCGATCTTTTTATGTTCGCCTGCTTTAATTGAAAACGTCTGCACATTGGAGACTCCTCCGACAGGAATGTCATCAAGTCCGAAGATCGTGAAATTTATCCTTGCCTCAGGCACATCTCGCGTTGCACACACATCAAGCTCCATCTCGATCGGCTCTTTTGACGCGAACTTGTTTTTTTGGGAAGCAAAGGCAATTCTCTCAAAATAGACATATTTCAGCATATTGGGATTACGCATTTTTTCGGTGATGTCCTTGAAATATTCTTCCCGGAAAACATCAAGTGTCATGTAATGTTCTACGGCATCATCAGCAGTCCCTGTGAAATCAACGCTTCCGTTTTTAAGCACGACGCCCGTCTTGCACAATTTCCTGACCGAAGCCATATTGTGGCTCACGAACAGCACCGTCCTGCCTTCGCCGCTCGAAACCTCCTGCATCTTGCCGATGGCCTTCTTCTGGAACTCGGCGTCGCCCACTGCCAGCACCTCGTCAACCACGAGAATCTCCGGGTCGAGGTGGGCGGCGACTGCGAAGCCGAGACGAACCATCATGCCCGAAGAATAACGTTTCACCGGCGTGTCGATGTAACGCTCGCAGCCGGAGAAATCAATGATCTCATCGAGTTTTTTTGAGATTTCATGTTTTGTCATTCCGAGAATGGCCCCGTTGAGATAAATGTTCTCGCGGCCGGTCATCTCCTGATGGAAACCTGTTCCCACTTCGAGCAGGGAGCCGATGCGGCCTTTCGCACGGATTACACCCGTCGTAGGGCCTGTGACTTTCGACAAAAGCTTCAGCAGCGTGCTCTTTCCGGCACCGTTCTTGCCGATGATGCCGAGGACGTCGCCCTGCTCAACCTTGAAATTGATATCTTTCAAAGCCCAGACATATTCGGAACTGCCTTTCGTCGAGCGGTCGTTGGTCTCGCCGATTTTCAAATAGGGGTCTTCCTTCCCCAGGACATTGGTGATCCAGAACCTGCGGATGTCGTGGCTTAGTGTTTTCGTGCTCACCAATCCCAAACGGTACTGCTTTGATATGTTTTCAAATTCTATTGCGGTCATGTTTTTCAGTTACCTGTTAATTCTCTCAATTTTAAAATCCGTTTTCACTGTAGCAAGAAACGTCTGAAGAACGGGTCTCCGATGAAATATGTCGAATCGGAGCGTTCAACCAAGCCGGATTCTATCAGCACCGCAAGCGATTTCTGTATGGATGAGGCTCCGACCAAACGGTTGTTTGCAATATACTCCGAGGAGAAAATATTCTCTCCCGACCGTGCTATGGATTGCAAGAGACGTTTCTGTGCCGGAGAAAACCGGTCAAACAACTCAAAATAATAATCATGTTTAAGTTCTATCACCCTTGCGAAGCACTCGTCAACAATGTCTTTTGTTACATCATGCAGATCAGGAGTCATGTATTGCCAGACTTCCGCTGCGATCAATTGTATATAATAAGGTATATTGTCGGCACGTGAAATAAGATGACGGCACATAGTTTCGTCAATCCTGATGTCTGACGCAGCGAACCTGTTTTGAAGGAAGCGGCATGTGTCAGCTTCTGGTAACACCGACAGCTGCATCACCATTGCCGAATTGTAAAACGGGCGGTTCTTCGCCATGAACATGTCCTGCATCAGATGTGTCTTGCTGCCAAGGAAAAGATAGTTGGCGGCATGATGCAACTGTATCTTGCTGCGCATCAGACTTTCCAAGCCGAACTTACCGAACCTGCGTATCTCCTGAAATTCATCAAAAACCACGACTATCTTCCGCCCGTCCTGTGACATCTTTTCAGGCAGGTCGAGAACGTCGGCGACAGTGGAGACCGAAACACGAGGCTCGTTAAAGTCAATGCTGAAATCGGCGTTTCCTGCCGGATCGAAAGTGAGCTTCGGCCTGATATTCTTCAATTTTGAGACGATGCTCAAGAACTTCTCCTTCGCGGTCTGCTTCCGGTACAACGCAGAGGTGAACAATTCGACAAACGACTCCAATGAATAGACCGGCATCATGTCGAAATACACACAGTCAACACCTTGTTTCTCCAACTCCTCCATCACCTTGAAGACAAGCGATGTCTTTCCGTAACGGCGAGGCGCAAGCAAAACGATGTTGTTGCCGCCCGACAAAGTCTTCACCAACCGCTCCGTTTCTTCGGCACGGTCGTAAAAGCCATCCCCGCGAGCTATTGATATGTAATTAAAAGGATTCATTGTTACACTATTTGGAGTTACGCTCCGAGGCGTAATTCAAACCGTTCCCGTGAAGGTTGACATTGGTTATCCAGAACCTGCGGATGTCGTGGCTTAGTGTTTTCGTGCTCACCAATCCCAAACGGTACTGCTTTGATATGTTTTCAAATTCTATTGCGGTCATGTTTTAATATTTCAACAAATATTTTTTTGTAATTCATCAAATTCAAACAATTATCGAACGGTATCATTATAATTTGCCGAACTGGCACGAACTAACTTCTCCAATTTACATTCACCATATTCCGCGACCACTACAGCTTCAGCTTCCACCCCGTAATTATCACTTATACAATCACTTATTACGTCAGTATCAACATTCAGCAGCAATATTTCATTGTCAATATAATCCAAATATGATTCAAAAAAACCTCTGTTCAATGGGCAGCCCGACAGCCAGCTATTATATTTTATATTGTATCCGGACAATTCATCATGGATTTTGTACGGATTCAGGCTTTCCGTATTTAATCCCATGATAATGTTTTTCGTTTCACCATACATTTCCAGACATTTCATGTTATTTGAAAATAATTTTTCGGTGTCTTCATAATTACTGACAGCGACGGAAGTCTGTTTGACATATTTCGCCGAAATCAACAGCATAATAATTACTGAAAACACGTACAGTATTTTTTTCTTAAAAAAATATGGCATCGATACCATCGCAACATATATCACAGGGAACAGACAACATACAAAAACCCTGTTTTTCACATAATGATCCAAGCATAAAAATATCAGGACAAACAATAAAACAAACAATGTCGCCGATAACACCAACTTGAATTTTCTGTTTTTAATGGAAATAATAAGAACAATGTACAACGCAGCCATCATCGCCGTAACCAGACGATAATTGTTCAATGTGCCCAAATTGCCAAGCTTGTCGATTACCCCGACATTATAATTTGAATCATACAAGTCTTTTATCACATCCAAGGTCATGACATTCGGATCTCCTTCAAAACCCCGGAACATGCAAAAGTCGTAATATGACACGTTTTCCGGCAATTTGATGTCCAACCGATAAGTATTCGGATTGTCCTGTATTTTTGATCTTACCGAATTATATTCAAGATAATATTTCCATTCCGGAGTGTTGTAAAAAAATTTGTCAACAAAATTCAGTGATATGACAGAAAAGAAGATAATGATATATGGAACGTATTTTTTTAAGTGCAGGCCGTTGTCAAATAATATGAGCGGGATAAACAGCAGAACAATCATCCCCATTGACGAAAATCTTATCAGTGACGAAATGATGATCAATGCCGCTCCGATAATTATGTCTGAACATTTTGAGAACGGCGGCGCATCAGCCTTTCGCAACATCAACAATCCGGCAAAACACGTCAGACCGGCTGTTGTCGTAAACTGGAACGACAGAATGATTCTCGTCCACAGCACATAGAAAAAGACAAGAAAGACTGCCTTGTGGATTTTTGTTATAGTTTTATCCTTCAATGTACAGCAAGTGACAACTGTCATTGAAACGACATGCAGAATTGCAAACGAAACAGAATACCACTCAACCGCTGTTGTCAGTTTATACATTGAAGATATCAGCCAGCCATATATCGCATTGACAAAGACAAGGTGACAGTCGGGAACGCCGGTGTACAAGCCTGACGCGATCATGCACATTATCACATCGTCACACTCGCCATAACGAATTGGAAGACAAAGCGATACCAATATAAAAAACAATATATCGGCAAAGAGGACCGAAACAGGAAACAAGTATTTATTTTCCAATAGTTTCTTCATGATCTTTGTTCAGTTCATTATCACCCCGCAAATTCTCTCCACATCGTCCTCGCCAAGTTCGTAGAACATCGGCATACGCACCAAGCAGTCGGCGAAACGGTCGCAGTTCGGCAACTCGCGTCCGTCGTGCTTGTCGTGATAATATGGGCTGCTGTGGAGGCAGAGATAATGGAACACCGATTCGATATCGTTGGTTTTCAGTTTGTTTATCAATGCGGTGCGTTCTTCAAGGCTGTTGCAGACCAAGTAGAATATATGAGCGTTGTTTGTGGCGTAAACCGGGACATCCGGCAGCCGGAACATTCCCTTCGCCGCTGCCGGTGCAAGGAGTCCGTAATACCTGTTCCACAACATCTTACGTTTTTCCTGAATAATATCAAGATGCTCAATCTGAGCCCAAAGGAAAGCGGCCACCACCTCACTCGGCAAGAAAGAACTTCCAATGTCAACCCAGCCGTATTTGTTCACCTCGCCGCGGAAGAACTCGGCGCGGTTCGTGCCTTTCTCCCAGATTATCTCGGCGCGGCGGATGAAACGCTCGTCGTTGATCGTGAGCATCCCGCCTTCACCCGAAATGATGTTTTTTGTCTCATGAAACGAGAAGCAGCCAAAATGTCCGATGCTCCCGAGTGCTTTCTTCCCGCCTGTCCTCGGTGAAACATAATATGAATCAACGGCTTGAGCAGCGTCTTCAACAACGAGAATGTTGTGACGATTGGCGATTTCCATTATCTTGTCCATGTCGCAGGCCACACCTGCGTAATGAACCGGAACGATGACCTTCGTTCTCGGTGTTACCAATTCCTCAATCCTGTCGGCATCGATGTCTGGATTCTCGGCGCAGCTGTCGGCAAACACGATTTTCGCCCCCGCCCTCACGAAAGCCAAAGCCGATGAGACAAAAGTATAACTCGGCACAATGACTTCGTCGCCGGGTCTCACATCACAAAGCATAGCCGCCATTTCGAGAGCGTCGGTGCAGCTCGTCGTCAGCAGGCATTTCCTGAAACCGTAACGCCGCTCGAAATATTCCTGGCATTTTTTTGTAAACTCACCGTTGCCGGAGATTTTCCCTGCATATACCGCCTGATACATGTAATGAGACTCCTTGCCGGTGAGATATGGCTTGTTAAAAATAATATGCATGTAACGTTTTTATACAGTCTTATTGAAAAAACACAATTACTCCTATCATTATCATCGCTATCGCCCCAATCTTACGCCAGCTCAACTTCTCCTTGAAAACGAGGAACGACAAAAACGGCACGAACAGATAACTCAATGATTCCATGATAGACACTTCCTTCACTTGTATTCCCTTGCTCATGGCGAAAATGTTCATGAGCAACGAAACTCCCATCATGCCGTAACCGCACATCACTTTCCAGTTGAGATATTCGCGGATGACGTTCGCATGTCTGTCCCTCGAACTGCTTTTCAAAAGCAATTGCGATAGAGCCGCAATGAACACACTCGTTATGACTACAATATAATACATCTTGCTAAGATTTGGCGAACAAGACGATTCCGCCCACTATCAGGCTTGCGCCGGCAATGTTCCAAACCGTTATCGTCTCATTGAAAATCAATGCGGAAAACATCAGCACAAAGATCAGGCTAATGCCTTTGAACATATAGGCTGTCGTGAGTTCGATACGTTTGAGGACCTGCTGCCAGATGACGGCGTAAACACCGAGCATGGCAACCACGACTGAAAGCCCGAGAAAATACCTCAGGCTGAGGAATTCCTGGAGCGACGTGAACTTGGTGGCTATGGACACTGTGGAATAGAAAAGATAGACCAACAGAAGAATTACCACAGAGCACACGGTGAGATTGGATGATGATTTCATAAGGTCAATTATTCGTAATCCAACTCCGAACCCCAAATCTTAACAAATCTTTGTGCTTTGCGTTCATTTTTCAACCAAACACAGTAATCATGCCAATTATATTTGGGTTCATATCCAAGTTCTTTTTTTGTTTTTGAGATATCCAAAATGTATTGAGAACACAGTGGCTTTTCAGGGGCATAAGATACTTCCGACTTATTTCCATCTTTTGCAAACACTTCGATTATGGCGCGAATGCGTTCCTCCAAACTGGAACCACCAGATCCAATATTATATATACCGCCATCATGATTAACCGTAGCACATTTCTCTATGATTTGCAGGAAATCCTCAACATGACAAGTTTCCAATACACGAGTCGGATCCCCCCATATTTCAATGGGTTCACCCTTTTCCGCCTTCGAGATGAAGAACCAGTCATTAATAAGTGTTTTTTTACCATCGGTAAACGTGTAATGGTTTGGATGATACTGATACACCTTTGACAGCCTGACAATAAAACGCTCCAATCCGAACTCGCGGTGATACATTTCAATCATCTCTACGGCTGCCATCTTTGCGATTACATACATTTGATGGTCACCGACCAAAGGAACACGTCTCTCAGCATCCGCACTTATAGGTTCTTTTGTTCCGAATAAATAATGAACGTCAAATAAAGTTTGAGGGAAAATTATGCGGGGAATATGATTCCTGCGGATCCATTCCAAGACATTGAATGTCCCATTAACTATCGTTTGAATGTATTTCTCTGCATCATAACCTTCCATCGAAGCAGGGAGATCACCGGCAAAGTCCGCGACGACATCAACATCCGCAGGCAATTTGTCAAAACTTTCTTTTTCGGTCAGATCCATGGAATAATATGGAATACCGTAATCCGCAAAGAATCCATTGTCATTTTTTCGACGACTTGCCGCATAAACATTCCATCCCAATTTGTGAAAATGAAGTGCGACGTATGCGCCGAGATTACCTGTGGCGCCGATGACCAATATTGATTTCATAATGATAAATTAGTATAGTAATAATTTTTTTGTGTCCTTGTAAATCATATATCCGCTTCTATCATTATTGTTGACAGATTCAGATATGTTGTTACTGTCATACTCCTTCTGAACAACACAAGTAAGATCTTGTTTGAAATATGGCAGCAAAAACTCCGTCTGCTTAGTCAGAAAATACACACCTGAACACCCAACGTTTTTATAAGGATAAGCGTTTTCATCAAATTTATCAAGAGAGATGTTTATGATCTCCTTGATATAGTCGCAATCAGTGGACAACTGAATAAGATGCGTTGATATATAATCGCCGCCGCCTCGCGGATTAAGGTCGATAAGATAAACCTCTTGATTTTCTGTCACTTTCAGCTCGACATGCGAAGCCCCGTTGGTATAGCCGACAGCCGTCAAAATAGTACTCACCGCATCAGACAGCTTTTCCCTGCAGGCGTCAGAAATGTCAGCCGGCTGATGATGTCCCAATTCCACAAAATGAGGAGCCCCGCCTGACACCTTCTCGGTAACTTGCACAACATAATGTTTTGAATGATACGAAAGTGATTCAACAGAATATTCTTTTCCGGCAATAAATTGTTCAGCCAAAGCGTCCTCATTGTCATTGAAACCGGAATATGCCTTGATTTTTTCAAATTCCTCCGGGGTGTTCACCAACCAAACGCCTCGTTTTCCATAGCCGCGAACTGGTTTGACAATGCATGGGTAAAAAGGAAGAGATATCGAATCCAGACTGCCTGTACATGATAGCGGTTGCCGAATTGATGAAAGATGTTTGGTCTTTTCGCGAACCCAAGCCTTATCGTGAATATTAAGAACCGTCTGACAAGGATTCGTGTTGAGTCCAAGTTGTTCTGCGACCCAACATGACACTTCAGTGGCAAAATCTGACGCACACGTTATTACGCCGTCAACACCAATTTGCCTGCATTTTTCGGCAATCAACTCTTTGTCAGCCAAAGAAATAGGATAGAAAAAATCAGCGTGATTTTTCGCCAAGGCTCCTTGTTCGTATGCAAAGCCATAAGTTTCCAGCCCCATTTCCATAGCTTTCAGATAAAGAGGCAGCTGCCACCTGCCGGCTCCCATTATCGCCAGTTTCATTTTTCCCCCAGTTTCACACATTTAACCAGTAAAAACATCCTCTCATTCACTGATATTTATTGTTTCACGTACTACAGAATAAGGTCGCCCCTTAACCTGATCATAAATCTTACCGACATAAAGTCCAATCGTACCAAGAACAAAAAGAATCAGCCCTCCGACAAACCATATAGATGCTATTGTCGAGGTATATCCCGATACCGTAATCAGTCCTGCAAGTTTTGCAATAATTTGATATAGTGCCAACAGCCCGGATACAACAGACATTATAAATCCCAAAAACGCTACTAATCGCAATGGTTTGTTGCTGTTTGAAATGCTATTTTCAAAGGCAAGTTTCATAAGACGAGATAAGGTATAACCCGTAGTGCCTTCTTCACGTTGCGGTCTGTCAACGTCAATAAAAGTTGTTCTGCCTCCAACGTGCCTTATCAAAGTTCCAAATGAGCGTGACAGATCTGGAATCTTTACAATCTCTTCCGCGCACGATTTTCTGAAAATACTGAAATTACCAATGTTTTTATCGGTTTTTATGCCAGTCAGCCAACGGAAGAACAAATGGAAAATCTTCCCTCCCAATTGTTTGAAGAAGCCATCGTGGCGTTCGCCTCTACGAGCAAAAACTACATCCCAGCCTTCCTGCGCCTTTGCATACAACGCAGGAATGTCTTCAGGACGATCTTGCAAATCGCAGTCCATGACCACCACCCAATCACCCGTGGCATATCGAAGCCCTGTGGAGATAGCCGGATGCTGACCAAAGTTGCGACTGTGATCAATAGCTTTTACATTCTTGTCTTTTGCACAAATTTCTTTAAGCACTTCCCATGAATTATCTGGAGAACAATCATTGACAAGGACAAGTTCATAATCATCGGTAATAGTTGACATGGCAGCCTCGCAACGATTCACAAGATGGTGAAGCATTTTTTCTCCTTTGTAAATTGGAGAGACAATTGATATTTTCATATAAGTGTTGATTTATTTAAAAGAAAATCTTTCTCTGCCATTATAAATGAAATACCCGCTCCTCTCTGCGCTGCATGTCACCTTTTTCAGTTCTTTGTCAGTCAGTTCGGCGGCGACAATCTGCGGATATTTCTCCCGGTTTTTTATATATTCCAGAACTGCAGGAGTCTCGCTGCATAAGAAATAAACTCCGGAGCAGTTGTTTTCATTCAAAACCGGTTTTTCAAATGTTCCAAGTGCCACTTCTATAACGCCTTTCACGAAGTCATAACCTGTTGAAAGGCGCACCAGATCGGAACCGATGAAGTCGCCGCCCATGCGCGCGCCGGTCTCTATGATGAATATCTCACCATCTTCGGTTATCTTATATTCGGAATGCGACGCTCCGTTGGTGACACCGAGTGCGTCGAGTGCGTTTTTTGTAATTGAATACAGTCTTTCCTTCGTTTCGGACGGCAACGTTGACGGCTGATGATGCGCAATCTCCACAAAATGAGGCGCTCCGGTCGTCACCTTGTCCGTTATCGCCAAAGGATAATGAATTCCGTCGTAGCTGATAAACTCGACACTCACCTCCCTGCCATAGACAAACTGCTCGACAATGGCTGCCTTTCTGAACGAATTCTCACATGCGCATTTGATCGCGGCGTTGAGATTTTCAACGCTTTCAACTTTTGTGACGCCGAGGCTTCCTGAACGGTCAACGGGCTTCACAATCAAAGGAAACACCAATTCTTCTTTTCTGATGTCATCGATGGACTGCACCTGCCAGAATTTCGGGCATGGAACGCCGTGTTCTGAAAATGCGACTCGCATGTCCATCTTGTCGTGTGCCTTCAACGCCGAGTCATAGCTGTTTCCCTTCAAGCCCATCTTTTCGGCAACATACGCCACCGTAGGTGCAGCCACGTCAGATGCTATTGTGCAGACGCCGTCGATGTCTTCTTTTCTGCAAACATCAAGAATCTCATCTTTATCGACGATGGAGATCGGATAGAACATGTCGCAAATATCTTTGCACACGGCGCCTTCAGCCCATGCGAAACATAAGACGCGAAGCCCCATCTCCTTCGCCTTCCCGACCAACGGCCGCTGAAGGTAACTCGCACCCACTACGGCAACGGTTTCCTGATTTATGTTTCCTGTTTCCATTATCAAATCGTATCGATAAACATTTTCTGTTTCCTGTTGAACATCAGCATCCCGACGACAAGAAGCACCAACATCACAGCGAAACTGTAGGCGAGCCAGCCCCAGCTGAACTCACCGGCCCCCATCGAGCCGTATTTGAACGCCTCCGTGATTGGCGTCAGCGGATTCAACGTCATTATCGTCTTAAGCTTCTGATTTTCAATGACGCTCAAAGGATAAACTATAGGCGTGGCGTACATCCACAGAGAGACGAAAACGCTGAAAAAGTTCTTCAGGTCGCGGTATTTTGTCGTAAGCGAAGTGACAATCAGGCCGAGTCCGAGGGCGATGCCTCCGAGCATCACGACGAGCACCGGGAAAAGCAGAAGATACCAGTTCGGATGGACATCAGCGCCTTTGATCACGAAAATCAAATATACGATCACGAAAAGTGAAAGTTGAATGAAAAACCTGAACAGATGTGACACGACCTCCGATATCGGAGAGATAAGCCTCGGGAAATACACCTTTCCGAACAGCCCGGAATTTTCCTGGAACGTGGTTGACGTCTTGCCGATACACTGCGAAAAATAGTTCCACAGGCAGGTGCCCGACAGATAGAAAAGCGGCTGCGGGATGCCGTCGGTGGGAATGCCCGCGACGCGGCTGAAAACGATGATGTAGATGAATGTTGAAATCAGCGGCGAGATGAAATACCAAGCGAAACCGAAGATGGTCTGCTTGAACTTGACGGTCAGATCCCTCTTGATGAACAGCCACAAAAGATAGCGTTTCTCCCATACCTGCTTCAATTCTAGGTCGAACAACTTATCTTTCGGCTTTATTTCTGTCGTGAATTTTTCCATAACTAAACCGTGTCCATGAACGATTTCTGTGTCCTGTTGAAAACGACAATCCCTATTGCGAGCAAGATTGTCATGAAAACAAAACTGTAGCCGAGCCATAGCCAGCTGAAACTGCCCGAACCTAAAAGCCCGTATTTCACCGCCTCCATTATCGGCGTGACAGGATTCAACGACATGACGAAATGCAACTTCGGATTTGTGACAAGACTCAACGGATAGATGACCGGCGTGACATACATCCACAGCGAGACGATATATTCGAAAAACATCTGAACGTCTCTGTATTTCGTTGAGACAGAAGAGATTAACATACCGAAGCCCATCGCCAGCAACGCGAGCATCACAATCAAGACAGGGAACAGCAACGCCATCCAGTTCGGTGCTATCGGAGTGCCAGTGGCCACGTAGTAAACATAAAAACAAGTGAACAGCAGGATGTTGACCCCGAAACTGACAAGGTTTGTCGTGACTGCCACAACGGGCATTATCATCCTCGGGAAATAAACCTTCCCGAAGATGCCGGAATTCGTGACGAATGAATTTGACGTTGATGTCAGGCAGCTTGAGAAATACCCCCAGATTGCGGGGCCGAGCAGATAAAACAAAGTCGCTGGGACGCCGTCGGTAGGGATGCCGACAACGCCGCCGAAGACAACCACCATCACTATCATCCCCATTATCGGGTTAATGATGAACCAGAGCGGTCCGAGCACCGTCTGCTTGTACATGGTCGTGATGTCACGCCGCACAAAAAGCCAGTAAAGGTCGCGATAACGCCACATCTCCTTGAAATCAACGGATAGCATCCTGTCTTTCGGCCTGATTTCAATGTCCCAGTTATCTTCTTTCATCGCAAATTCAACCGTGAAAACTGCACTTTTTTATTACACAGCTTCGCCACTTGGGTCACATAAACCAAAGTGGCTTCACTTATAATTAAATAAAAATCAAGATATTACAAAATTATTGAAAATTTCGTCTTGATTTTCATCATTTAAATTTTTAATTTGCAAAGATAATGTTTTTTTTGATAACACCAATGTAATAAATAAATAAAAAGAGGACTTGGCATCCTCCTATATTTTTGAAACTACTATTTTGAACGTCTGTTTTTAAACAGGATATTATTCATTATCTTCCAGAAATAGACCCATTTTGTTCGGAATTTATGTTGCTCGTATGCCTTCAGATAACGCATCTCGCTTTCCTGAATATCATCCAAGGTGACAGGGTTGTCAGCATAAAACGGAGGCAGCATGCCAGGCTTGAATTTTATTCTGAAGTCCTGCAGTTCTTTGGAATACAGACTGTAATAGTGCGGACTCAACGGCCTGACACCGACGAGGCACATTTCACCTTTCAGCACATTGATGAACATCGGCAATTCATCGAGCCAGTATCTCCGCAGGAACGCGCCCCAACCTGATATCCTGAAGTCATCGTTGATTTTCCCGCCATCGTCGAGTTTGTTGGAGTCGTACATCTCTTTCTGAAGATATTCCGAATAGGCATACATGGTACGGAACTTATAAACCTGTATCAATTTGCCGTCCTTCCCCACCCTGTTGAGCTTTATAAGCGGGCCGTATGACGGGTGCTGGTCATTACACGGCTCTTTTACTTTTCTTGCGACGAAGAAATAATTTTCGCCTACATACAACTCCCGGTACAGCTCAAAGCCGCAGTAATAAAGTCGCCCCAATACCTCCATCCGCGGAAGCGCACGTTTGACGCTTCTGTTTACGAAAAAATAGAACTTCTTGGTGAGCATCAATTTAGGACAAATACGATGCCACAGGAAATCGAACGAGAAACGGATGCGGGCGACCCATTTCGGATAGCCTTTAGTGTAATATTTGTCGTGACGCTTCTTCGCCGTGACAAAACAGCCTATGAAATAGCCGCCGGTTTCGAGTTTCTCGTTCACTTTGATGATATACCGGTTGAGATAACGCTGATTGTTGAGGAACCACTCCCCAAGAACCACATGTCCAGTCCCGTCTTCAACCGCAACGCTTTTCTTGGAGTAATCGTCCAGCCAATCCAGAGTCTCTTTGGTTATCGGCTGGAACAAGACCTTGAAGACCTTTTCAAGCTCCTCGTCACCGAATGTTGACAGGTCGAAAGTGTTGCCGGCGACAACATTCTTGTTCGCCTCCAAAACTTCATCCTTGCGAACATCATTGAAAACCGGTATTTTCTCTTCCGAAACCAACTCTTTCCAAAAACATTAAAATTTAATATTTGACGTCATCCCATCCGAACGGATGCTTTGCCAAAGGCATTTTCGCCAGCGGGTGGTAGTCGCCGACCAATCCGACAGGCTTGGCGTTTCTGATGTCGTGGACAATTTGTATGCATGGTCTCGCTTCCGAGATGCGGAATCCGTTCCCGGCCAGGATGTTCTGATAGCTCTTTGTGTGAAGTTCGGTGAAGCCTTCGCTGAACTCAAACTCATCGCCGTCGATGTTCAAGGTCCTGTAGGTTTTCTTCTCGCCATTGACTGCGTTTTCCGGAAGGCATTCGGCATTGATACTCAAAAAGTAACGCACTCTGGCGTTCTTGAGGCCGAGATAACCTGCAACTCGGTCGAAACTCATCACGTGAACGATATTCTCCTGCACAGGTCCGAATATCCACTGGAGCATGTCGTAGAAATGAACGCCGATGTTTGTGGCCACGCCGCCGCTCTTGTGGTTGTCGCCCTTCCATGAAGAGTAGTACCAATTTCCTCGTGACGTGATATACGTAAGGTCAATATTATATATTTTGTCTTTCGGACCCTCCTCGACTTTTTTCTTAAGGGCAACTATGCTGTCGTGAAGCCTGAGCTGCAGAATGTTATATGCCTTGCACCCGGTCTCTTCTTCGACTTTCATAAGTGCGTCAATGTTCCACGGATTCAGAACGACAGGTTTCTCACATATCACATTCGCTCCGAGACGGAGACCGTAACGGATAAACGCATCGTGTGTGTAGTTCGGCGTGCAGACCGAAACCCAATCAATGTTGCCTTCGGTACCTTTCACCTTGCTGCAATATCTGTCAAACAGCTCATGTTCAGTGAAAAAAACGCAATCCGGGAAAAAACTGTCAAGGCGGCCGACACTGTCAAATTTGTCGTACGCCGCCACGAGCTTGTTGCCTGTGTCTGCAATTGCTTTCAAATGTCTTGGTGCAATATATCCAGCCGCACCTATCAACGCAAAATTAAACATAAACCTAATCCAATTATTCGTTAAGTTAGAAACCCTGCAAAAATACGGAATAATTCCTTTCAAATTTAATTTTATAAAAAAAATATACGAAACTTTTTCCGTCTCCTGAAAATATGTTTACACCCTCAAACATCTTTTCAAAAAAACTGCACGCATAAAAACAGAAAACCTCATGCGAAAAAAAGAAAAAATTTGTAAAAAACGACTAAAATTTCATCTTGTTTTGAAAGAAAATATCGTCAGAAACCGACATGGAAATTCAATACAAAAACCACGAACAAAAAAAAATCGACAATCGTCGATTTATTTCTTTGTGCCCATGAGAAGACTCGAACTTCCAAGAGCGTCCGCTCACTACACCCTGAATGTAGCGTGTTTACCAATTTCACCACATGGGCGATGTCGAAATTCTTGGATTTCGTTTGGTGCCCAGGACAAGAGTCGAACTTGCATGACGCATTCGTCACTACCCCCTCAAAGTAGCGTGTCTACCAATTTCACCACCTGGGCTTCACCATCTTTGTCAGGAAGTTTTTCAAAGAACCGTCTGCGTTTAACTCCCTTTCAAAAGACGCTGCAAAGGTACACATATTTTCAATATGCGCAACACTTTGCAGCATTTTTTTTCAAAATATTTTCAAATTTTTTATAACTCTTTAATTTTTAATAAGTTTTGTTGAAATATTTTTTTCATCAGAGGCCATTTTTATAACATACACTCCAGATGAAAGTTTTGTCAAAAAGCCCTCAATTTCAGAGTTATCATTCTGAATATCAATATTATAAATCATCTGACCAAGTTGATTGAACACTTGAATGTTTTTCTCGCCTTCCACGCCAAATTCGACAAAAATTACGCCATTTGACGGATTTGGATAGATATTTATGAATTTTGAGACATCGTTTTCAACCTCTTTCACGTCCAAAAAATTCAGTGCGTTTACGTAGTCGGGAATGCCGAAACCATAGAATCCATCAGGATTTTCGGAAAAATTTCCTGATTTTCTCAGGCAGTCCATAATTTCCTGAGGTTTTTTTTCTGGTTTTGCCTGCAAGAGGCAAGCCGTCATGCCGCAGATGACCGGTGAAGAATACGAAGTGCCGCTGCTCCTTCCGAACCAGCCGTCCATGCTTCCTGCGATATAAACGTTATATCCGTGTCCCATCACGTCAGGTTTTATCCTGTTGTCGTAAGTCGGCCCGATGGAGCTGAACGGTGCTCTGATCCCGTCAATGCCAACCGCGCCGATTGTAAAGACGTGTTCGGCATCCGCCGGCGCGCCAATCCAACGCCACTCGTTGTTTTCCCCGCCTTCATTGCCGGCTGAATTGACGACGAGAAGTCCGCGGGAACATGCTATTTCGGCTCCGCGGGTGATCACTGCCGTCTGTCCGTCCATTTCATTATAGGTGTGATTCATCAGCGGGTTGTCAAAAGTTACATAACCTAACGACGAATTCATGATGTCAGCGCCTAGACTGTCTAAAAGTTCCACGCCGGAGACCCAGTTGTATTCCTCGATTACGTTTTCTGTCCCCACGTCCTCTGTGCGGCACAGGAAGAACATCGCATCCGGAGCCGTGCCGACGTATGTGTTCCCAATCTTTCCGCCCATCAGTCCCCAGACCGCCGTGCCGTGCGCACTTTCATTGAAAACGTCGGTGCCGCCGTGGACGAAGTCGCGGGTGCCGAGGAGACGGCCTTCCTCGCGGGCCGCGGCGAACAGCGAGATGTTGTCGGCTCCGGCAAAGCCGCCGTCACATATACCTATCAAAACGCCTTCGCCCGTGTATCCTGCATCGTGAATGGCAACGCCGTTGAGCTGATTGATCTGTTCGAAAGCCAGACCGTAATATCCGGAGTCTGCATTAATCTCGAATTCATCCCTCGAAATTTTTTCAAAACAAAACTTATCTTTTAATTCCTGTTTTATGGAATTGTCGTAGCAGCCGCGCACCTCCACGACGAAATCAAGCCCTTTGATGGCATCAACGACAGCAGGGTCAACCGCCCTGACGGTGACGCCATTCAACCATTTTGACGGATTCAGAATTTCGGCTCCGCATCCTGCAACGGCATCGATATACGCCTGATTGACTGGGATGTCAAGCTCATCAATGGCGATGTTGAATTTCGCACGGCGGTCCAAAGCCCGCTGGCTGAGAAACTCCCCAGGACGATTAATAGAATAAGGTGAGTTGTTTTTGTCGGAAAACTGCACCCAGTATCTGCCTGGTGCGACCTGCGCGAAAAGTCCTGAAAACATGGTCAGAAGCGCAAACAAAGATAAAAATTTCTTCACTTTCGGTACATTTATTAATATGGCTGCAAAAATACACATTTTTCGGAAAAAATCACTATTTTTGCAGCCGGAAAAATTTAATATAATCAAGCATCATGCGCATCGACATTATCACCATATTTCCTGAGATGTTCAACGGCCCGTTGACTGAATCCATCGTGAAAAGAGCAATCAACAAAGGCCTCGTTGACATTCATCTTCACAACCTCCGCGATTACAGCACCGACAAGCACAGACGTGTCGATGACTATCCATTTTCAGCCGGAGCAGGCATGGTGATGATGATTGAGCCTGTTGACAACTGCATCACTAAACTCAAATCGGAACGCAATTACGATGAGGTGATTTATATGAGTCCTGATGGAATACTTCTCACGCAACCTGTTGTAAATCAGCTTTCAATGAATCAGAATCTGATAATGTTATGCGGTCATTACAAAGGCATCGACGAACGCATCCGCGAACATCTCGTGACGATGGAGATTTCCATCGGGAACTATGTTCTGTCCGGTGGCGAGCTTGCGGCCGCAGTGCTTACCGACAGCCTCGTCCGCCTGATTCCCGGCGCGCTTTCCGACGAGACATCCGCCTTATCCGACTCATTTCAAGACGGGATGGTCTCACCGCCGGTTTACACACGGCCACGTGAATACAAAGGATGGGCGGTTCCCGAAGTTCTGCTTTCAGGCAACGATTCGGTGATAAATGAATGGAAATACCAGCAGGCATTAGAAAGAACGAAGGCCCGCAGACCTGAAATGTATGAAATTTTGAAAAAAAATTAATAAATGTTGTACGTGTTTAAAAATTTCATATATTTGCACGTTTTTTTAAAAGTCAAGAAATTAAACAAATAAACATATATACAATGAAGAGTCCGTTAATTCAATTTGTTGAAAATCAAGTGGAAGTAAAAGATTTTCCACAGTTCAAGTCAGGTGACACCATCACAGTGACTTACAAAATTATCGAAGGAAATAAGGAACGTTTGCAGAAATTCCAGGGTGTAGTTCTCCAGCGTTCAGGTGAAGGCAAGCTTGCGACATTCACAGTGAGGAAGATCTCTAACAACATCGGTGTTGAAAGAATTTTCCCTATCGCTGACCCAATGATTGAGAGCATCGAAGTCAACAAGATCGGTTCAGTGCGCAGAGCCAGGATCTTCTACCTCAGAGGTCTCCGCGGCAAGAAAGCGAGAATCAAAGAAGTTATCAAAAAGAAAGAAAATTAAAAAAAGCGCCATAAGGCGCTTTTTTTATTGTTGACTGAAATTGAATCATCCGATTCTTTGGCGGACCACCTCAAACGCAACGATTCCTGTAGCAACGCTTACATTCAGCGAATCGATGTCGCCTGGCATCGGTATAACTAGATGGTTATCAATGCGTTTCAGATATGCCTCGCTGATGCCGTCTTCCTCCGACCCCATCATGATTGCAATCGGACCGGTAAGGTCGGCCTGCCAGATGGTCTGTCTCCCTTTTTCAGAAAACGCGATGACCTTCAATCCGCTCGCCTTCAGGAAATCTATCGTGTCTTTGACGTTTTCGACACGGCATACATTAATTAATGAGAGAGCTCCGGCGGATGTCTTCATTGCGTCACCATTAATTAATGCCGAGCCGCGGGAAGGTATCACAATGGCATCGACACCTGCGGCATAACAAGTCCTGGCGATAGCTCCGAAATTACGGACATCGGTGACGCGGTCAAGAATCACGACAAACGGGGTTCTCCCCTCTTCATAAACCATGGGGATCACGTTTTCAATATTTTGGTAGGAAATCGGACAGACAAACGCCACAATGCCTTGATGATTTTTCCGCGTCAGCCGGTTCAGTTTCTCAATCGGCACAAATTGAACCGGAACTCCATGTTCCTTCGCATATCCGCAAATTGCCGAAATCTGCGGCGACCGCAAGCCGTTCTGCACAAAAATCTTCTCAAATTCCTTGCCGGACTTTATCACTTCTTCAATCGGATGAACTCCGAAAATCATGCTTGAATCTTCCTTTTTGTTTCTGTATTCCATCGTTCAAAAAATTAAAACACAAAAATATTATTTTTTTTGTAACATCGCATTGAAAATTTGTACTATATTTGCGAGAATTAAAAATAAACAAAACTATATGAGAAAATATAAAGCACGTACTTTCATGATTTTACTGACAACCATGTTGTTATGCATGAATGTCAAATCGCAGACAATAACGCCGGAACCTGTATCAGGCAAGACTTTGACAGGCAAAATATTAAAAAGCCACATGATATATCCGCAGAAAGCACTTGAGCAGAAACTCGGCGGAAAAGTTGCTGTTTCATTTACCGTTGACAAAAACGGAATCGGAAAAGACTTCAAAGTAACTGGAAGTTTTGATGAAGAATGCTCGGAAGAAGCCATCCGTCTGGTGAGGATGATTGAATGGAATCCGGCGAGTAAAGACTCTGAACCAATTGAATATCAGATGGATTACACTGTCGATTTTTCCCCTAAGTCGTATGCCAAAGCTGAAGCTAAAAACCCGCGCACCATGTTGCCGGCACAGAATTATCCAGCACAAAAAAGCAACAAGGTTTACGAGATGAATGATTTGCACGTTTCACCGCGTTTTTATTTTTCAAATCCACAGGCCACAATCGGAGGCTATCTGCGCAACGAGCTTCAATATCCCGAACAGGCGAAACAATTCGAGATTCAAGGAACCGTAAAGATGAATTTCATCATTGAGACTGACGGCAGGGCGTCGAACATCGTGATTGAAAACAGCGTAGGCGGAGGCTGCGACAACGAGGCAATCAGACTCCTGCAAAATCTGATGTGGACTCCGGGTGTCAAAAATGACAGTCTCGTAAGGACAAGGACATCACAGGAAATCACATTCAAGATCGGTGAAAGGAACTATTACGACGGAAACGCCTATTAAGTATAAAGTTATAAAGTTGAAAGTTATAAAGTTATAAAGTTGAAAGTTATAAAGTTATAAAGTATAAAGTTGAAAGTTATAAAGTTGAAAGTTATAAAGTTATAAAGTATAAAGTTGAAAGGTTTCGACGACATGAAAAACTTGTGTAACTTGTGAAAACATCTTGTGTAACTTGTGTTAAAATATTACAAAACTAAAAGTTTAAGAGAAAATTTTTAAATTATATAAAAAAATGAAAAAAGTATTTTTACCTTTGATTGCGCTTCTTATGACAGCGCAGATTGCTTTCGCACAGGATGCGGAGAAAAATGAATCACCGTGGACACACGGCGGAATGCTCGGACTCAATTTTGCCCAAAGCCATTTTGACAACTGGGCAGCCGGCGGGCAGGACAACATCAACTTGCTCGGAACAGCCGTTTACAACCTCGACTACAACAAGGACAAGCACAAATGGGAAAACGACTTCGATTTCCAGCTCGGTTATAACTATTTTGACGTAAAGAAAAGACCTATCAAGACTGACGACCGTTTGTTCATCGGGTCACTGTACGGTTACAATGTTGTGAAAGACAAGCTCTACGCCTCAGCGAACTTCACTTTCCAGACACAGTTCGCCTCCGGTTACGACTATAAGTCGGTCGACACCGCCCAAGTGTCAGAGTTCATGTCGCCAGGTTACATCACACTCGGTCTTGGTGTTGACTGGACCCCGACCAAAGCAGATGCACGCGTGAAATTTTCAATGAATATTGCACCGCTCACAGGACGCCTGACCATCGTGAACAATCAGGACTTCGCCGATGAAGGCCGCTACGGTGTCAAAGCCGCTGAATACGATGAGGTTACAGGTGAACTTATAAAACACGGCGACAAGACACATTGGGAACTCGGTGCGAAAGTCACGGCAAAGTTCAATACGGAAGTGTTCAAAAACGTGTTTTTCACCTCGAAGTTGGACATCTTCGTCGATTATATCAACGAACTCGACAGAAATTACTCGTGTCCTTTTGATTTCGACTGGGACAACCTGTTGACACTCAAGGTAAACAACTGGCTCAACTGCAATATTTCCGCGAGGCTTGTCTATGACGAAGACGCATTCCCGTGGAATGAAACCGACAACAAACACGCCGACGACATCCTTCAGTTCAAGGAAGTGTTCAGCTTGGGACTTTCATATACAATCCACTAAATCAGATGAAGAAAATAGGACTATTGTCCGACACACACGGATGGTTCAATCCGAAGATCCTCGATTTTTTCAAGGATTGTGACGAGATATGGCATGCCGGCGACATCGGTAGCACCGAAGTCGCCGACAAGCTCTCGGCCTTCAAGACATTACGTGCGGTTTACGGTAACGTTGACGGTCAGGAATTGAGACTGATGTTTCCGAGAATCCAAATTTTTAAGGTTGAAGATGTGAAAGTCGTCATGACCCATATCGGCGGTTATCCAGGACGTTACGAAACCGGCATGACACTGCTGCTAACCAACGAGAAACCTGATGTTTTCATCAGCGGTCACTCCCATATATTAAAGGTGATGCGCGACACGAAACTGGGTCTTTTACATATAAACCCCGGTGCGGCCGGCAACTCCGGATTTCACAAAGTCATAACAATGGTCAGATTTCAGATTGAAGGAAAGGAAATTTCCAATATGGAAGTTTACGAAATGGACAGAAAAATGGCACCAAACGACCATTTGATGCCATATTGATTCCTTAAGGATGAAATCTATCTGATTCTGTCAACTGATTTCAAAAGTTCAATGTCTTTCTTTATTCCCCTGATTGCCAACAAGCTGAAAATCATACTTGCAAGCGGGAAATAAATTCCAATTCTATAGATTATGATTTCTGCATTAATGGTTTCCTGAACGTTTGACACGTAATATAAAAATACCAAAACCACGAAAATTACGTTGAAAAGCATCTCAAGCTGGCACAGTTTCACCTGAACCTCGCGTTTCTTATAAAGGAAAGACGTGACAACAGGAAGAATTGTCATCAAAACAGCCAACGAAAGCAGCGGCCATGTGTAGGCACCACCAAAATATGTTGCATCGACTTGATTGTCAACGCCAAAAACCGACAAATTCATCATCACATCACCGTAATCAAAAGATGCAAGATTGAATGCAAAAAGAAGACCGCCCAAAATTGCGGACAAAAACATGAAAACTGTCTGGATTCTCTGAATCATTTTTTTTGAATTTAAAGTTGTTTGATAAAATTTTTGCAAAAATAAAACTTTTTTTATTTACGATTGAAAAAATTTGTATTTTTGCACCGTCAAACGAACAAAGACAGTTATGTGGTTGTTCTCGAGCGTGTGGCGGCAGTTCTGTTCCACAAAAAAATTTCAAGATTATTCCTAACACAAACAAATCTAAAAAGGAAAATTAAATTATATGTACGATATTTTTGAACTAAATGAAAAATCTTTAGTCGAATTAAAAGACATTGCCATCAATCTTGGCATTGAAAATTATAATCTCCCAAAAGAGGAATTAGTTTATGAGATAGCAGAAAGGCAACAATCACACCCTGATATTATCACAAAAATGAATAGCGAAACAAACGATAATGGTGTCAGTACAGAATTATCTGTCGTGACAGAACAAACAGAAAAAACCAAAGGCAGACCGGGACGCAAGAAAAAAATTGCAACATCTGACATTGAAAACACTGATAATCAAAATGATAATGACAGCAAAGAGGCTGTTGAAGAGATTGTCAGGAAAGAACCCGCAAGTGTGACATCAGTCACGGCTGACAGCTCAAAACGAGGCAAACGCCCGAGAATAGGCAAACGCGTTGATGCCATCAAGACGACATTTGAAAATAACAGTGACGAAAAACCACGTCAGCATGTTTCATATCCAAAGCCTAAAGTTCAAACTGTCGTTGACACAACAAGCGAGAAACTTAACGAGGAAAACGATGATATTGAAGAAGATGTCATCGAGAACATCTTTACCGAAGAGATCGACACCGCAATCATTGAAGATCAGCCAGCCATTGAACAGAAATACCCCAAAAGGACGTTTGATGATAATGCGAGCCAGCATACAGCCCAGAAGAATCAAAACGAGCAGCAACCGAATCAGATTCAGGAAGAAGGAAGCCAGCCTGTATTTCAGAAACGTGACGAATTGATCTCTGAATTTGACGGCGTTGTACAAGCGGAAGGCGTCCTCGAGATAATGACCGATGGATACGGGTTCCTGCGTTCCGCCGACTACAACTATCTCAACTCCCCTGACGACATATATGTCTCACAATCACAGATAAAACTCTTCGGACTGAAGACCGGAGACACAGTGCTCGGTGTCATTCGTCCGCCAAAGAACGGCGAGAAATATTTCCCATTGGTGAAAGTTGACCGAATCAACGGACGTTCCCCGGAGGAAGTGAGAGACCGTATCCCATTCGATTTCCTGACACCTTTGTTCCCTGACGAAAAATTCAAGCTCACGGGTCACAAAGGCGGCACTGTATCAACGAGAATCATGGATTTATTCGCACCTATCGGCAAGGGTCAGCGCGGACTTATCGTTGCACAGCCGAAGACTGGTAAGACTGTTTTGCTCAAGGAGGTCGCCAATGCAATCGCAGCAAACCACCCGGAAGTTTACCTTATTATATTATTGATAGACGAACGTCCGGAAGAGGTCACCGACATGGCACGCAGCGTTAAGGCGGAAGTCGTTTCAAGCACATTCGACGAGCCGGCCGAAAAGCACGTGAAGATTGCGAACATCGTGCTCGAAAAAGCGAAACGTCTGACCGAATGCGGACACGACGTTGTGATCCTGCTCGACTCAATCACAAGATTGGCGCGTGCATACAACACCGTTTCACCTGCATCCGGGAAAGTCCTTTCGGGTGGTGTCGAGGCCAACGCATTGCAGAAGCCGAAACGTTTCTTCGGAGCTGCACGTAACATCGAGAACGGAGGGTCACTTACCATTTTGGCCACCGCCCTCATCGACACCGGTTCTAAAATGGACGAGGTCATCTTCGAGGAATTCAAGGGAACCGGCAACATGGAGCTGCAGCTCGACCGCCGTCTGTCGAACAAACGAATCTATCCGGCAATCGACATCGTGGCATCAGGCACACGTCGCGACGACCTGCTCGTTGATGAACGCACCTTGGCACGCGTCTGGGCATTGCGCAATCACTTCGCCGACATGACACCTGTCGAAGCAATGGAATTTCTGAAAGACAAAATTTCAAAGACAATCTCAAACGAAGAGTTTCTGGCAACAATTGACAAGTGATTTTCAAAATAAAATTGAAACAACCAAAACTAAAGCGGGCAATTTTACAAAGGTAATATATGTGACAAACATTGTTGGCATCGGAATTGAATATCAACATTAACAAAAGCAACATGTTAAGACAAAAAATAAGGGAAACCCGCTTGTATTCCGGCATCAAACAGCAGGACATGTCGAAAATGGTCGGTGTCACCAACAGCCGATATTGCAAGATGGAGAACGGTCATGTGAAATTCAGCAAAGATGATGTCATAAAGATTGCGAAAATATTGCAATTAGATGAAAACGAATTGGTTAAATTCTGGATTGCAGACAGCATATATGATTTGGTGAAAATTAACAGGAAACTGACACTTGAAGCAATTGAAATTGTATCCAAGCATCTCGACGACTTTGAAACGTTGGTTAAAACGCCGGAAAGTCCGAGGTCGCACGACAACAATCCCGAATTAAGTCATTGGCGCAACAGAAAAACCAAATGAGCAGAAAAAAGTTTGGGATTTTTAATAATTTATTTAATTTTGCAACTTGAAATTTTACAGTTGGAATTTTGTTTAAAAAGGCAGTAACTCACTAAAAATCAGAATTGTAACAAGACAACTATCATTTTTCAGATATGACAATATACCTTTTTTTAAAGCTTTTAGGTTGCCTTGCATTGCTCATGTACGGAATGAAGGCCATGAGCGAAGGCCTGCAGAAACTCAGCGGAAGCCATCTCCGCAACATCATGGGTACAATGACAAAGAACCGCGTCACCGGACTTCTGACCGGCGTTTTCGTGACGGCATCGGTTCAGTCGTCAACGGCGACGACAGTCATGACCGTCAGTTTCGTAAATGCAGGGCTTCTCACTTTGGCTCAGGCGATTTCAGTAATCATGGGTGCAAATATCGGAACGACAGTGACAGCGTGGATCATGTCAGTGTTTGGTTTCCAGATGGACATGAGCAACGTAGTTTTCCCATTGTTCGCCTTGGCGATAGTTTTGATTTTCCAGAAAAAGCCTACCGGCAAGTCGTTAGGTGAATTCATTTTCGGCTTTTCATTTATGTTCTTGGGGCTTTGCACCTTGCGCGAGAACGCCATAGCGATGAACATTCCCGGCAATGAGGCGGTCATCAATTTCTTCGAGAAGACAGGTCAATGGGGATTTGGTTCCACCCTGCTCTACCTGCTTGTAGGAAGCATCCTTACGATGTGCGTGCAGTCGTCAGCAGCAATCATGGCCATTACACTCATCTTGTGTTCAAGCGGCGTTCTCCCTATTTATCAAGGCATTGCGCTTGTCATGGGTGAAAATATCGGAACGACGGTCACTTCAAACATCGCCGCGTTGAGCGCTTCGACAAACGCAAGAAGAGCGGCTTTGGCGCACATGGTTTTCAACGTGTTCGGTGTCATCTGGGTTCTGATTGTCTTCAAACCGTTTGTCAACATGGTTTGCGGATTTGTCGGATTTGACCCGAACCCTAATTATGTCCCGCAGTCAGATGCCGAAATCGCCGAACGACAAGTCACTGTCACATACGCATTGTCGGCGTTCCACACGGCATTCAACGTCTGCAACGTACTGATTCTTATATGGTTCATCAAACCAATTGAAAAACTCGTCTGCAAATTCATCAAGCAGAAGGAAGAAGACGAGGATTCGCGTCTCAAATTCATCTCCGGCGGCATCATGTCAACAGCCGAACTTTCAATTCTTGAGGCCCAGAAAGAAATCAGTCTGTTTGGAATACGTACACAGAAAATGTTCAGTTTTGTTCCCACACTCCTCTTTGAGGCAAAAAATGAAGAGGATTTCAGCAAACTTTACACAAGAATAGAAAAATACGAAGGCATTTCCGACAACATGGAAATTGAAATAGCCAATTATCTGAACAAAGTGACTGAAGGACGTTTGAGTGCCGAGAGCAAGACAGAAATCAGATATATGCTCCGAGAAGTCGGTGAACTTGAAAGCATCGGTGACAGCTGTTTCAACCTCGCGCGCACCATCAAACGGAAACATATCGCAAAAGAGCATTTTACAGACCAGCAGAAAGTGCACATCAGACACATGTTTGAACTTTGCGACAAAGCATTGGTTCACATGCAGAAAGTCCTTGACGACGACCTTAACAAAGTCGATACCAACGAGTCGCTGAACATTGAAAACGAAATCGATAACTACCGCGCACAACTTAAAGATGCCAATATCAACGATATCAACGAGCATCTTTACAACTACCAGGCCGGTGTTCAATACATGGACATCATCAGCGAATGCGAGAAACTCGGCGACTACGTAATCAACGTCGTCGAAGCACACGCACATAAAAAATTCACCAACTAAAAGAACATTTTCGTTCATGTTGTGTTTTGCTTGAAAACAACCAACAATACACAATATGAACGAAAAAATGTTTTGTTTCCAATGTCAGGAAACAGCCAAAGGCACAGGCTGCACGCTCAGAGGCGTTTGCGGCAAGGAGGCGACAACCTCTGCGATGATGGACATGCTATTGTTCTCAGTGAGAGGACTTTGCATCGTCACGAACTTATTACACAAAAAAAATGTCAGCATCCCTGAAAAAGTTGACAGATTTGTTTTAGACGCACTTTTCACCACAATCACAAACGCGAACTTCGACGAGAAGACCATTCAGCGAAAAGTTGAAAATGGCTTCAAACTCCGTGACTCCATGATTAAGGAAGCCACAAAAAACGGCATCAAGATTCCGGGAACTGACGAAACCATGTATTCAGGAAAACCCGATGACTACTACGAGAAAGCGAAAAACATCGGGGTCTTGAGAGAGGAACGCGAAGACATCCGTTCACTTAAAGAGTTGATACTCTATGGTTTGAAAGGAATGGCGGCTTATCTCGAACACGCTTACAATCTTGGTTTCAAGAGTCAGGAATGTTTCAAATTCATTCAAAGGGCGATTTCGGACATCACACTGAAAGACCTTGACGAGACCCAGCTCACCATGCTCGTCTTGGAAACCGGAAGCTACGGATTCAAGGCCATGGCATTGTTAGACGAAGCAAATACAAATTCATTCGGCAAGCCTGTGATCTCCCATGTCAACATCGGCGTGCAAAAAAGACCCGGAATCCTCGTCTCCGGCCATGATTTGAAAGACCTTGAAATGTTGCTCGAACAGACACGAGGCACAGGAATCGACATTTACACCCATGGCGAGATGCTTCCCGCAAATGCCTATCCGGAATTTAAGAAATACACACATCTTGTCGGAAACTACGGCAATGCGTGGTGGAAACAAAGAGAGGAATTCGAGAAATTCAACGGGCCTATCCTGATGACTACCAATTGCATAGTGCCGCCGCTTCCGAATGCCAACTACATCAAAAGAATGTTCACCACAAATTCAGCAGGTTATCCCGGCTGCAAACACATTCCGGCTGACGAGAACGGTCACAAGGATTTTTCAGATCTTATCCGTATGGCATTCGTCAGCGAGCCGCCTGAACAAATCGAAAAAGGAACCGTTATCACAGGCTTCGCACACGATCAGGTAATAAGGCTTGGGAGGTATATCTTGAACGCAATGCGAAATGGCAGAATCAGGAAATTCGTCGTCATGGGCGGCTGCGACGGCAGGATGAAAGAACGCGAATATTACACGAAATTCGCGAAAGGACTGCCCAATGATGTCGTAATCCTGACCGCCGGATGCGCAAAATATCGTTACAACAAACTCAACCTCGGAATGATCGGGAATATTCCACGCGTCATCGATGCCGGGCAGTGCAATGATACATATTCATTGATAATGAGTGCTTTATGGTTGAAGCAGGAACTAAAACTCGATAATGTCAACGACCTTCCGATTGTATATAACATCGCCTGGTACGAGCAAAAAGCCGTGATCGTGTTGCTGGCTCTGCTTTCTTTAGGCATAAAAAACATTCACCTCGGCCCTACTCTCCCTGCGTTCCTTTCACCGAATGTCAGAGATGTCCTGATTGAGAAATTTCATCTTTCAGGCATCACGACGGCAGATGAAGATGTCAAAAATCTCATTTCCTGAGCAATGAGTTTAATTGCGAAAACCAATGCAATTTTTTTTGAAAAAATAAATGAACAAATAAAAATTTTTCATTAAATTTGCCGAAATTTAAATATGTAAAAATTATGACAATATGGCAAATTTGGCTATTAGTAGCATTGGTTTTCGTAATTATTGAAATATTCACAAGTGGTTTTGCAGTCGCTTGTTTTTCAGTCGGTTGCATATTCGGTTCAGTTCTCGCAGCATTAGACCTTTCAATGACGTGGCAGTTTTTGGGTTTTGCCGTCGGAACGTTTCTGGCTTTTGTCTTGATTCGTCCTTTTGTCCTGAAATGTCTTGACAAAAAAACAAATGGCAATAATGTCAAAACGAACATGGACAGCATCATAGGCAGAACCGCCGTTGTAACTGAACGAATTGAAGAAGACGGTTTCGGACGCGTCAAGATTGACGGCGACGACTGGAAAGCCAAGATGGAGGACGAAAGTTCAGCCGAAATCGGCGAGAAACTAAAAGTTGTCACTTACGAAAGCATCATCTTGACAGTAAAAAAAACAGATAACAAATTAAAAAATAAATTATGTTAGCAGTAGTAGCAGTAATCGCCGCGATAGTTGTCATTTTCGCGCTCGCCGGACTGAAAGTTGTCCCGCAATCTGAAACAAGAGTCATAGAACGCCTCGGCAAATTCCACAAGGTACTTCCGGCAGGCTTGAACATCATCTGGCCGATCATCGACCGCCCGAAAATCATCACTACAAGAAGAGTTGAGACTGGTTATCAAGGCCGTCAGGTCGTCAGAATGAGCGAGACAGCGAAAATCGACCTCCGCGAACAGGTTTATGACTTCCCTAAACAGAACGTAATCACCAAAGATAACGTGACGACAGAAATCAACGCCCTGCTTTATTTCCAGATCATCGACCCGATCAAATCGGTTTATGAGATTGATAATCTGCCGAATGCAATTGAGAAACTGACTCAGACGACTTTGCGTAACGTCATCGGAGAGCTTGAACTTGATGAGACTTTGACATCACGCGACACCATCAACGCAAAGCTACGCGCTGTTCTTGACGATGCGACAAACAAATGGGGGGTAAAAGTCAATCGTGTTGAGCTTCAGGATATTACACCTCCGGAAACAGTCCGTCAGGCAATGGAGAAACAGATGCAGGCGGAACGTAACCGCCGTGCCGAGATCCTGAAAGCCGAAGGTGAGAAAGCATCAGCGATCCTTAATTCAGAAGGTGAAAAGACATCGGCGATCAACAAAGCCGAAGCCGAAAAACAGTCAACATTGCTGAGGGCGGAAGGTGTTGCAAAGGCGAAAATCATGCAGGCCGAAGCCGAAGCACAGGCGATCAGCCTCGTGGCGGAAGCCATCAAAGCCACAAAGACCGACCCGGCATCGTACCTCCTCGCCACAAAATACATCGAGACATTGAAGGAGATGACAAGCGGCAAGGACAACAAGACTGTTTACCTGCCATACGAAGCCACCAACCTTCTCGGTTCGATAGGCGGAATCAAAGAAATTTTCAAATAATTCCTTTTTCACACCAAGACGACTCATCCATTGATTTGGGTGGGTCGTCTGCCTTTTAACATTCACTATGACAACTGTAAACCACGAATTATCAGAACGTCAGCGAAAAGTCGTTGACAAACTTAATGAGTTAAACATTCCTTTTGACATTCATTTTCATCCGCCTATTCCGACCATAGAAGAAGCGATAAATTACTGGAAGGAATTCGATTCGACACATTGCAAGAACCTTTTTTTTCGAAATCACAAAGGCGACCGCCATTATCTCGTGATTTTTGAATGCATGCAGCAGATGGCGATTCACGACTTGGAGCACCGGCTTCATCAGGGAAAACTGAGTTTCGCATCGGAGGCGAGGATGGACAAATACCTCGGTCTGAAGCCGGGCAGCGTCTCACCTTTCGGAATCATCAACGACGTGGAACATCATGTGTATCTGTACATTGACAAGAACCTGCTCAATGCCGAACGCCTGAGTTTCCACCCGAATGACAACACCGCGACATGTGTCATAAAGAAAGGTGATTTCATAAAATTCCTCGATGCTATGGGAAATGGATATGAGTTCATTGATCTTTATTAAAAATCAAACGTTTAAATAAAAATTATTGAAAATGTCTTTTTGAATGGATATTTTTTGTAATTTTGCTGATTGAAAATTACGGGGTGTAAAAGCCCTTATTGTTGAACGAAAAATAACTTTATGGATTATTTCCGATGTATTAAACCTTGTGTTGAATCAGAGATTGGAAAACTTGAACATGTCATATTGCACGCTCCAGGTCGTGAAATAGAAAATATGACACCAGAAAACGCCCACAAATTCCTTTTCAGCGACATATTAAATTATCAGGAAGCTCAGGAAAACTACAAAAACTTTGAAGGGACCTTGAAGAAGGTGACGAATGTTTTGTATTTCAAAGACTTACTCATTGACATACTCAACAAACCTGAAATCAGGAAAGACCTTATCCAAAAGATTTGCGAGAGGGAGAACCTTCAGTATTTCATAGAGCTGTTCAACGAGTTCAGTGCCGAGGAGCTGGCTCGCGTACTCATTGAAGGGTACGACAACAGCAATTTCTCAGAGCGTTTCCTCTTCCCTCCTATTCCGAATCTGTTTTTCATGAGGGATGCATCGTTCACGATGTACAACAACGTGATGATCAGCAAGATGGCGACGACAGTACGCGACCGCGAGACTTTGATTCTCGATGCCATCTTCAACAATTCAACCATTATTGATACGAAGGCAGTCCATCCAATCGAGCATTACAGCATGAACGGGCTTGGTTCCGTTGAAGGCGGCGATGTTGAAATAGCACGTCACGACATCATCTTGAGCGGATGCGGCGCAAGAACAAGCAGCGAAGGCATTGATGCGATGGTCGAGCATCTCAGATGCCTCGGCGGTGTCCGTCACCTTATCATGCAACAGCTCCCGCTCACTCCGGATTCATTCATACATCTTGACATGGTATTCACCTTGCTTGACAAAGACCGTTGCATGGCATTCAAGCCAGTGATTATGAATGACAAATTCAAGACCGTTCATATCGAAGTCAAAGATCACGATTACACGAAGATTACCGAAGAGACGAATCTCATAGAGGCACTGCGCAAACTGGGCATGAACCTCGAGCCGGTCTTCTGCGGCGGCGACAACGAATACGCCGGAGCACGCGAGCAGTGGCACAGCGGAGCCAACTTCTTCGCCTTCGCACCTGGCAAAGTGTTGGGTTACGCACGCAACTACAACACCATCAATGCGTTAGGTCAGAACGGCTTCACTATCCTCGATGCAGCCGATGTCGCTTCCGGGAAGAAGAACGTTGACGACTACCAGCGTTGCGTCGTGGCATTCCAAGGCAACGAGTTGTCGCGCGGCGGCGGCGGCGCGAGATGCATGACAATGCCGCTGAAACGTCAGGAAGTCAGTTGGTAAAGGATTATTTTTTCAAATTAAGTAACAAGCCCAGGACGGATTATTGAAAATCAGCCCTGGGTTTTGATTTAAATTGCATTTGTCGATATCACTTTATTTTCTTCACTAATTACAAACATCCAAAACGGAATTTAATTCATTGACAAAATTATTTTCATTAGCGTAATTATAAAATGGTACGCCTGTAATCCGATAATGGTTCGATTCAAATGTCAATTTC
The DNA here is from genome assembly GCA_024400305.1 of Bacteroidales bacterium. Lineage (GTDB taxonomy): Bacteria > Bacteroidota > Bacteroidia > Bacteroidales > F082 > Limimorpha. The sequence continues at coordinate 24,136 of JAKSMX010000011.1, read as the reverse complement.
TTTTCTCGAATTTTGTTGAGAAATTCTTCTTTCCACTTGTCCTTGCTTTCCAAATGTCCGCCTTTCGGTTCAATGAAAACCTGCAAAACCTGTTCTTCGCCTGTTTTTCTTTTGCAGAAAAGAACAAAATCCGGCTCGAAAGCACGTCCTATCTCATCATATATCTTTAACACTTGTTCGTTACGAATCAGGTAAATGTCACTGAAATTTTCCTGCAAATTACTAAAACGCCCAGCGAACATTTCCACGAACTTCTTTTCTTCGCTTGTGCCATAGTTCGCATTATAGGCGTACCAGTCTTTGTCTGCTAAGAAATCTTCTTGTCCTTTAGTGCGTTCTTCGTTCACTTTCTTGTTGATATGCAGTTTCTTGTCGGTGAATTTTTCGTACAGTTTTCCGTAGGTGAAATCCGATCCTTCATATTCAGCATCATTTTGCTTAATCTCCGTTTCAATGCTTTTCAAAAGGATTTTCAAGGCTTGCAAATAATCGGCATTTGTGATTTTTTCGATATGCTGTTTGTCTCCAATAAAAGTAACACCAAATCCTCCCAAATAGTCTTCTTCAGAAATGAAATCATCTGAGGATTTTATTTTCGGACAATACTTTTGCAGGTTGTTGAAATAGAAAAAAGGGTTGGTTGTCAGTGCATAACGCACGACATGGTAAGGCATTTGCGAAATTGTGATGCTTTTACGTTCGTTCAATGAAGTTTCTGATGATGTTGTTTCCGTATCATCCCAAACATTGGTCACTGCGCCTTTTCCCGATGATAGCGTAAATTCAATATTTGTTTTCCTTACATTCAAGTCTTTGAGTGATTTTACTTTATCATGGGATTTTTCAATTTTTAGATTGTAAAAAACTTTGGCATTCTTGTAAAAATCCGTTTGTTTGAACGACTCTTTCAATTTCAATTCTTTTTCCACAAAATCGTCTTCATCTTCATATATACCAGTCTCCACAAGTGCTTTCTTGAGTTCTGAAATGTAACGGCTGTCTTCTTTTGTGTGATAGTAAAGTTCTTCCAAAACTTTCATGTCGTTGTCGATGTCGCTGTCAAATTTGCGGGTGAATTTGTTCTGCCCTTTTTCCAACGCAAACGGATAGTATCTTGCGCCACGACCGATAAGTTGCGCTTCTGAAATTGTTGTTGTCCCAATCTTTCCTTTATTGCTTCCGCCGGTATTCTGACCTTCGTACATACGCACAATGTCGAAAAGATTCAGCACGTCCCAGCCTTCATTGAGTTTCTGCACTGCAAAAATGGCACGTATAGGATTATTTTCGTCTTCAAGCGTGTTGAGCAATATCTGATTCTTTTCCAGTTCGTTATCGTTAGCACTGAGACAATTTTCGGGTTTGAAATTTGATTGCAACCGTTTTACAATTTCGTTGCTGTCAACGCCTTTTGCATCAAAAAACGAAAACGCTTTGTTCAGAATCTTTATTTGTTGATTGTTGCGAACTTCGTCTATTTCTGTTGCAGTAAGACCTTCTATCAGTTCGTGAAAATTCTCTTTGTTGCGATTGTTTTCTGCAATGGTCTTTTTTGCCTTGAAAAGAATAACAGGTTTTAAGTTTATATTGTGCGATGTCGCCAACTCCTGACGGTAAAGATTTAAAATCAATGCCTGAATGATGCGGTTCTTTTCATCGAATTGCGAACGGAGAAGATTGATTTCCTTTGAATATCCGTCCTTGCGAAACTCCGCCAAATCGTAGCGGAACAGCACTTTGTTCAGGTATTTGGTTTTGATGTTCGAGTCCTCATAGTCCGCTGTTGCGGTGAACTCAAGCAAAATGTTGTCGTAATTCTGTTCGTGGATTTTCTGTACAGTATCTTCAAATGTTCCGAACATTTCGCCTTGTCTTGTTCCTGCATTCAGATGATGGGCTTCGTCGGCAATCAGCACGATTTTCTTGTTTTGAAAGTCTTCGTATGTGAGCGCATTTTCTTTAGTGCTGTTCAAATCAATATGCAATTGCTGAATGGTGGTGAACTTGATGTTGATGTTTTTATCATCCGACTCGTCGAATGTTTCCACTTCGTGCACAGCGATTTCGTTTCCTCCAAAAATAATTTTCTCCGCAAAAAGATATTTGCCCGTGTTGGCATTCAGAAAATTGTCTTTTGTTTTCTGGATGATGTTGTTTGAGTTGACGAAAAACAGGAAATTGCGGTAGCCTTGCTCGTACAAATAAAGCATGGCACCAGCCATTATCATGGTCTTGCCGCTGCCTGTGGCCATATTGAAAAGCAAATGATACGGACGGTTTTGTTTGCCGTCGAAATCGTTTTTCAGAAAATAAATCATACGGCAGAATGCTTCCGTCTGATATGGGCGCAACTCAAATTGTGGTTTAATATTGCTTTTTATGCAGTTTGGCAACTCGTGACTGATTGCTCCGAATTGCGAGAGCACATTGAATTGTTCGTATAGAAATTGCTGTGGCATAGTTTGTTACAAATTAGAATAAAACGCTTGGGTCACATTCTTTTCTTCTTCAGTTGTGGCAAAACGCCCGTCGTTCATATCGCTCACATTCACATAGAGTTGGTTTTTGTCCAACAATTCGCAAAGCACCTGCTTTTGCTGCTCCAACTCCAATTGCTTGAACTCTTCGATGTTCGCTTCCTGCGTTTTGATGTCCACATTGTAGTTGAGGAAAGATTTTTCCTTCATCAGTTCCCAGATTTCCAGAAGTTTTTCCGAAGAGTCTGCCTCTTCAATTTTTTCAATAAATGCCTGATTGTATTTCTTGAGTTCTAAATAGATAAAGTTGTTGCGTTCGTAACGACCGTTTGCACTGTCTTCCAATGACGGATTTTGCGGGTTCCAAGAAACGGATTTGCTGATGCCCGATTGGTCGCCGTTGATGACGTTTTGAAGACGATTTGTTATCAAATCCATTTGACTGTCAATCTGCTCGCAACTGATATATTGACGATTCATTTTGTGAGCAACCGCAGCTGTTGTGCCTGAGCCGCCAAAGAAATCGAGAACGATGTCGGAATCTGAGGAAGCAATTTCAAATATTTGTTTGATTAACTTCTCTGGTTTCTTGGCATTTTTGAAAGTGATTTGGCCTTCTCCAGCAATTCCTGCCCATGAGACATGATTCCAAAAATCAGACAATAATTCGGTAACACATTTTTCTCCATCAATAATTTGAAGTTTGCTACTATAAAATGCAATAGCTCCACCATTTATTATGTATGTTTTTCCGCCATCGACTTTTTCGTATGTGTAAATTTTGTCACGATTTATTTTCGATAATCTTTGTAGTTCTTTTATCTTATCGGTTGGTTTATGCAAATCTCTAACACTTATTATCTTATCTGCATTTTCATATGCATATTGTGCAATCATTGAATCTATTGCCACATTATAAACTAATCCAAATTGTACTTTCAATTCTTTTTCTGTTTTTCCTAAAGACATAAGGAGTTTGTCTTTTATTGGTATAAATTCCCATTTATCAGGATTTTCTGAATTATGTTTCTCAAGATACTTGTTGTAATTTTTATTGTATCCCATTGGAACATAATTTTTCCTAAAATTAAATTTTGTTTTGTCTTTAGTGTAAAACAAAATATATTCAGTCACATCAATTGGACCTGGATTGACAGCTTTAAAACCCGAAACAGAAGCCGTCTTTACCGCAATTACTTGTACTTTGTTGTGAATACCATAAATTTCATCCAAAAGAACCATAATATATGCAAGTTCATGGTGATCAATTTGCACAAAAATAGCCCCATCATCTTTAAGCAGTGTTCTTGCCACTTCCAGCCGATTTTTCATAAAAGTCAGCCAAGTGGAATGATTGAAACTATCGTTATATCCAAAAGAATCGTTACCCGTATTGTACGGCGGGTCAATGTAAATCAGTTTCACTTTGCCGGCAAATTCCTTTTTGAGAGAATGAAGTGCCAAAAGGTTGTTGCCTTTGATAATCAGATTGTCGGTAATGGTGTTTTCGGGCAGTCCGCGTTTACGGTTCAATTCTGCGTCGCGGGTGAATGCAGAGACGATATGCGCACCGTCTGTACCATATCGTTTCGCATTGGTCAGCACCTTGGGGTCGAGCAGTTGCGTGATTTCATCCTGTGCCAAAGTCTGGTTAAAGAAAATTTCGGGGCGTTTCTGGTCTTCCTTGGTTTGTCCGCCTTCGAGAATGCAATCCTTGTAAGGCCAAACAAGTTCCACCTCATTGCGTTGGTTGAGGAACTTTCCGCCAATGGCCAGTCCGATTTTGTTGCGATAGCTTGTATAGCTGTCGTTCAGATAGTTTTTCTGTTCTATGAAAAGCAGAAATTGCTCAAGAAGAAAAACCAATGTGCCGTTAATGTCTTTGAAAAAAATATTTTTCAGGTCTTCGTTTTCAAGAAGAAGAGCAAGAAGTCCGGCATCGTAGTTGCGAGCCTTGTCGGCCACAACCCATTTTTTCAATTCGCCATTGTCGCTCACAAAGTTGTTTTCCTTTTTGAGCTGGGTGCATAATGTTTCGTATAGTTTCATCGGCATTTGCATTTTCAGCCTTTGCAACTTATTACGAGAATGCGGGTGGCAAATTTCTTTGGACATAAAAAAAGCGGGACTTTCCTTATGAGCCCTGGGAAATTTGCCGTAACCCGCATCACAATAAGTTCCGTCCACGCTAAGCGCGAACGTTTACTGAACTTATTCAATGTGATGCTTTTCGAATCGGCAAATTTTTAGGGCATCTCGAATAAATAGCAAACGCTATGATTTATAATATGTCAGTTTATAATTCTTTCTTACTTTATTTTATCATTTTGTAAATTAAACAATTCTTTTTGTGCTTCTATCTCCCTGCGGAGTTCTTCTTCCGAAGGCAGATATAGTTTATATTTTGAAGCGAACAGTTGTTCATTGCCTTTCAGAATGGAATATTTTGCAATGTCCGCATCCGTTTCACTGCACAACACAATGCCAATGGTCGGATTGTCGCCTTCCGTACACTTCAGTTCATCGTACATCCGAACATACATATCCATCTGTCCAACGTCCTGATGTGTTATTTTACCTATTTTCAAATCTATAAGCACATAACATTTCAATACTACATTATAGAACACCAAATCTATAAAGTAGTCATTGTTTGCTGTTCTTATCAATTCCTGACGTCCCATAAAAGCGAAACCACGACCAAGTTCCATGATGAAATCCTGCAAGTGGTTTATCACGGCACTTTCCAATTCTGTTTCACTATAGGAATCGTCTTTCTTGAATCCAAGAAATTCTGCCACGATGGGACTTTTCAAAAGTTCCAGTTTATCGGGGATGGAATCCTTAGTTTCGTTTTCCAACAATTTCGGTTGCTTGAAATGTCGCTCGTAATATTGCGTGGAGATGTTTCTGTCAAGTGTACGAACGCTCCACATTTCTTGCGAAGCGGCTGATAGATACCAGCGTACGGCTGTTGGATCCTCAACTCGTAAAGTTTTAATAATATGAGTCCACGTTAAATTGTGCAATCGCGATTGCACAATTTCCAAATCACTGAATGTCAAGTAAAAAGAACGGAAATACTGCAAGTTTCTTTTACTAAATCCCTTGCCGTATGCTTGCGTCAATTCTTCAGAAAGCTGCGAAATAAGTTGAGTTCCATATTCGGCACGGTTTGCTCCTTTTTGCTCTTGCAACACAATACGTTCGCCTATTTTCCAATAGGTTTCTATCATCAGCCGACTTACAGAAGTGTAGGCTTGTTGGCGTCCTTGTTCAACGATGTGTTTCACTTCGGCAAGAAAAGATGCGTCAATCGTGCTTTGTACTATGTTGTTTATTTCTTTCATTTCAAATCTCATGCAAACGCTATGATTTAAAATATGTTAGTTTGAAAAATTTAATTATTTGATATTTAACGATTTAATGAATATTTTTTATTTATTTAATTCGATGCAAAGATAATTATTTTCAGTCAGAAATTGAATCTGTTTTCAATTTTTCGTTGTTTTTGTGCCGTTCGCCGTCACGCGACGTTTTTTTCTCTATGTTTTTCCTAAACGCCTCGGTAAGGTCAACGCCGGTCTGGTTCGCCAAGCAAATCAAAACCCAAAGCACGTCGGCCATCTCATCGCCGAGGTCGTGGCTTTTGTCGGAATCCTTGAACGACTGCTCGCCGTACGTCCGAGCGATAATACGTGCCACCTCCCCCACTTCCTCGGTGAGAATCGCCATATTTGTAAGCTCATTGAAATAGCGGACACCGATTGTCTTAATCCAGTTATCCACTATTTCTTGAGCTTCCTTAATCGTTATTTCAGCATTCTGACGTTGCATTTTCGAGACGTTTCATCATTGCGAACATGAATATCGCGGAAATCACGCAGAGAATGATAAGCACGCCCCAGATCATCACGAGCGAGAGTCCTGTGTTCCATATCGAACTGATGACCGACGTGAGGTAGTTGCCTATTGCCGTGGCGCCGAACCATAAGCCCATCATAAGGCCTTTGAGTTTCGGAGGTGCGACTTTCGACACAAATGATATTCCCATCGGACTGAGGAGAAGCTCGCCGAATGTGAGAACTAAATACGTGGAAATCAGCCAGTTCGGTGACACGAGTATGTTACTCACGCCGCCTGTCACTTCGAGTTCCTTTGGTGAAGGAAGCCCGAACGAAGCGGCTGCCATCACGCAGTAACCGAGTGCCGCGACCAACATTCCCAACGCGATTTTCCGTGGTGCCGACGGCTCCTTGCCTTTCTTCGCTAATGCGCCGAAAAGCGCAATCGAGACCGGCGTCAAAGCAACGACAAAGAACGGGTTGAAATGCTGGAAAATCTGCGGGAGAAGGTTGACGGTATCTTCAACATTTGCGGCTTTGTACCAGACACCCGCCACGCACAGCGCGAGAATCAATGCTGAAACAATCTTTCCTTTTCCATTTTCACTTTGGAATAAACCGAACAACGCATAGACGCCGACCGCAATGATTGCGAGTGTGAAGACATCGAAGCCGATTCTGGTCCAGCCGGTTGCGGTTGACGCGGTGTAGTCGCGGGCGAAATATGTCAATGTAAGACCGGCTTGCTGGAACGCCATCCAGAAGAATATCACGACTGCGAAAACGAGACAGAGAGCCACGACGCGTTCTTTCGTCTGTTTCGGTGTGAGTTCAACGACATTTTCCTCGGCCGCTGCTTTGGCATCTTTGCGGACATCAACATGTTTGAACAAGCGACGGAAACCGAAATAGATGCCAATAGACAAAATCAATGACAGACATGCAACACCGAATCCGTAGCTGTAAGCCACTGACAATGAATCGATATAACTGTTGCAGAACGTTGTAATGTCACCTGTGAAACTGCTTTGGCTTGCTGCGAGTGTCTCAAGACGTGTCATGCCGTCAACGGTGATTGTTCCGTCAAGGAACTGGTGAGCCAGCGACGGGATGTTGGCGTCGTAGGTGAAACCGCTCTTGCTGAGGAATGAATTTGTGACAGCAGTGGCAGTTGTAGGCGCGAACATCGAGCCGATGTTGATTGCCATGTAGAACAGGCTGAAACCGCCGTCGCGCTTGGCTGCGTACTTCGGGTCATCGTACAGATTTCCGACCATGACCTGAAGATTGCCTTTGAAAAGTCCTGTGCCGACAGCGATGCAGACCAAGGCGACAATCATCATCGTCAACGCCATTCCGCCGACAGCGTCTTTCTGCAAAAGAAGAAGCAGGTAGCCGACAAACATCACGATGATACCGGTGACGACAGTCTTGCCGTAACCCCAGAACTTATCGGCGATGAAACCGCCGACAATTGGCATGAAATAAACGGCAGCGAGAAAACCGCCGTACAGTTGTCCGGCAGACTCCGCCGCCAGACCGAATTTCGCTTGCAGGAACAACACGAAAATCGCAAGCATTGTGTAGTAGCCGAAGCGTTCGCCTGTGTTCGCTAACGCCAAGGCATACAGACCTTTAGGATGACCTTTAAACATATTTTAAAATTTTAAGTAATTTCACTAATGAACTCGAATCTCATCAATCATTATCCATGCCTTCTCGCCGGCGTACGCATGCTTTTCAGGGAGAACGCCATAATTCTCGACCTTCACATTTATAAACTTCACCTCGTATGCGTCAATCTTCGCCCTTGCTTCAGCGCGGAGGCCGTTCTCGCCGGAAAACATCGGGAACTCGGCAAGAACAGGTTTCGAAAAATTGACACCGTCTGTTGAAGTCGAAACCAAGATTGCCTTTGGCGACAGCACCCAGGCATCGGGATGAATGGCGAAACCAACAAAAACATTATATATATCAGTTGGTTTTGAAAGCTCAATCGTGGCGTCCATGTCATCGCCGGAGAAGCCGATCCAGTTTTCGCCCCAGTTCCCGACTGTGCCTATCTTGTCGTCCATCAACGCCGTTTCTTTGTTAGCCGAATAGTTTTTATGCGGTTCGGTTTTGTAAACAGTATTCGCGATCAAAATTCTCTTAAAGTTCTTTTCAACTGTAAATGAAGGGATTGCGTTTTTTACAAATGCCTTCGCCTTCACCGTTGTCGTCTCGTTTATCGTGAATGGCTGCTTGTAAAGTTTTGATTTTTCAGTAGGCTCGCTGCCGTCCAAAGTGTAATAGATCTTCGCATCAGGTTCGGCAACGGAAATCGTCACTTGCATCGGCTTGTTGAACTCTTCAAATTCAGACGAAATCACAGGCGTTTCAACATGTTTTTTCATAGAAAAAACGTTTTGTGCATAGAATCTGTCAACATTTTCGTTCGCCGAATCAAAAGGTCTCAGTCTGAAAGTGTATTCATAAACTCCATTCTTAATCAGATACTTATCAAGCGCATCAGGACCGCAGGTGGCTGTTCCGAGCGGCGCCTGCCTGTAATCGACATTGACCGTCCACGAGTCACTTTTCTCTATCTGATTGATTCTCTCGGCTTTAGTCAATGCCTTATCGGAATATTGATAGATGCTGAAATTGATGTTTTCCTCGCCATCGACAAAAAGCCCGTGGCCGTTTTCATTTGTCACGGCAAACCAACGGACATCTGAACGGTTGCCGCTTTCCTGCGGCTCTTCGTGCATCTCGAAGAAATCGACGGCATTTTTTTCGTAAATTCCAAACCTGCCGGAAGCATTTCTGTCAGGATAGCTTTCAGTGTCCTTACCGAAATATTTCACTTTGTTGAAAGTCAATGGCATGTGGAATTGAGTTCCGATTTTAGGGAACGTCACCACCTTGTCTGTCGGTTGGACATTCATCGTGACAACGACATTACCCCAACCGTCAATTTGATATAACTGTTTGGTTTTCAATACTAAATCATTGTTTTTATTAAAATACTCAAGTTCAATGGTGGCGTATGCATGACCACTATCAATTTTGTCGATGTGGAAAGAAATGGCATTTCCAACTGTAAGGTTGTCAAGTCCGGCGAGTTCCCAGCGGCGGCGTCCGTTTCCATCGACATCATCATTCAACGTTGGGGCACGCCAGAAATTAGGAGTGATGTTTCCTGAAAGAAGTTCTTCTCCTTCATATACAAACGAGGCTGGCACAGCACCATTTTCCAAGTCGATGTCAAAAGAGAAAGACTCGTTGCTGAAAGTGATTGTTGAAGGCTTGTTTTTGTTCATTTTCACATGACATTCCAAGGTTGGTGCGTTTTTAACAGCTTCAGCATCAGTCGATTCCACCAATAATTTAATTTGATCGTATGCAATTTCATATCCTTCAGGCAACATGCCTTTACTTTCCTTCAACTTAAATGAAAAGTCAATGAAAAATTCTTCTCTTGGTCTGATTTCAATTTCTTTTAAATTTAAAACAGGAATTGTAATTTGAGTTGACTCATCTGGATTGCAACTGATTTTCAATGTCTTGGATTCAAATTTTCTTTCATTTGAATAAATGCTATAAGAGCAATCCAACTCATTCAGATTTGTGAAATTGAAATTATTCACGATTTTGAAAACGCCATTCTCGACGTCAACAGGAAATACGTCAATATTTTGGTAGCATTTCTTCACTTCCGCTATATGGTTATGCGGTATTCTGTCGCTGGTAATCAAGCCGTTAACACAGAAACTGTCATCATTGCCGATGCCTTCGAGCGAGCCGAGGTCGCCTCCGGCAGCGTACCACTTCAACTTTTTCTCTTCGTCGTATTGAATGATTGTCTGATCGACGAAATCCCAGATGCAGCCGCCTTGAAGCTGGGGGTATTTCTTGAAGACCTCCATGTAATCCGAAAGACTGCCCAGGCTGTTGCCCATCGCATGACAGTACTCGACTAAGATGAACGGGCGGTTCAACGTGTCAAGATGTTCATTTACAAAACGTTCCAAATAATCGACGCTTGAATACATTATCCCGATGAAGTCGGTGTTGTAGTCATAAAGCGCACGTTCGCAAATCACGGGGCGGGTGTCGCGTTGTTTCATCCAGTCGTAGCAGGCCTTCGTGCAGACTCCGTTGCCGCATTCGTTTCCCGTTGACCACACTATGACCGACGGATGGTTCTTGTCGCGTTCCAGCATGTTGCGACATCTGTACAAAAACGCCTCCTTCCATTCGTCTTTCTTCGCGAGGCTGTTGTCGCCGTAACCCTGCGCATGTGATTCATTATTAGCTTCATCAATAACGTAAATACCGTATTTGTCGCACAATTCGTACCAATAAATGTCATCTGGATAATGGCAAGTGCGAACCGTGTTTATGTTGTTCTCAAGCATGATTTTCACGTCCTGCTCCATGGTTTTTCTGTCAACACACTGTCCGGTGAAGCCGCTGTGTTCGTGGCGGTTCACGCCTTTCACCATGATGGCTTCTCCGTTCACTTTCAATTGACCGTCAATGACTTCGGTTGTTCGGAAACCGATTTTCGAGCCGACAGTTTCAATCACATTCCCATTTTTATCTTTGATTCGTATTGTCATGTTGTAAAGATTCGGCTTCTCCGCCGACCAAGCTTCAATTCCTTCCAACACCGTATTTTCAATCTTGAATGAATAAGATGTTGAGTTCTTGACTTTTTTCAATTCTTTTTTACTCAATTCCTTGACAAATAATTTGTTGAGCTTTGACTTGTTGTTTGAATCATTACAAATTTCGACCTCAACAGAGAATTTAGAAGGGATATTTTGGGGATTGAAGTTCAGATTGACGCTTATTCCAAACGTGCCTTTTTCATAATTATCGTCAAGGCCTGCATTCACGAAGAAATCCGAGACATTAAGCTGCGGTTTTGAATAGATGAAAACATCGCGTGTGATGCCGCTCATGCGCCAATAATCCTGGTCTTCGAGATACGAGCCGTCACAGAAACGATAAGCCTCGACAGCAAGCCGGTTTGAACCTGACATATTAATATAAGGTGTGATGTCGAACTCCGCCGGAGTCTTCGAATCCTCGGAATAGCCGACAAAATTACCGTTGATCCACAGATAAAACGCTGATTTCAAAGCTCCGAAATTGATATAGACATTATGACCGCCCCATTCTGTAGGAATCTGAAAATCAAGAACATAACAACCGACAGGATTGTATTTTTCAGGCGCATACGGAGGATTCGCGGGAAATTCATTAGAGACATTCGTATAGACAGGAACGCCGTAACCATTTAATTCCCAATTACTTGGCACATTAATTTTATCCCAGCCAGAAACATCATAATTGAGTTCGTAAAAACCATCCGGCTTCTCTGACGGTGTTTCAACCCAATAAAAATTCCAAATTCCATTCAATGACTTATAAAAATCAGAATGCTGATAATCAAGATTTTCAATGTCATTTTCGTCTGAATACGGAATGACGTTTGTTCGCGGCATCATTTTGTTCACCTGAAAAACGGAAACATCGTTCCACCATTCACCCAAATTTTGAGCAGAGATTTTAAAATTTGTCATTAAAACCATGACACTCAACAAAATAGCAAGTCTTGACTTCATACTTCCAAAATTTATCAATCAAAAATATAAGTCTGCGAAGATAAAGATAATTTTTAAATATTTGAATTTTTGACATATTTTTATTTTTTAATATCAAAATGAAATAAAAACCGTATCTTTGCGATTTGAATTTGCAACAGAAATTTTATGAAGAAAACGCTTATATTATTGACAATCATAATATTATTGGGAATTTTCACCACATCATGTGAAAAACAATGTGTATGCTACAACCTCACAACAGGCACAAGCGGAATCATGTACAACGCCTATTCCCAAAGTGACTGCAAAGACTGGGAAGAAATCTACAAAACCGATCCACACTTCAATCCGGATGGTCACATCATCAAGTGCAAGTACGAAAAAAAATAGACGATGAAAGATAAACTATTGAATATCAGTAGAAAGCATCCACTTTCAATAATCATTTTCACGGCATTGGTCGTAAGAATTATTGCAATGATTTTCTCCAAAGGATATGGTTTTGAAAGTGAGCATTTCTTTTACGTTGAAACGCCAAACGCATGGCTTGACAACATCGACAACGCGGGATACGACAGCCCGCGCGGAATCAGCCTGTTCTATGTTTCAATAAATTATCTCATTTTCGGCTTCTTCAAACTCTTCGGTATTCACAATCCTCAATGGCTGATGTTTTTCAGCAGAATTATCCACGGCATAATATCATTGACAATCATTACATTAGGATATAGAATCACGAAAATCATTTCGGACAAGAAGTGTGCCGTGAGTGTCGCCTGGCTGTTAGCTTTGCTTTGGTTCACACCTTACGTCAACGTTCACAACATCGCTCAAAACTTGACCGTGCCATTTTTACTATATGGAACGTTACTCATCGTAAAACAGGAAAAGCTACGCAATGAATTAAAACACAATAATTTACATCGTTCTTCTTTTATCATCGCTGGAATATTCTTCGGTCTTGCTTTTTCCGTTTGGTATCAAAGCATATTGTTTTACGTCGGCATCATAATCGCGCTTGTCATGTTGAGAAACTGGAAGGGTTCTTTGATGTCGCTTGTCGGTTTCGTCATCGCAATTTGCGTGACACAGACGATACCAGACCTGATTGTGTGGGGACGTCCGTTCGTCGAATTACGTGAATTTCTTGGCAAAGGCAGCGAGTATCTGTTTAATTCCAACGCCCATGCGCCTTGGATTTATTACAGTTTTCTGACATTATTGGTCGCCTTGATTCCCCCGATAAGTTTCATGCTGATGTTTGGATTTTTCAAAGTCTGGCGCAAACAATTCCTGTTGTTTTTCCCAACTTTCATATTTCTTTTGTTCTACACAATTTTCCCGAATTATCAAGAATTGTACATACTTCCGGTCATCCCGTTTTTCATTATAATCGGCATGGCCGGTTGGTACGAATTTAGAAATAAATCATCTTTCTGGTTGAAACACAACAGATTGGAGAGATATTTACACGCTTTTGGATGCTTTATGAATGCTGTTTTGATTGTCACGACAATTTTCATGTATTCAAACAAGCCTGAAGTGAAAGCGATGACATACCTTTCAAAAAACAAAACGGTCAATTTCTTTGTCATCAACGATGAAACAGCAAACGATGCGAAACGCCCCCCGCTTTTCTATGAGAAGCATTGGTCAGATTATATCATTGTAAATCAAAAAAATAGCAATGATACGAAAATTTTCGACAGAGATGCCGATTACGTTATTTTCAGAGGGACGGACAATCTCGGCAATCGAGTTGAAAAAATGAAAGTTTATTATCCGAATTTGAAACATGAGGTCACGTACAAGCCATATTTCGCACAGATTCTATACAAATGGCTGAACAATTCGAAAAATGACGGATGCGTGTCAATATACAAAGTGAACCATGAATAATGATGAAGCCAAGAAAAGGATTGCAGAATTAAGTGAATTAATTGACGTTCACAACTATAACTATTACATTCTTTCACAACCGACAATCAGCGATTACGATTTTGACATGCTGATGAACGAGTTGATCGAGCTTGAAAAAAAGTTTCCTAAGTTTGCTTCGCCCACTTCCCCGACAAAACGGGTCGGTGGTGACATAACAAAGGACTTTCCTACAGTAAAGCACAGATATCCAATGCTTTCACTTGCTAATTCATACAATCGGGACGAGATTATCGACTTCATCAACAGGACAAAGAAACTTCTTGACGAGAACAACGAGCAGGTTGAATTCGTGTGCGAACTGAAATTTGACGGTGTTTCCATAAGTCTCACATACGAACACGGAATCTTGATTCGTGCTGTCACACGCGGCGATGGTGCGCAAGGCGATGACGTCACAAGCAACGTGAAGACAATCAAGACGATACCGCTGAGATTAAGAGGCAGTTATCCCGACTTTTTCGAAATGCGCGGCGAAATCATAATGCCACACGAAAGTTTCGACAGGGTCAACGCCGAACGTGACGACCTCGGTCTCCCGTTGTTCGCAAATTGCAGAAACGCGGCGTCAGGTTCACTCAAACTGATGTATTCAAAAGAGACCGCAAACCGCCGGCTTGACAATTTCTGTTATTATATGATGATGGACGATATTCCGTATTCATCTCATTATGAAAGCCTTATGGCAGCAAAAAAATGGGGGTTCAACATCTCGCCTCATATAAAAGTCTGCCAGACAATCGGCGAAATTGAGGATTTCATCAATTACTGGGATGTCAACAGGAAAAATCTTCCGTTCGACATTGACGGCATTGTCATAAAAGTCAATAGTTTTGCCCAACATGACAAGTTGGGACTGACATCAAAGTCGCCGCGATGGGCCATTGCCTACAAATTCAAGGCCGAGGAAGTCAAAACGAAATTGTTAAGTGTTGATTTTCAAGTAGGACGGCACGGCACCATCACCCCGGTGGCGAATCTCGAACCCATTCAACTTGGCGGAACCACAGTGAAACGCGCCACGTTGAACAACGCCGACTTCATAAAACAGCTCGACCTGCATTACGATGACACCGTTGTCGTGATAAAAGGCGGCGAGATAATTCCAAAAATCATTGGCATTGACACGGATTTGAGAAAACATGACAGCAAAGAAGTTGAATTTATAAAAAAATGTCCGGTATGCGGAGCTGAACTCATAAAATACGAAGGCGAAGCGGCATGGCGTTGCCCGAACACTCTTGGCTGCTCTCCTCAAATAAAAGGCAGGATTGAACATTTCATCGGAAGAAAAGCCATGAACATCGAAAGCCTCGGAGAAGGGAAAGTCGAGGTCATCTTTGATAACCAACTTATTAATAGTTACGCCGACCTGTACGACCTGACGTACGACAAACTTTACGGACTTGAGAAAGTCGTCGCAGTCGATGACGAATACTGCCTTTTGAATGAAACAGTTGCAAAGAAAATTTCTTTCAAGGAGAAGACCGTAAATAACATACTGAATTCTTTGATAAAATCGAGGGAGGTGCCATTTGCCAAAGTACTTTTCGCCTTGGGAATCAAGGAGGTCGGTGAAGTCACCGCAAAAATCATAGCAAACACGATGGGAAGCATCGATGCAATAATGAAAGCCTCCGTTGAAGAACTGCAGGAGATAAACACAGTCGGCCCGACTATTGCGCAAAACATCAGAGATTTCTTCGATGATGAACGTAACATTCAAATTGTCAAAAGATTAAGAGAATTCGGACTGCAATTCGAGCAAGAAAAGAAAACTGTTTCCGAAAATCAGGTTCTCAACGGCAAATCGATTGTAGTGAGTGGCGTCTTCGCCAATTTCTCCAGAGACGAAATCAAGCAAGTCATTGAAAATCTGGGAGGTAAGAACGTTTCATCAATATCCTCGAAAACAGATTTTGTCGTCGCCGGTGAGAAAATGGGATCCGAAAAGAAGAAAAAAGCCGAATCGCTCGGCGTAAAAATTCTGACAGAGACGGAATTTATTGAAATGATTGGATATGCACCGCAAACAAAATCGACAGGAACTTTGTTTTAAGACACAAATAACAAAGTTTTAAAATTATGAAGAAACACATTACATTGATTATCTGCATGTTGGTTGCGAATATATGTTTCGCGCAACACTCCAAGACGTATGATTTCATTGAAAAAGACGGACAGGTCCTTCGTCTTGACGTTTATTTTCCTGATGACGGCATGGCGCAACATCCGTGCATAATGTTTTATTTCGGAGGCGGTTTCATAACCGGATCCCGCACTGATTCGACAGTCGTAAAATTCTGTGAGACAATGGCTTACAAACACGGTTTCGTTACCATCGCCGCCGATTATCGGCTTGGATTAAAAGGCGCGAAAAACATCGGCGTTTTTAATACGAAGCCTGTGAAAAACGCCATTAACATGGCCGCCGAAGATGCCATTTCCGCAATCGCTTTTGTACTTGACCATTCTAAAGAATTGAAAATCAATACTAAAAAAATTATTTTAAGCGGTTCAAGCGCAGGGGCGATAACATCATTGCAGACCGATTATTTTATATGCAACGGATTCGGGAACGCCGGCATTCTGCCCGAAGACTTCCATATCGCCGGTGTCATTCCATTTTCAGGCGCGATATTTTCAACAAAAGGGGCGGTGAAATACAAAAAGCACTCCCCCGCCCCGACAATGTTCTTCCACGGCATGAAAGACAACCTCGTCCCGTACAAGCAAATAAGATTTTTCAACATCGGATTCATCGGCTCCGACAAGATTGTCAGGCAATTTGAGAAACACGACTATCCGTATTTCATCAGAAGATACGAAAACTACGCTCACGCCGTTGCCGGCTTTTTCAATGAAAACATTGATGAAATCCTCTGGTTTTATGACAATTACGTTGAGCAACAAGCTGATTTACAAATTGATGAAAAAGTCAATTATATAAAAAACGCTCCGAAAGTCAAATCTGACATTTCAAAGAAAACCGACCTGTACGATTAGAATTTTACAAAAGAAAATTGAAATAGTATGTTAAAAAAACTCAGAATCACTTTGGCTGTTATCTTCTCACTTCTGATAACGCTGCTTTTCCTTGATTTCACAGGCACTCTACATGCCTGGTTCGGCTGGATGGCGAGACTTCAGTTCCTGCCGGCATTTCTCGCTTCCAACTTCATCGTTGTCGCGGCGATTGTAGTGATAACATTAATCTTCGGAAGGATTTATTGTTCAGTCATTTGCCCGCTCGGAGTTTATCAAGACGGCACATCGTGGCTCGGCGAAAAAATCCGCAAGAATCATTTCCGTTACAGGAAAAACCGTAAATGGTTAAGATATTCAATAGCAATCGTTTTCGCTGCGTTGCTTTTCCTCGGACTGAACTGGATCGCAATTCTCATCGCGCCTTACAGCATCTACGGAAGAATCGCCTCGAACATCTTTGCGCCTGTCTATCAATCAATTAACAATCTTTTCGCCTACTTCGCGGAAAGATGGGGCAGCTACGCCTTTTATCACGTTGACGTTTACATCAAAAGCCTGCCGATTTTCATCATCTCGTTGGTTTACTTCATCGGAATCACCCTTTCGGGAATGTTTTTCGGCCGCGGCTATTGCAACAACATCTGCCCTGTCGGAACGGTTTTGGGTATTTTCGCAAAATATTCATTGTTGAAACCACACATCGACACCGAAAAATGCAAGTCATGCGGACTTTGCGAAAAGAACTGTAGATGCAGCGCAATTGATTCAGAATCAAAGGCAATCGACTATTCCAAATGCGTGACATGCTTCAACTGCATCGGGAAATGCAACCGCGGCGCGATAAGCTATGGGAGAGTTAAGAGTGATGTTTTGAGAGTGGAGAGTGGAGTTAAAGGTGCCGAATCGCAGGAAAAAAATCCGGCGACATCGAGGAAAATGTTTCTCGCCACGATAGCCGGACTCGCTACTGTTTCCGCAGTCAAAGCGCAGGAGAAAATCGTTGACGGCGGACTTGCGATTATCGAAGACAAGAAAGCACCGAAAAGAAATGTTTCATTAAAACCTGCTGGTTCTCAAAGTCTTAAGAATTTCACATCAAGTTGCACAGGCTGCCAGTTGTGTGTGCAGTCGTGTGAAAATCAGGTGTTGAGGCCGTCAACGAAACTCGAAAACCTCATGCAGCCGGAGATGTCATACGAACGAGGCTACTGCCGTCCGGAATGCACCGCCTGTTCGGAAGTGTGCCCCGCCGGCGCCATAAGAAAAGTATCAAGAGAAGAGAAATCATCAATTCAAATCGGACACGCCGTATTCATTGCAAAGAATTGCGTTTCTTTCAACGGTGAAGCCGAGTGCGGCAACTGCGCAAGACGTTGTCCTTCAGGCGCAATCACCATGATGCACAGCGACCCCGACGACGAATCGTCACCGATGGTCCCGATTGTGAATCAGGAACGCTGCATAGGCTGCGGAGCCTGCGAACACGTCTGCCCCGCCCGACCGTTCAGCGCGATTTACGTCGAAGGCAACGAGGTTCACAGAATGATTTGACAGGTATTTTAGGTATTTAGGTTATTAGGTATAAAGGTTTTAAAGTTAGAGAAAAATGAAACAGAATATAACGAGAAAAGATTTCCTCAAGACATTGGGAGCGACGGCGGCTGTCACGACGATAGCGTTATCAGGCTGCAAATCAGAGACTTCGGAACAAGCGACAACGTATGCCGAAGGCGACATCCCGAAAGATAAGATGACTTACCGCACGAATCGTAACAACGGCGACAGCGTCTCAATCCTCGGCTACGGCTGCATGAGGCTTCCTCATAAAGATAACGCCATCGACCAGGAGATGGTCAACAGGCTTACCGACTTCGCGATGGAACACGGCGTGAATTATTACGACACCGCACCGGTTTACTGCAAAGGCAAGTCGGAAGAAGCGATGGGCATCGCTTTGAGCCGTTACCCGCGCGACAAATATTTCATCGCCACGAAACTGTCGAACTTCGCCGAAAGCACATGGAGCCGCGAGGCGTCGATGCAGATTTACAAAAACTCATTTGAAAACTTGAAAACAGATTACATCGACTATTACCTGCTTCATTCTGTGGGCAACGGAAGCCGCAACCTAAGCGGCTGGGAGACGTTCAACCTGCGCTACATAGAGAACGGAATGCTCGACTTCCTGATGGAGGAACGCAAGGCCGGACGCATCCGCAACCTGGGATTCTCATTCCACGGCGACCAGCAAGTCATCGAGTTTCTGCTTGACAATCAGGGGAAATACCATTGGGACTTCGTGCAAATCCAGATGAATTACGTCGATTGGAAACACGCCCACGCCATTGACACCGACAACATCAACGCCGATTATCTGTACCAACGCCTCACCGACCTCAACATCCCCGTTGTCATCATGGAGCCGTTGCTCGGCGGACGTCTCGCCGATTTACCTGACGTTCTCGCAAACATATTGAAGCAGCGGACACCTGAACGCAGCGTGGCATCGTGGGCGTTCCGTTTCGCCGGAACATATCCGAACATCATGACGGTTCTGAGCGGAATGACTTACATGGAGCATCTTCAGGACAACCTGAGGACCTACTGTCCGCTGCAACCATGTTCCGACAAGGAAATCGACATGCTTATGAACATCGCCGACATGTACCTGAAATACCCTATCGTCCCGTGCACCAGCTGCCAGTATTGCATGCCCTGCCCTTACGGCATCGACATCCCGACGAATTTCAGTTTCTATAACAAATGCGTGAACGAAGGCACTATCGTTGAAGACAAGCAGTCGGCCGAATACAGGAAGTCACGCCGTCGTTTCCTGATAGAATACAACAGACAGCTCGAAGCCGACCGTCAGACAGAGCACTGCATCGGATGCCGTCAGTGCGTGTCGCATTGTCCGCAGCACATCGACATTCCGGCAAGGCTGAACGACATCAACGCCATAGTGGAGATGATGAGAAGAGAATGAAAATGAAACTCTGAAAGTTGATGACTTTTAACCGAATACAATTTGGATGTCTTACCCTGAAAAAAGTTGACTCACAAAAATTAATCCTCCCGTGTAGAGATATAATTTCGGTTTTTTGTTTTCAATTAAATATTAAAATATGAATAAGATATTATTTCTGATTTGCTTATTAATGACATCATTCGTAGTCGACGGACAAGATTTTGTTTGTGGCCGCTATGTTTCAACTTGTTATTTTTATGAGGGAATAAAGTTTGAACTAAAGTCAAGTACAATGAATTATTGGGAGCTTGCAAATGAATTTTATACTCATAAAATTCACAATGAAGGAAAGAAAGCAGAACGCACTTTTCTTATTGATGAAATTCCAATTTCAGAAAATGATTACAGGCATTTAAAATTACGCAAAAGAGATTTTGTGGTTGATAGTAATTATTGTACAGAAGATTATGTGTTTGACAGCATTGTTGTGATTAATCTGCATGCAAAGTTGAGCATCCCAATTCTCATTGATGGTGTCGAGTACAATTATCAGGACACAATACCGGCGGAATACCTGAACGGAGACAAACTGTATTTCCGCAGGGAACGCCGCTTTTTCCGAAAAGACAGGATAATTGTCGAAAAGGAGCGCAGATAGGAGAATTCCATTTATTCATTTCAAGACTTCCCTGAATCCATTACGGCTTTCGGGGAAGTCTTTTGTCGTTCCTGTAAGAAAAATATTTTTTCGGAAAAAATCTGTCACCACCTCCGCACATACGATAATTTTGCTAACTTTGCACCGCAAAAGGAAAAGACCGGAAAGATGCCTGAAGAGATGTTTATTATATACGACACTGATTGCACCGACACGCCCATGTTCGACCGCGGCTTCACCGGCCACGAGCATCTCTACGCCTTCGGCCTCATAAACATGAACGGCCGCATGTACGACCCATATATGTCAACTTTCCTGTCGCCCGACAACTACATACAAGCCCCCGACAACCCGCAGAACTTCAACAGGTACGCGTATTGTCTGAACAACCCGCTGAGATACACCGACCCGAGCGGGGAGGTGTTCACAGAACTTTTGATAGGTGCGGCGATAGGTGCGGCGGTGAATCTTTCGGTCCAGGGGCTGGCAGGGAAAATCACCGATGTCGGTGATTTTGTCGCCGCTATGGGAGTAGGAGCGTTGGCCGGATTGGTTGGAGGCGCGATAGGCTCTGGAATAAGTTCAGCGATAGCGGGGACGGGATTTGGCTGCGGATTGATAGGTGCCGGCAGTACAGCCACCACAAGTTTTGCGTCTGGGGCTGCTATCAGAGCAGGCGCCGGATTTTCAGGAGGGTTTATCACTGGTTGCGGGAACGCATGGATAAATGGAGCAAGTTTCGGCGACGATCTTGTATCAGGTTTGAAAAGCGGGCTTGTTGGTGGTCTCACAGGAGGCTTGGTGGGTGGCGTTGCTGGCGGCATAAGTGCTGTGAAAGATGGAAGAAACTTTTGGAATGGGGACAAAGTAATAGTTGCAGAAAGAAAGTATCCGGTTGGTTCTGACTATATGCAGCCAGAAAACAGTTTTGATTGTGTTCCGACAAATGCGAAAGTTATCAACAACTATCATAGTGGAGATAAAACTGCACGGTATATGAGAGATACATATTGGATTAAAGGGAGTGATCCAATGGGATCTGGGGTGGTTTCAGATGAATTTTATATGAATTTATCGGTATCAGAAAGAGTTGATTTTGAATACTGGGAATCAAATTTCACAGAAGAGAATGTCTTTGATTATTTTAATAATTGTAATGCAGATATTGCATTTGATATTCCAGGCAAAGATGGCTATCATAATGTAATTTTGAGGAAAATGGAATGTAGGATACATCGTACATGGGGCAATGGAGCGCATGATATTACTTTTTACAGGTCTTGGATACAAGATCCGGCTACTGGTTATGTGAATTCAAATATTTTCGATTTCTCATTAGTGAAAAAGATTTGTTTACTGTATTATTGACGCGATGCTATGAAAAGAATTGTAGTTATTTTTTTATTGATGGGTATGGTAACTGTTACAAAAGCCCAGAATCCTTTAGATTTGATAGAGCGATACTCAATTGATACAGCTTCTTTGGTGTCATATATCAAGGAGAATAAATTAAAAGAATGGGGAATTGATGTTGAAGATACAATAAAAATATTTTTTTGCTTCCATTTTGAGGACACCGTGATTCACAGCAAAGAAGATTACCTTGACGGTTCTTTCCTCAACTCTCTCTATCTTACATGGACCAGTGACAATCCAAAAAAAGGATACAAAGATATATCTGGCATGTCAGAAGAGCAAAAAGAGAATTTGAAGTTGGATATTGGTTGGTATAGTGTTGTTGATAAAAAAGGTGTAATGCTTGGAATGGGTCCTGATTTGTTTGATGGATTTAAAATTGTGCCATACCGTGAGAACCTTGTTTTTTTGTGCATTGATCCAACCCGTTACATGTTTGAAAAGAAACTTGATATTCTATTTGAAATATGGAGAAGGAACAATGGCTATTATTGGTTTGGTATCAACTTGAGGGAAAACAAGATATATCTGGTAGTTGATACTCGTTGGGGCGCAGAAATGTTCACGTTAGAAGATATCATAAACAATCACTTGGATTCCTATCGTGATGGAACGCTGTACGACGAGGTCAGGAAGAGGAAGGAGCAGGAGTACAGACTGAACTCTGAATGATGCAAACCTCAACTTCCCCGAAAGCCGTAGTGTCTTCGGGGAAGTCTTTATGTTCGTTTCTGCATGAAGAGCATTTTCCCAAAAAAATCTCGTCACCGTTTCTGTTCATACGATAATTTTGCTTAACTTTGCACCGCAAAAGGAAAAGACCGGAAAGATGCCTGAAGAGATGTTCATATACGACACAGATTGCACCGACGAACCCCTGTTCGACCGCGGCTTCACGGGCCACGAGCACCTCTATAATTTCGGTCTCATAAACATGAACGGACGCGTCTATGACCCGCTGATGTCATCGTTCCTCTCGCCAGACAACTACGTGCAGTGCCCCGACAACCCGCAGAACTTCAACAGGTATGCGTATTGCCTGAACAATCCGTTGAGATACACCGACCCGAGCGGGGAATTTTGTTGGCATATCGTGATAGGTGCTCTGATTGGTGGAACGGCCAATTTAGTAGCCAACTGGGATAATTGCAGTGGCTTCTGGGAATATGCCGCGGCATTTGGAGCTGGTGCAGGAGTCGGTGCGGCCATTGCAGCGACTGGAGGTATGGGCTTCGTGGCTGGAGCTGGTATTGCAGCGGCAGACGGATTCAACATAACAAGTCCGGTCGCGAAGGGCATGATAGGCGGTGCCATCGGCGGCGCGGCTGGCGGCTATGCCGGAGCCTTCGTTGGTGGATACATCATGACGGGTGATCTGGATGAAGCGCGTAGTGCTGGTTTGAACAGCATGTGGCAGGGTGCTGTCATAGGCGGCATATCCGGAGGCATAGGCGGATATGTGGCCGCAAAAGGAGAAGGAATTAACCCGTGGACAGGAAAGGTTAAGAACAGTGTCACCATTGGTGAAGGTATGGATTCTGACGTAAAATATGGATGGTTTGGAGTTAGAAAAATAGCCGATGACTTGGATAGCCAATGTTTTGACCCTGTAATAAAAAAACCTTCTCCAGAATTAATGCAAGAAAACACGGCGTGGATACAACGTCAATTTGAAAAAAACACATTGATTTATGACAGAGGGCCAGTTCATGGTAATAGCCCATACTATAAAATGGAAACCAGTTACATCCAAGGTTATAAGAATCTTTACCATGTGAATTACTACTATAATAAGCAGCAAACTTTAAGAATATATTTTGTACATTAAAATATTATGAATACAGATGATTATTACACAGGTGCCGCCATATCTAATTCAGAAATGGTATGTGAGTTGTTGAAAAATTTCTATTTCCTAAAATATGAAGGATATGATATCGAAAGATTGTCCGTTGGAGGCATGCATTATCCTTCACTTAGTTTTAGACATTATTGGACCAAGCAGAGTGTCGATATTGGAGGTGGAGATTTCGGATCATTAGATTACAAATGTCTTGTTTCTATAAGCAATGGGAAATGGGGACTTTTCGGAAGAAAACATAAAATAATTTATATAAATGACTACTTCGCTGTTTTCAACAGTCCGATGGTGAAGGGCAGGGATTATTCGCCGGCAGAATATGCGGATTTCATCCGCCAGAACCTCATGCCTGTCATCCGCGGCGAGATGTGGATAGACGAGCTGC
>JAKSMX010000010.1 GCA_024400305.1 Bacteroidales bacterium | reverse complement strand
AATGAGATTTGGACATTTTGTTTCGGACTTTTGGACATTTTGCAAATGAGATTTGAACATTTTGTTTCGGACTTTTGTAGAAATTGTTATTGGTTAAATAATTGATAATATGGAGTTTATACGTAAACATTACGAGATAATCAAACGCCGGATAGAAGAGCCGAGGGGCGCGATTCAGGTGTTGGTTGGACCGCGGCAGGTTGGTAAATCCACGTTGATGGAACAAGTGCTTCATGATACGGTTGTGCCTCACGTCTCCGTTAGTGCTGACGCAGTCGAAAAAAACGACCTGAAGTGGATACATAATGTATGGGAGTCGGTGCGTGCAAGCATGAATATGAGCCAGAGTAAAGAATACCTGTTAGTGATTGACGAGATACAGAAAATAGAAAGTTGGAGCGAGCAGGTCAAGCTGGAATGGGATTTTGACACGAGCCGCCGTTTGAACATCAAAGTCGTGCTTCTCGGAAGCAGTCGTTTGATGCTGATGAGCGGACTGAAAGAGTCGTTGGCGGGGCGTTTCGAGCTTGTCAGGATGGGACATTGGTCGTTTCAGGAGATGAAGCAGGC
Organism: Bacteroidales bacterium; assembly: GCA_024400305.1. Classification (GTDB taxonomy): domain Bacteria; phylum Bacteroidota; class Bacteroidia; order Bacteroidales; family F082; genus Limimorpha. The sequence goes on along the minus strand of JAKSMX010000010.1, from coordinate 89,290 downwards.
CTTCGGCTTCGGCGTTGAACAGTACATTTATTTCGGCGGCTACCCTGGTGCGGCGAAATATGTCGGCGATGAACAAAGATGGAAACGTTACATTAAGGACAGCATTGTGAAGCCTGCCATTGAAAAAGATGTCATCATGACAAGCAATATCTACAAGTCGGCGTTGATGAGGCAGCTTTTTACGGTAGGCTGCAGATATTCCGCGGAACTTTTTTCCCTGACCAAGGTCGTCGGGCAGTTGCAGGATGCCGGCAATGTCACGACGGCGGCTTCATATCTGAACATTTTGGATGAGTGCCAGATGCTTTGCGGATTGCAGAAATATGCGCATGACGAAGCGAGAAAATACAACTCGATTCCGAAATTCCAGGTTTTCAACAACGCTTTGCTTTCCGCCTTTCAGCGGCAGAACTTCGATTCCTTGCGTAAAGACCCTGAACTTTGGGGGCGCTGGGTCGAGAGTTCCGTGGGCGCACATCTCGTCTCGCAGGCGGAGGAGAATGATTATCAAGTGTTTTATTGGCGAAACAGAGACAAAGAAGTGGATTTTGTCGTACTCGCTGATGAAGGCTGTGTAGCATTGGAAATAAAATCGGGGCGCAGGTCGGCAAACAACGGAATGACGGAATTCGCAAAGGCGTTTAATCCAATGCATTCCTATATTATCGGAACCGGCGGAATATCGTTGGAGGATTTTCTGTCGTGCAACGTCGATGACCTTTTGTGGATTTAGGCAAAACATAATAAATTTTCTTCATACTTTAAATTATTTCATTATCTTTGCACGTTTTAAATCAAATCACTATAAGACTGAATAAATGAATAAGATTGCTACTTTGAAGAAATTAGTGCTTGTTGCTATATTGCTGACAATCAATGTTTTTTTATTTGCCCAAGGCGAAAATACGGTGAAAGGTTTCGTGTATGAAACAACCACAGGCGAGCCGATGATGTTTGCTAATGTTTATTTGGAAGGTACAACATTAGGCGCCACGACCGACCTGAACGGGTATTTCAGCATCACAAGAATACCGGATGGAAACTATAATGTGATGGTGACAATGGTCGGTTTTGATACGATTCAAGACCCTGTCTCGTTGAAAAACAACCAGATACTTACAAAGAAATACAATCTGAAAGAGGCTTCGATCCAGCTTGAGGCGGTGAATGTGACAGCTGACAAGATTGAGGCGAGGACGGAGACCAAGACGTCTGTCGTGAATATCACGCCGAAGACCATCACCAAGATCCCGTCGGTGGGCGGTCAGGCCGACCTCGCACAGTATCTGCAAGTCCTTCCGGGCGTGGTGTTCACCGGCGACCAGGGCGGCCAGCTCTACATCCGCGGCGGCTCCCCGATTCAGAACAAGGTGCTCCTCGACGGCATGGTGGTCTATAACCCGTTCCATAGCATCGGTCTCTTCTCGGTCTTCGACACCGACATCATCAGAAACGCTGAGGTTTACACCGGCGGCTTCGGCGCGGAATACGGCGGCAGGGTATCGTCGGTCATGGACATCTCAACACGTGACGGAAACAAGAAACGCCTTTCCGGAAAGGTGGGCGCAACCACATTCGGCACGAAGTTCCTTCTTGAAGGACCTCTCAAAAAGGCGAAGTCTGACAACGATGTCAGCATGTCGTTCATCCTTTCGGCAAAGGCTTCATACCTCGAAAAGACGAGTGACGTCATTTATAACCCGATGATTGATTGCGGCATCTTGCCTTATAATTATGAGGATTTCTACGGCAAGGTCTCGCTTAACGCGGTGAACGGCAGCAAGGTGAATCTCTTCGGCTTCAGCTTCAACGACCAGGTGAATAACTACAAGTCGATTTCCGATTTCAACTGGAAATCATACGGAGCAGGGTCGAGCTTCGTCGTAATCCCCGGAAAGTCGCCGGTTCTCATCGAAGGCAACATCGCTTATTCCAACTATGTCGCCGAACTTTCGGAGGCCAACAACAAACCGAGGTCAAGCTCAATCGGCGGATTCAACGTCGGGTTCAACTTCTCATATTTCCTCGGCAAAAACACGTTGAAATACGGCGTGGAATTCCTCGGCTTCAAGACGGTGTTCGATTATGTGAAATCCAACGGAATCTCCATCAACCAGACTGAGAACACCACCGAACTCGGCGCCTTCATCAAATACAAATGGCAGCTCAACAAGCTCATCATTGAGCCGAGTTTCCGTCTGCAATGGTACGCCTCGCTTTCGGAAGCGTCGCCGGAGCCGCGTCTCGCCATCAAGTACAATGTCACGGACTGGTTCCGCCTGAAAGGTGCGTTGGGCATGTATTCACAGAACCTCATCGCCGCCAACAGCGACCGCGACGTGGTCAACCTCTTCTACGGATTCCTCTCCGGAACTGACGACCTCCCGAAGAAGTTCAACGGCAAAGATGTTACGACACGCTTGCAGAAAGCCAACCATTACATCCTCGGTACGGAGTTCGATGTCGTTGATAACGTGACACTTAACGTCGAAGGTTATCTCAAGGATTTCAAGCAGCTCACGAACATGAACAGAAACCAGCTTTACTCCGAGACCAACGCCCCCGCCGGCACGTCGGAGATTCTCAAAAAGGACTTCATGATTGAGAACGGCAAGGCTTACGGCGTTGACCTTTCGGTGAAATATGAACAGTTCAGATGGTACATCTGGGCGGCGTATTCATACGCACATGTCAATAAAAACTATGAAAATGAAAACCGTGAGTTGGTGAACTACCGCACCCATTACGACCGCCGCCATAACATCAATGTCATCGTGACGTACAGCGCGGGCGCACGCAAGCAGTGGGAACTCAGCGGCCGTTGGAATTTCGGCTCCGGCTTCCCGTTCACGCAGGTCAGCGGCTTCTATGAACATTATCAGATGTCTGATGTCGGCGATGAGTTCATCTGCAACAACGGCGACCTCGGACTCATCTACGATGACCTGAACAAAGGCGAACTGCCTACATATCACAGATTTGACCTCGACGCAAAACGCAAGTTCATGTTCAACGACAGGGTGAATCTCGAACTCGACCTCAGCGTCACAAACATGTACAACCGACAGAATGTCTTCTATGTTGACATAGTGACGGGCGAGACGATGTATCAGCTGCCAATCATGCCAAGCGTAGGTCTGACACTCACATTCTAAATTATGACAAAACCTTCACTGAAAAAAGTTCCACACGAGATGACGATTCACGGGCATACTCGTGTGGATGATTATTATTGGCTCAACGAGCGCGAAAATCCTGAAGTGATAGATTATCTCAATGCCGAGAATGCTTACGAAGAAGCGATGATGAAACATACAGAACATCTTCAGGATCAATTGTTTAAGGAAATCGTCAGCAGGATTAGGCAGGAAGACGTTTCTGTACCTGTGAAACATAAAGGCTACGTGTATTACACCCGTTTCGAGGAAGGGATGGAATATCCGATCTATTGCCGCAGGCGGGCGATATCAGAAAACATTGACGAAACGATGGAGAAAGCCGCCGAGGAAGTGCTTCTCGACGGATATGAAATGTCGAAGGGATATTCTTTCTTTGATGTCGGTGGATATAGTATCAGCCCTGATAATCAGTTGATTGCATATAGCATCGATACGGTGAGCCGCCGTCAGTACCAGATTTTTGTGAAAGAGATTTCTTCCGGGAAGATGTATCCTGAAGTCATTCAGAACACGACGGGGAACATGGTCTGGGCTAATGATAACAAGACCATTTTCTACAGTATGAAGGACGATTCACTCCGCTCATGCAGAATAATGCGTCACGAAATAGGAACGGATCCGAAGGACGATGTTGAGGTTTATTACGAAAAGGACGAGACGTTCTATGCTTTCGTAGGTAAAACAAAATCAGATAGATACATTGTCATAACTTTGGACAGCACGTTGAGCTCGGAGATTCGTTTCATCGATGCCGACCATCCGAAAGACGAGTTCAGGATTTTCCAGAAACGGCAGGACGACATGCTTTACGGTGTCGGGCACTACGGCGATTACTTCTATATCACGACAAATGCCGACGGAGCGAAGAACTTCAAGATAATGAGAACTCACGTAAATGCTACCGAAAAGGAAAACTGGGAGGAGTTCATACCTTATCGCGAAGATGTCCTGATTGAGGATTTCGATATTTTTTCGGATTACATCGTCATCGAAGAAAGGAAAAACGGACTCGTGAACATGCGGGTGCTGTCGTGGGATGGAAAGACCGATTATTACATCGATTTCGGCGAGCCGGCTTACACCGTGGGAACGTCGGCGAATCCTGAATTCGACACGCATTTTTTGAGATATTCCTACAATTCGATGACGACACCGAATTCTGTCTATCAATATGATATGATAAACAGGACCGCGAAACTGCTGAAACGTCAGGAAGTCGTCGGCGGATACGAGCCTGCGGATTACGTCACCGAACGGCTTTACGCCCCTGCAAAAGACGGCATTCTTGTTCCTATCTCATTGGTTTACAAGAAGGGATTGGTGAAAAACGGACAGAATCCGTTGGTGCTTTACGGCTACGGATCGTATGGAAACAGCCTCGACGCCTATTTCTCCACGGCGCGCCTGAGTCTTCTCGACAGAGGATTCGTGTGGGCGATAGCTCATATCCGCGGAGGCGAGGAGATGGGACGGCAGTGGTATGAAGACGGCAAACTTTTCAAAAAGAAAAACACATTTTATGACTTTATCTCATGTGGCGAATATCTTATAAATCAAGGATTTACGAATAGTGATAAGATGTTTGCCATGGGTGGGAGCGCAGGCGGCCTTCTCGTCGGTGCCGTTGCTAACATGGCGCCGGAGCTTTTCAAGGGAATCATCGCCCAAGTCCCGTTTGTTGATGTCGTCACGACGATGCTCGACGAAAGCATACCGCTCACAACGGGTGAATACGACGAATGGGGCAATCCGAACGAGAAAGATTATTACGATTACATGCTTTCATATTCGCCTTACGACAACGTGGAAGCGAAAAACTATCCGGCGATGCTTGTCACCACAGGACTTCACGACAGTCAGGTGCAGTATTGGGAGCCGGCGAAATGGGTCGCGAAACTCCGTGAATTTAAAACAGATGACAATCCTTTGTTGCTCAAAATCAATATGGATTACGGTCATGGCGGCGCGTCGGGGAGGTTTGAGCCGTTCAAGGAAGTCGCTTTGGAATATGCTTTCATGCTTGATTTGATCTGATTTGATTATGAATATCTACCAACTTTTCGTCAGGGTTTTTGGAAACAGAAACGACGCATGGAAACCTGATGGCTCACGCGGACAAAACGGCTGCGGCACTTTCAAAGATATAACAGATGACGAGATTGAACGTATCAAGTCGTTGGGAATCAGCCATATATGGCTTATAGGAGTGATTCGGCATTCAACGGGGACTGACTATTCCGAAATCGGTCTGAAGGCGACGAATCCGTTGATAACCAAAGGCTTGGCTGGTTCTCCGTATTCGATAATCGATTATTATGACATCGACCCGGATCTGGCTGAAAACCCGTCAGAGAGAATGACGGAATTTGAAGCCGCTGTCGAAAGGATTCATAATCACGGACTTAAGGTGATAATCGATTTCATTCCGAATCACTTGGCACGAGAATACAAGTCGTTGTGCAAGCCGGAGATTGAAAACGATTTCGGTGCTTATGACGATACGAATGTTGAGTTTTCTCAAAACAACAATTTCTATTATTGCCCTAATCAGTTGTATGTCAATCCGATAGGTGATTCGGACAAATATTATGAATTTCCGGCGAAGGCTTCAGGAAATGATGTTTTTCGCCCGGATCCTTCGGTCAACGACTGGTATGACGCGATAAAGCTCAACTATGGAATCGATTATCGTGACGGAAGCAGACATTTCAACCCGATACCTGATACTTGGCGTAAGATGTTGAATGTCATTAAGTTCTGGTGTTCAAAAGGCATTGATGGCTTCCGTGTTGACATGGCGGAGATGGTGCCTGTGGAGTTCTGGCGTTGGGCGATTGCGAATGTCCGCTGCGATTTCAATGTCACGATGATAGCGGAGATTTACCAGCCGAATCTTTACAAGGATTACATCGAAGCTGGTTTCGATTATCTTTACGACAAGGTCGGGCTTTACAATACACTTGAGAATATTTACAGATACGGGCGGCGTGCTGAAACGATAAGTGATGTTTGGAGAGATCTTAACGGTTTGGATGACAATATGTTACGCTTTATGGAAAACCATGATGAGGTGCGGCTTGCTTCAAAATGTTTCATGAAACGTGCGGAAAATGCGTTCCCGTTTGTCGCCTTGGCCGCTTTGATGAACCGCGGTCCTTTCATGATTTACAATGGTCAGGAATACGGGGAGGATGCCGATGGCGCGGCGGGTTTCAGCGGCGATGACGGCAGGACCTCAATCTTCGATTACGTCTCCATGAAGTCGATGATTTCAGGCGATACAAATTCTGAAGTTTATGAATTTTATTCCAAGTTATTGAATTTCAGAGAGAAAAGCATGGCGATTCAAAAAGGCGACTTTTACGATTTGATGTGGGCGAATCCTTGGTATTCAAATTTCGATCCACAATATCTTTATGCTTTTCTGCGTTATTGCGACGATGAAAAGTTGCTGATTGTCATCAATTTCAATCTTGATGAAGTCAGAAAGGCAACTGTCACGATTCCGGAAGATGCGATTGATTTGGTTGGAGGCTGTGAAAAAGAATATCAGGTTGAGTTGAATCCCGGCGAGGTGAAAATTGTTGACCTTCTTGATGGTAAGTGTAGAGACGGTCTATGCACCGTCTGAAATAATTGTTTGAAAAATATGGTTATGATGAAGATCGTTGAAAAAGACAGCTGGCTGAATCCTGTCGCCGATGAGGTGCAGAAACGTTATGACCGCTATTGCGATTGCAGGAAAATGATTGTCAATCAATATGGTAGCTTAAAAAACTTTGCTTCGGCGCACGAGTTTTTCGGTTTTCATTATGACAGGAAACGTCGTGGCTGGTGGTATCGCGAGTGGGCGCCGGGCGCGCATTATATGTCGTTGTTCGGCGATTTCAACGGCTGGAATCGTTACGCCGACCCGTTGGAAAGAAACGCAAATGGCATTTGGGAGATTTTCCTTCCTGATTCGGAATATTCAAAACGCCTCGTTCACGGCAGTCTGCTGAAAGTGCTTGTGCAGTCGAGCATCGGCGAGCAGGAACGTATTCCTATATATATCAATAAGGTGTCGCAGGACGAAGACTCCAAAGACTTCCGCGGTCAGTTTTGGAATCCTGAAAAACCGTATGTTTTTGAAAATCAACATCCTAAAATAAAAGACGAGCCGTTACTCATTTATGAGGCTCATGTCGGGATGGCACAGGAAAAAGAGGATGTGAGTTCTTATAACGATTTCAGAATCAATGTGTTGCCACGAATCAAAGCGGATGGCTATAACGCTGTTCAATTGATGGCGATTGCCGAACATCCGTATTACGGTTCGTTTGGCTATCACGTCTCCAACCTTTTTGCGGCAAGCTCGCGTTTCGGCACGCCGGAAGACTTGAAAATGCTTGTGGATGAAGCACATAGGTTCGGATTGCTCGTCATAATGGACATTGTTCATTCTCATACGGTGAAAAATGTCCGTGAAGGGATGAATCTGTTTGATGGGACTGATAATCAATATCTTAAGACTGGAAAAAATGGAGATCATCCTTTGTGGGACTCCAAGCTTTTCAATTACGGGAAAGTCGAGACCTTGCAGCTCCTTCTTTCCAATGTGCGCTACTGGCTTGAGGAATTTAATTTCGACGGCTATCGTTTTGATGGCGTGACATCCATGCTTTACCTTGATCACGGCATCGGAGTCACTTTTGATAATCCTTGGAAATATTTTGGCGAAAATATTGACAATGAAGCGGTTACATATCTGCAACTTGCGAATGAATTGATACATGAGCTTGACAAGAAATACATTTCCATTGCTGAGGATGTGAGTGGGATGCCCGGACTTTGCGCTCCGATTGAGGATGGCGGCATCGGTTTCGACTTCCGTTTGGGAATGGGGCTTCCTGATTTCTGGATAAAGGTTCTGAAAGACCAGACTGACGAGGAATGGAACATGCACGAGTTTTTCTTCACGATGACAAACAGGATGAGCGATGTGAAGACAATTGCTTACGCGGAATCGCACGATCAGGCGATGGTGGGCGATAAGACATTGGCGCACAGACTTTTAGACAAAGAAATATACACTTCGATGTCGAAAGATTCGCAGAGTTTTATCGTTGACAGAGGCATCGCATTGCATAAAATGATCCGCCTGTTCACGATTTCGCTCGGCGGCGACGCATGGCTTAATTTCATGGGCAACGAGTTCGGCCATCCCGAATGGATTGATTTTCCGAGAAAAGACAACGGCTGGAGCTACAAACACGCACGCCGCCAATGGTCGCTGGTTGATGATAAAAATCTTAAGTATCACTGGCTCAATGACTTTGACAATGAAATGCTTAAGTTGATGAAAAAGACGAAGGTGATGTCGGCGGCTCCCGCATGGCTTCTCAATGCCGATGAAGAAAACAAAACTATCGTCTTTGAACGCAATAATTTTATTTTCGTTTTCAACTGGGGTCAGAAGTCATTGCCTGATTATCAGATAGATGTAAAAGATACAGGCGATTACAAAATCATTTTCAGCACTGACGAGAAACGTTTTGGCGGCTTTGAAAATGTTGACACGAACACAAATTTCCCATCGGAAAAAGACGGTGAGAAAGTGACGATGAAAATTTATAACGTGGCAAGGACTGCAATCGTTTTTTCCTGCGACAAAAACGACTGGTAAACCTAAAATTTTAAAAATATGAAAAATATCAAGTTTTTAATGCTGATAATCAGCGTGTTGATGTCGATGAAATTTTATGCGCAAGAATCAACGGAGACTTATTACGAACCGGAGCTGCTGATGGTTTCTCAGCCGAAAATGGAATTATATACTGCCAACGATGAAGACTACGCCCAGTTTTACTATGACGTGAAAAATATTGGTTCTGAAACATATAAAGGTGACTTCATCATTTTGATGGAACCTGATGTTGATCATTATTACGTCAAAAAAAGCATTAAGGTCAAGGCGGGAGAGATAAAGAGAATCAAGTTGGAAATGGATCTCGGTTTGCTTTATTATGATTCGGTATATTCGGTTTTGCCTGTTTATGAGTTTGAAAATCAATGGTATCCGCTTACGGCTTACGAACAGTTCAAGTCGATTTCGCTTTGTTTGAACGCTCCGATGGATGTGGATTACGTTGTGACGAAAGAGCCGGAACCGGTGGTCAACTATTCTTTTGACGTGCATTTGCAGCGTCCGCCGGTTTACGGATATTATTATGTCACACCGCCTCCGGGATGGGCTTACGCTTACGGCTATAATCCTTGCTGTGTGTATAACAATTACGTGGTTTTCAATGGAAACAACTGGCATCCGGGCAGCGGCGTTCATATTGTAGCACCTGTGGGTGGAACTGTCGTCACTACCACGGTTAATCACACGCAATCCGCGCCGAGAGTTTCGGGAAACCGTTATCACAATTCGGCGGCGGTGAGCGCAGGTGGCTCAACTTCAAGGAGATACAATGGAAATTCCGGCGGAGTTAATGTCTCTTCCGGCAGAAGCAGAACCGTGCATTCGGGCTCATCAGGAGTGTCAACGTCGGGTTCAAGAACATCGTCTTCGGCAGGAACATCGTCATCTTCAAGCTCACAAAGAACGTCATCGGCGAAACCGACAACGACAAATTCGTCATCAGCAATTTCAAATTCGTCATCATCAAGGTCGTCTTCGGCAAGAAGTTCTTCGGGCAGCTCATCGTCAAGGCGTTCATCATCAAAGAGTTCAAGTTCATCATCTTCAAGCAGTTCGAGGTCGGGCGGCGGAAGAAGATAGGTTAGTATTAAATTTGACGCGTTTGGTGAAATTTTTTTAAAAAATATTTTTAGCTACGAAATAATGTGTACATTTGCAAGAAATTTCAAAGAGAGGATGCCGAAAATCTCATAAAGAGTAGGCGAAATTAATAAATAACAGCTATGAAAAAGTTATTTTTAACATTTGCAATGGTGACGGCTGCATTTTTCTGCAACGCCCAGATTTTTGTCGGTGGAAACATCGGTTTCGGTTTTAATTCAGGAAAAGTTGAAACAAAAACAGACATTCTTACAACGACTTATGACAATCCAAAAACTACAATTTTTGAAATCAATCCATTTGTCGGCTACATGTTCAATGAAAAATTTGGTGCTGGTCTTGAAGTCGGATACGGAATATCTTCAGTGAAGACTGACGCTGAAAATGACGTGACATACAAGAACAATATTTCAACATGGAAGGCAGCTCCATTTTTCCGTTATGTCTATGGCAATTTCAATAGAGTAAAATTGTTTGCAGACGCAAAGGTTTCATTTGCAGGAACATACGACAATTTCATTACTATTGTTGACAATGATAGAACATGCGAAAAAGGACCAAAATGTTTTGAATGGGGTGTCGCAGTCGTCCCTGGCATTGAGTTCATACTTAACGAGCATTTTTCACTCAGCGGAAAATTGAATGTTTTGAGCATTGGTTATGCTGGTTCAAAGATTACGTCGGATTCTCAAACGGGTTTTGTTAATTGCGAAGTGACAGAGAAGTCAAATACTTTCGGTTTCGGTGTTAATGAGAGCACTGATATTGTACTTGGTATGATTTACAAATTCTAATTTGTTGATTGTCAGACAAAAAAGCGAGGGTCATTTAAATGGCCCTTGTTTTTTTGTTGCTCTCGATTTGTTATTTGCAACCGTCGCAGCCGCCGTCTTCGTGGTGGCAGTGATGACATCCGCCGCCCATGTCGGCTTCGGTGAGTTCGCGGACCGCCAGGATTTCGCCTTCGAAGAACAATGGCACGCCAGCGAGCTGGTGGTTGAAGTCGATTTTCACGAGTTCAATGCTGATTTCAGACCTATAGGTCAAACAATCAGACAATGGTTTCCGCTATGGTTTACATTTTCAAGTAAAAACCTGCGTTAAATCCGCGGGATATTTGTCATTGGAGATTCTTATTTCAGAATATCTTTATACTCTTCGTTGAGAATCACCTCGAACGCGCGTTCAAGGTCTTTGTCATTCTGCAACGCACTGATAATGCGGCCTTTCTGATAGTAATAGCGTCCGATGATTTCGTCTTTCATCACCTCTTCAATCTCCGCTCGGTTGTCGATGAGGTCTTTCTCCTTCTCCGCTTCGATGCGGGCTTTCACTTCGTTGACGTAAGGCTCAATCTCGGTCAGATAGCCTTCGAGTTTCATGATTTTTTTGAGCTCGTCAATCTCCTTCTCGCTTTCTGACGTGAACGTGAAACCCTCGTCCTTCACGAACTTCATGAAGTCTTGATAAACTTCATCGCTGATTTTGAAGTCTTCAGGTTCTTTTATTGATTTGTGTTCTCTGTAGAATTTGTTGGCATATTTGAAGAAAAGGTTCTTGGCGTAAAGATGTGCCGTTATCGTTGACATCAATTCAGGCTCAATCTTTATGTCGGGTGTGATGCCGTGTCCTTCATGGACGATTCTGCCGTTGGCGGTGCGAAACTGCGGGCCGAGGGTGTCGTTTTTTGCTGTTGAATCCATGGCGGCACCTTTGCGTCGTTTCGCATAGTCAATCTCCTGGATGCAGCGTTTGCTCGGCAGATAGTAATGTGCCACCGTGACTTTCATCTGGGTGTTGTAACTGAGCGGGAAGATGTTCTGTACCAATCCCTTGCCGAAAGTGCGTTGCCCGATGATGACGCCTCTGTCGAAGTCCTGGATGGAGCCGGAGACTATCTCCGAGGCGGAGGCGCTGCTTTCGTTCACGAGGATCACGAGCGGGATGTCGAGATCGACAGGCTCGTTCTTTGTGAAGTGGTTGTAGTTTTGGTCGGAGAGCTTGCCTTTCTGATATACGACGAGTTTGTTCTTCGGGACGAACATGTTTACGATGTCAACGGCCTCGTTGAGCAATCCGCCTCCGTTGCCTCTCAGGTCGATGATGAAACCTTTGAGGTCGTTGTTCTTCTTCATCTCCAAGAAAATGTCCTTCAGTTCCTTGGCGCAGTCTTTGGTGAACTGCGAGAGCGTGGCGTAGCCGATGCCGTTGTCAAATACTGTCGAATAAGGGATGTTGTCGATCTTGATTTTCTCGCGTTTTATCTCTTTCACGATAGGCTCTTTTTCACCGTAACGTTGCATTTTCAGCGTGACTGTCGTGCCGGGCGTGCCTTTCAGGAGCTCGCTGATCTCGTCGGATTTCTTGTTTGAGACATCGATGCCGTTGATTTCTAGAAATATGTCGCCGGGGATGAGTCCCGCTTTTTGCGCCGGAAAGCCCTCATACGGGTCGGAAATCTGCGTCTTGCCCTCAAAATATTGAATTGTCGATCCGATGCCGCCGTATTCGCCCGTCGTCATCAGCTTGATGTCCTCGATATGTTCTTCGGCGATGAACACGGTGTAAGGGTCGAGACCTTCGAGCATCGCGTTGATGGCGTCTTCGTTGAGTTCCGACGGGTTTATCTCGTCAACGTAATACATGTTCAAGACCCTCAACACGTTATTGTATATGTCGAGGCTCTTTGAGATCTCAAAGTTGTTCTGCTTGGTCTGTCCGCTGACCGAAACGGCGATGAACGCCAGGATGATAGCAAGTGTGGTTTTTATTTTCATATTTTTATTTTTTATGCTGGGCACATATCGGCTGCGCCTCTATGTACTCGGTTATTAAGATAGTGCCTTGCAGGCTTTATTTTTTATGCCGGGCACATATCGGCTGCGCCTCTATGTACTCGGTTATTAAGGTAGTGCCTTGCAGGCACTCTCTTCTCTCTTAACTCTCTTCTCTTAACTCTTAACTCTTAACACTCCTCTCTTAACACTTTTTTTCTCTTCACGGCACAGGGTCGTATCCGCTTCCGCCCCACGGGTTGCATGACGCTATCCTCTTGATTGTCAGCCATCCGCCTTTTATCGCCCCATATTTCTTTATGGCCTGGATGCCGTAGGTGGAGCATGTCGGGGTGTAGCGGCAGTTGCGTCCGATAATCGGCGACAGCGTGAATTTATATACATAAATGAGAAATATCATTATGTTTGCCGGGATGTTGACAATGAACTTCAGCATATTTTGCCCTCCAGACGTTTGGTGATTCCGCACATTTTCGATGCGATCTCTTCGTATGTCAGGATGCACGTCGCCGTGTAAACAAACGCAATGTCGAGCGTGATATTGTTCTCGTTGCAGATGCTCATCAGATTTTGTTTGTTTCGGCGCCAGCTCTCGCGGATGAGGCGTTTCACTTTGTTGCGTTTCACAGCGTGGTGAAAACGTTTCTTGGAAACGGAAACGAGGATGCGCGGGATGGCATCTTTTTGACTCTCAGCTTTGTGGGAATAAACGATGACCCTGAAAGGATATGCGTTGAATCCTTTCCCCGCCTCGAAAAGAGAGCCGATCTCCTTTTTCCTGTAGAGGCGCTGCGTCTTCGGTAATCCTTCCGTCGGTTCCAAATTATTTCTTCTTGGATTTCTTTGTCCCGGCTCCGAGGTATTCCTCTATTGCCATTGTTATTGACGGCGCAGTCTCTGTCGGTGCGGCGAAGCTGAGGTTGAATCCGGCGTCGGTGATGGCCTTGCATGTCGATTGCCCGAGTCCGCCGATGGCGACCTCGCCCTGCTCGAAGTCCGGGAAGTTGGTCTTCAGCGACTCGATTCCGGCCGGGCTGAAGAACACGAGCATGTCGAACTTCTTGATGTCAACGATGTCTTTGAGGTCCGACGGCACGGTGCGGAAAATCACGGCCTTCTTGAATGTCAACTCCGCCTCCCTCATCATCTCGCCGTAGTCCTCGCTCGTCGTGATGTTTGACGTCGGAAGGAAAAACTTCTCTTCCTTGTGCTTCTTCATCACCTCGATGAGTTCGGCGAAAGTCTGGTTGCCGAAGAAAATCTTCCTCTTGCGGAACTGGATGTAATGTTGCAGATACAGCGCTGTTGACTCGTTGAGACAGAAATATTTCAGTTCGTCAGGCACTGTGTAACGCATCTCCTTGGCGATGCTGAAGAAATGGTCAACGGTGTTGCGGCTCGTCAGGATGACAGCTGTGTATTCGGGAAGTTTCACGTGATCCTGCCTCAACTCAAGTGGGTCAACGCCTTCGAGCTTGATAAATTTCTCGAATTCAATGTTGACATTGTATTTTTTTATGAGGGCCTCATACGGAGTCTTCGTGATATCCGCCGGCTTGGGCTGTGAAACTAATATGTTCTTGACTTTCATCTTTTATAAAAAATTATACGTTAACCCTATAATACAGAATCAGTTGCAATCATCCTGAATATCATTGTCAATGCAACTGAAAACGGTATGATTTCGAGCGTGCAAAGATACAAAAAAATATTTAATGTTTCACCTTTTATGAAAAATTGAAATTCGACAAATGTTTTTGCTATCCTGACGCCCGTGAAAATGATTATGATTACAAGCCCGGTGATGGCGAAAATCTTCATCGGATAGAAGGCCATGACCAACAGCAGCATTGATAAGACTGGGTTCAAGGTCGTGGCCATCGAAAGGTGGGTGATCGCTTGGTGCTGTGATGCTACTTGAGTGTTGAACAGCCATCCGTAGATGTTTATAAAAAGGTATTGGACCAAAATATATGCGCTTGTGAAGACGCACGCTTCCAGGTAGAAGTCGCAGCCTCCGTATAAAATCGAGTTTCCGTTGTATATAAGGACGGATTTCTGGATGAGAAGCGAGACCAAGGCGATGTACGATGCCGCGATGATGAACCCGCTGATGCTTGTGAGCGGGTTCCACTCGCGCGTCATCTTTTCGGTGTCGGAACTCTGGTAGAGCATCGACATGACGATTTTAAGACGTTTCGGCGCAAAATGCTTGATCAATGCCAGCCCGAGGATGGCGGAGAATATCACGATGAAATTCCACGACGGTGCGACGCTCTCCATGATACGCACCTTCTCGTCCAAACTTTTTGCTGTGTTTTCGGTAATAATCTGAAAACCAATTTCGAGGCCTGTCATCTTTGTTTGATATTTCAGTTTGCAAAATTATTGAAAAAAGTTTTATATTTCAGATAAGATTTGTATTTTTGCAAAATTTAAAAATTGAACGTATAAATTTTACAAAATGGGACTCATTGAACAGATAATAGCCAACGCGCAGGCTAAAAAACAGCGCATCGTGCTTCCCGAGGGAGACGAACCGAGAACATTGAAAGCGGCTGACCGCATCATCGCCGACGGCATCGCCGATGTCATCCTGATCGGACCGGCGCAGAAAATCGCCGACATGACGGCGGAGTTCGGGCTGAAGAACATCAGCAAGGCACGCATCATCGACCCGAAGGACAACCCCGACAGACAGAAATACGCGGAGATGCTTTACGAGATCCGCAAGAACAAAGGCATGACGATGGAACAGGCCGAAGGTCTCGCCGAGAACTTCATGTACCTCGGCATCCTGTTGGTGAAAGCCGGTGAAGCTGACGGTCTCGTCAGCGGCGCGCGCAGCACCACGGGCGACATGCTCCGTCCCGCACTCCAGATCATCAAGACCGTACCGGGCGTGACATGCGTCTCCGGCGCGTTCATCATGTTCCTCCCGGAAGGATGCCCTTACGGCACCGACGGAAAGATGGTGTTCGCCGACTGCGCCGTCACACCGATGCCGACAGCCGAACAGCTCGCCGAAATCGCTATCTGCACCGCCGACACCGCAAAGAACATCGCCAAGATCGACCCGGCAGTGGCGATACTCAGCTTCTCTACAAAAGGCTCCGCGAAACATGAAGTCGTTGACAAAGTCATCGAAGCCACCAACATCGCTCAGGAACGTCGTCCTGACCTCCTTTTAGACGGCGAACTGCAGGCCGACGCCGCCATCGTGCCGTCAGTCGGCTCGAGCAAGGCACCGGGCAGCAAGGTCGCAGGCAAAGCCAACACCCTCGTGTTCCCGTGCCTCGAAGTCGGTAATATCGCTTACAAACTCGTCCAGCGTCTCGCCGGCGCCGAAGCCGTGGGACCTGTCCTCCAAGGACTTGCGAAGCCGTGCAACGACCTCAGCCGCGGCTGCTCCATCGACGACGTGTATAAACTCGTCGCCATCACATGTAATCAGGCAATAGCTCAGAAACAATAAATTATCATAACATGAAGATATTAGTTTTAAACTGCGGTTCATCGTCAATCAAATATCAGCTGATTGACATGAATGAAAACAATCACTCGGTATTGGCGAAAGGCCTTCTCGAACGCATCGGACTCGAGATGGGCGAGTTCACTCACAAATGGAACGGCCAGAAACACTACGAACAGCTTCCTATCCCGAATCACACGGAAGGCATCAAGATCGTGCTCGCTGCATTGACGAATGCCGAATACGGCGTCATCAAGTCGTTGGACGAAATCAATGCTGTCGGTCACCGCGTGGCGCACGGCGGCGAGAAGTTCACCAAGAGCGTCCGCATCAACGACGAAGTCATCCAGGGCATCAAGGATCTCTGTGACCTCGCTCCGTTGCACAACCCGGGCAGCTTGCAGGGTATCGCCGCGATGCAGGAAGTGCTTCCGGGCATCCCGATGGCTGCGGTGTTCGACACTTCGTTCCACGCCACAATGCCGCCGGAGGCTTACCTCTACGCAGTGCCGTTTGAATACTACGAGAAATACCGCGTCCGCCGCTACGGATTCCACGGCACCAGCCACAAGTTCGTGGCCGAGAAAGCCGCCGCGTTCGTAGGCATGGACTGGAACAACTGCAAGATCGTCACTTGCCACCTCGGCAGCGGCGCGTCAATAGCGGCGGTCGAAAACGCCAAGTCGGTGGAGACGTCAATGGGCTTCACACCCGTCGAAGGCCTCGTGATGGGCAGCCGCACCGGCGACCTCGACCTCGGCGCGTTCATGTACATCATGGACAAGACCGGATATAACACAAAGGAGATGAACACGTTGGTGAACAAGAAGTCGGGTCTCATCGGCATCACCGGCAACTCACAGGACATGCGTGACGTCCGCGCCGGCCGCGACGCTGGCGACGAACGCTGCACCTACGCATTCAACATGTTCTCACACCGCGTCAAGAAATACATCGGCGCATACGCGGCCATCATGAACGGCATGGACGTCCTCGTGATGACAGGCGGCATCGGCGAGAACGCATGGTTCATGCGCGAGGCCATCCTCGACAACATGGAGTTCCTCGGAATCAAATACGACAAGGCTCTCAACCAGACAATCATGGGCGACGCAGCCGTCATCTCGACACCCGACTCAAAGGTGAAAGTCGTCGTGTATCCTACAGATGAGGAATACATGATCGCAAAGGACACCTTTGATTTAGTTAAGTGTTGAGAGAGGAGTGTTGAGAGAGGAGTGTTGAGAGAGGAGTGTTGAGAGAGGAGAGATAACGCAAAGCGATGTTGGTAATTTTAGAAACAATCCAGCGCCGCTCCGCATTTTCTTAACTCTCCTCTCTTAACTCTTAACTCTCCTCTCTTAACTCTTAACACTCCTCTCTCCTCTGATCACCTCACGTAGTGCGGCATTTCTTCCGGCAGCACCATCGAGAACTCAATGAGACCTTTCACCACGCCGTCCTCGAACCACGGGGTCTGGTAAATCATCTTCTTAACTCCTTTCTTGTCAATGGTATAGACGTTGGTGGCGGCATCGTCCAAGAGGTGATGTATTATATCCTGCGAACGCTGCTGATGGCACGGCATCATGCTCTGCCCGACCTTGTCGCCGAAAGTGGCGAGTGATTTTTCATTCTGATAAACGACGATTCCTTCAGTGTCACAAATTGTGATGCTGACGTTTATTGATCTGTAGTAGTCGAAATTCATTTTTTTAAGCGTTTGAAATTTTTTGCAAAAGTACGATTTTAGCCAAAATGCAACAGCTGAAAATTGAAAGAAATTAGGTCAAATCTTTTTTCGATATTTACAATTACATAAAGATAAAATCGTTATATTTGCAACTTTATTTTTATCGATGAAACTGTATAAATATATCATACGTCAATATATCGGCACGTTTATTTTCACGTTTGTTATTGCGATCTTCATCTTGCTGATGCAGTTCCTTTGGCAATGGGTGGAGGATTTCATTGGCAAAGGTTTGGAAATCAGTGTGATGGCGAAGCTTTTGTTTTACACTTCGGTCACGTTTGTGCCGATGGCGCTGCCGCTTGCGATACTTCTTTCGTCGCTGATGTGCTTCGGGAACATGGGCGAATATTACGAGCTCGTGGCGATGAAGGCAAGTGGCATTTCGGTGTGGAAAGTGATGCGTCCGCTGCTTTATTTCTCAATAGTGATGAGCGTCATGGCTTTTTTCTTCTCCAATAACGTGCTTCCTTACGCGAACCTGAAGATGTCGTCGATGCTTTACGATGTCTCCCGCAAGAAGATGACGCTCGAAATCCCGGAGGGCGTTTTCTACCGCGGCATCGACAAATACGTCATCCGCGTCGGGAAGAAAGGCGACGACGGCAAGTCGCTTTACGAAGTGATGATTTACGACCATACCGCCGACAAGGGCAACACAACGGTGATAGTGGCCGACTCCGGCTACATGGCGATGACTCCGAGCCAGCGCGAGATGATTTTCACACTCTACGACGGATATAACTACAGCGAGGTCGTTGACGACAAGGAATACAGAAACCGCCGTCCTTTCCAGAAAATGTCGTTCAAGAGGCAGATAATAACGTTCGACATGTCGCAGTTCGACCTCGGTCATACCGACGAGGACGCTTTCAAGAGCCATCAGAACATGATGAACATAAAACAATTGAACTATTCGATAGATTCTTTGTATAACATATATATGAGAGACAAGGAACGTTTCAAGGAAAACAGTTTCAGGAGATATCAGAACATGAACTCCGGACTTGGCGCATTCACCGGCTTTGACGACAGGTCGCAGAGGAGGATGGGCGATGCGGTTGTTGACGACACCATCGAGACATTCAGGTGGCCTTTGGTCAGCAATTTCAAGGGAGTTGTCGGCAAAACCGTGATTGACATGGCGGTTTCGGCGACAAACAATATCCGCGACAATGTCGTCATGAACAGGAAGGACTTCGAGCGCAGGGATCTCAATATCCGCAAGCATCAGCAGGTGCTGCACACGAAGTTCACGTTGAGCGTGGCGTGCCTGCTGTTCTTCTTCATAGGAGCCCCGCTCGGCGCCATCATCCGCAAGGGCGGCCTCGGAATGCCCGTCGTCGTCAGCGTGGTGTTCTTCGTCATCTATTACGTCATCAGCATCACCTCCGAACGTGTTGCCTTGTCGGGCGACATGCCGGTGTTCCTCGGCACGTGGCTTTCGTCGATAGTGCTGTTCCCGATAGGTTTCTTCCTCACTTTCAAGGCGACTACCGACTCGGCACTTCTTGACATGGAGTCGTGGAAGAAAGTATTCAGCAGGAAAAAAGTCGGTGATGTCGGCTCGAAAAATAATTTATAACGCTTTAAACATTATTGGAAATGAACATTTTAATTCTCTGCAACAAGTCTCCGTTTCCGCCGGGTGAAGGCGGCCCGATGGCAATCAACAGCATTGTGACGGGACTGATAGAAGCCGGACATCAGGTGAAGGTGATGGCTTTCAACAGCGAGAAATATCATGTTGATTTGAAAGATATTCCGGCTGAATACAAGAGAAAGACGAGGATAGAATTTATTGATGTCAATTTGAGAATCAATAAGATAAAGGCTTTCAAGAATCTTTTTACCGATGAGTCGTATCACGTCCAGCGTTTTATATCACGCGCGTTTGAAAAACGTCTCGTAAAAGTTCTGGAAGAAGAGGAGTTCGATATAGTGCAGCTTGAGATGATTTACATGGCTCCTTATATCGAGACGATTCGGGCGCATTCCGACGCGAAGATTGTGCTGCGCGCGCATAATGTGGAGCATCAGATCTGGGAGCGTATGGCGGAGAAGGAGATTTTTCTGCTCAAGAGATTTTATCTCACACATCTGGCCCGCACCCTCAAGAAATATGAGTTGGGCGTCATCGACAAGGTTGACGGCATAGCCGCCATAACTTATACCGACGCGGCGTTTTTCCGTGGCATCACGGCGACGCCGGTCATCGACATCCCTTACGGAATCGACCTGAATAAGTTCATTCCAAGTTACGAGACAAATAAAAAACCGTCTTTCTATCACATAGGCTCGATGAACTGGAGACCGAATGAGGAGGCGATGAGATGGTTCCTGACGGAGATCTGGGACAAAATCAACGAAAGGGTCCCGAACGCGAAGCTTTATCTCGCAGGCAGAAACATGCCGAAATGGCTGAAGAAACTGAAGAAAAAAGGCGTCTCGGTTGTTGGTGAAGTGCCTGATGCCCAGGAGTTTGTGAAACAACACGACGTGGCGGTCGTCCCATTGCTTTCTGGAAGCGGAATCAGGATAAAAATCATAGAATCGATGGCGCTCGGAAAAGCCGTCATCACCACGATAGTCGGTGCGGAAGGCATACAATACACTGAATATGAAGATATTATCATTGCAGAAAACGTGCCGAAGATGGTGGAAGCCGTGTGCAGGTTGTACAACCATCCTGAAGAGGCTGAATTAATCGGACGCAAGGCAAGGAAACTTGTTGAGGAATTATATGATAACAAAAAGATAATCAACAGGTTGCAGATTTTTTATAATGAGATAATATCGGAGAGGGTGATAACGGAGCTGAAGAATATGAAAGAGGGCGCGGTGGAGAAATGGGAGACGACGGACGGGAGATGTAAGTCCGGAGACTGATTTGAAATAAAAATTAAAATGAAGATATTTGTATTATTACCGAGGATCCCGTGGCCGCTTGAGAAAGGCGACAAACTGAGGGCGTACAATCAGGTCAGACAGCTGTCGAGAAACAACGAGATTGTGCTGTGCGCTCTGAATTTCGATTCGAACCTTGACAAACAGGCGGCGTTTCATGCGTTGCAGCCATATTGCGCATCGGTGAATTTCATCGATTTGCCTAAACCTATCGCGGCGTTCAACATCGTGAGGTCGTTTTTCCTCGGGCTGCCTCTGCAATGCGGTTGCTTCTACAGCTCAAAGGCGAAGAAGAAAATCCATTCACTCATCGAGTCGCATAAACCTGACATGCTTTTCGGACAGTTGTTGCGCGTGGCTCCTTATCTCCATAAAATAAAATTGCCTAAAACCATTGATTATCAAGATGTTTTTTCGATGGGGATGAAACGCAGGGCTGATGTGGCAGGCCCTTTTTCAAGGATGTTGTTCATGATGGAATATGAAAGACTCAGGAAATATGAATGCCGTGTTTTTGACGAGTTCGATGTCAAGACGATAATCAGTGAGCCTGACCGCAACGAAATCGACCATCCGGAAAAAAAGAAAATACTCATCGTCCCGAACGGCGTCGATTACGATTACTACGCTCCGCGCGAATGTGAGAAAAAATACGATGTCGTCTTCACGGGAAACATGTCGTATGCGCCGAATGTCAATGCCGTTGAATATCTTGCATACGAAATCATGCCTTTGGTGTGGGAGAAACTTCCGGATGCGAAACTGTACATTGCCGGCGCGAACCCCGACATAAGGGTGAGAAGGGCGGCATGCGAGAACATCATCGTGAGCGGCTGGATCGACGACATGCGCGACGCCTACGCACAAAGCCGCGTGTTCATCGCACCGATGCGTATCGGCACGGGCCTGCAAAACAAACTCCTTGAAGCCATGTCGATGAAGATTCCATGCATCACGACATCGTTGGCGAATGGCTCGCTCCAGGCGATAAACGGGAAAGACATCCTTGTCGGAAACCGTTCCGACGAGCTGGCGGCAGACATCGTATATCTCTTGAAAAACAAAGACAAGGCGGAGAAGATGGCGCAAAGCGGATGCGATTTCGTCCACCGTGTATATAACTGGTCGGCGGCGACGAAGATCATGGAAGACGCAATGAACCAGGTTTTAGACAAGAGATGAGAGATTAGAGATGATGGAACCGCATAGCGGTTTCATATCCGTAGAACCGCGTAGCGGTTCCATATCCGTAGATAAACAAA
Organism: Bacteroidales bacterium; assembly: GCA_024400305.1. GTDB lineage: Bacteria > Bacteroidota > Bacteroidia > Bacteroidales > F082 > Limimorpha. The sequence goes on along the minus strand of JAKSMX010000010.1, from coordinate 67,135 downwards.
ACGATTGTTATATATGGCACAGACAGACGACAAGAAAATCATTTTCTCGATGGTGGGCGTAAGCAAGATCATCCCGCCGTCACGGCAGATATTAAAGGACATTTACCTCTCGTTTTTTTATGGCGCGAAGATCGGCATCATAGGATTGAACGGCGCGGGCAAGTCAACATTGCTCAAAATCATTGCCGGAAAGGACAAGGCGTACAACGGCGAAGTGGTGTTCTCGCCGGGTTATTCCGTCGGGATGCTCGACCAGGAGCCGCAGCTCGACGACACCAAGACGGTGAGGCAGGTCGTGGAGGAAGGCGTGCAGGAAGTCGTTGACCTCCTGAAAGAATATGAGGAGGTGAACAACAAGTTCGCCGACCCCGACGCTGACTACGACAAGCTCATCGAGCGTCAGGGCGAGCTGACCGAGCTGATAGAACAGCACGACGGCTGGGACCTCGACAGCAAGCTCGAACGCGCCATGGACGCCCTCAACTGCCCCGACGGCGACGCGCTGGTGAGAAACCTCTCCGGTGGTGAACGCCGCCGCGTGGCCTTGGTGCGCCTCCTCCTTCAGGAGCCCGACATCCTGCTGCTCGACGAGCCTACCAACCATCTCGACGCCGAGGCCATCGACTGGCTCGAGAAACATCTCCAGCAATACAAAGGCACCGTCATCGCCGTCACGCACGACCGTTACTTCCTCGACCACGTCGCCGGCTGGATCCTCGAACTCGACCGCGGCGAAGGCATCCCGTGGAAAGGCAACTATTCTTCATGGCTCGACCAGAAGACCGCACGCATGGCGATGGAGGAGAAGACAGAGAGCAAACGCCGCAAGACGCTTCAGCGCGAACTCGAATGGGTGAGGATGGCACCGAAGGCACGTCACGCCAAAGGCAAGGCGCGTCTCGAATCGTATGAGAAGATGCTCAACGAAGACGTGAAGGAAAAAGAAGAGAAACTTGAGATATACATCCCCAACGGCGACCGTCTCGGCAACAAGGTCATCGAGGTGCATAACGTCAGCAAGGCGTTCGGCGACAAGGTGCTGTTCGAGGATCTCAGCTTCAGCCTTCCGCCGGCGGGCATCGTGGGTGTCATCGGGCCTAACGGCGCGGGCAAGACCACGCTCTTCCGCATGATCATGGGTCTTGAGAAACCCGACTCCGGCACCTTCGAGGTCGGCGACACGGTGAAGATCGGCTACGTTGACCAGCAGCACGCCGACATCGACCCCGAAAAGACCGTCTGGGAGGTCATCTCCGGCGGCAACGAGCTGATACAGCTCGGCAAACGCACCATGCCGTCGCGCGCCTACGTGTCGCGCTTCAACTTCGGCGGCGACCAGCAGCAGAAGAAAGCCGGCGTGCTTTCCGGCGGCGAACGCAACCGCATGCACCTCGCCCTGACACTGAAACAGGAAGCCAACGTCCTCCTCCTCGACGAGCCGACCAACGACATCGATGTCAACACCCTGCGCGCCTTGGAGGAAGGCCTCGAGAACTTCGCCGGCTGCGCCGTCGTCATCTCGCACGACCGCTGGTTCTTGGACAGAATCGCCACCCACATCCTCGCCTTCGAGGGCGACTCGCAGGTGTATTTCTTCGAGGGAAGCTATTCGGAATACGAAGAAAACAAGATCAAACGTCTCGGCAACCAGCAGCCCAAGAGGTTCAGATACAAGAAATTGATGTAAGACAACCGTTTTAGAAAGGAGTCTTGTCACCTATGTAACAGATGATGTCATGCTCCAGATAGAGTGACTGCAGGTGCTCCATCAGCTCGCTGCTGACGTCGCCGCCTGTGGAATAAGGATAGGCCAGACCGAGTTGTTCCCACTTGGTTTGGCCTAATCTGTGGAATTTCAAGAGGTTGATTTCAAACAATCCGTTGGCTTTCATGAACTCTATGACCCTGACGGCGTTTTCGTCGGAGTCGTTGTAGTCGGCAATCACCGGATAGCGAAGCACCAACCTCCCGTTCCAGCCCGATGCGACAAGTGCGCTGATGTTGTTTAGGATCAATTTGTTGGAGACACCTGTGCCGGCGATGTGACGCTCGTCGTCCATGTTCTTGACATCAATAAAGGCGAAATTGACGAGTTGCATCAGGTCGATGAAGTTTTCTGTCGGGATACAGGCTGATGTCTCCACTGCGGTGTGGATGCCATCTTTCCGGCATTCTTCGAGGACGGCTTTCATGAACTTGTGATGGAGCAGGGGGTCGCCTCCGCTGAAGGTGACGCCTCCGTCGCCGCCCCAGTTATTGGAGTCGCGGTGCAGCACATCCATCACGTCGTTGACGGAATAATGCTTCCCACAGACGCGCAGGGCGTTTGACGCGCATAGACGCACGCACTCGAAGGTGGTACACTCGCGGCAGACACTACGGTCGAGTTCTATCCCGCTGCCGGTGGCTGTCAGCGCTCTTTTTGGGCAGGTGCCAACGCAGGCGCGGCAGCCCGAATCCCATTTGCACACCTTGCCGGCGAATATCAGCTGAGGCCTGCCGGCGTGGTTCTCGGGGTTTGAGCACCAGCGGCATTGCAGCGGGCAGCCCGACATGAATATCGTCGTGCGGCAGCCAGGGCCGTCGTGGACAGAGAACGGCTGTATGTCGAAGATGACAGCTTGCGGTGCGTCCATGGAAGCCTATCTCATTTTGAAATGCTCACATCCGGCGGCGCCGCACGATGCGTAGGTCCAGTTCTTCTTCTCGAAACCCGTGCACGTGCCGAGGCCGTGCTCGTCGCAGTCGGCGAAGTTGGCGCAGCAGCCGCATTTCTCGGCCATGACGAACCTCGGACAGGCCTCGCTGCCTTTGCCGTCAATCGGAAGCATCATCTTCGACAGGGCGCACATGCCTTTCTCACAGTCTAAAAATATATAATTCTTACAGTCTATATGTTTCATTTTGACAAATTTAAAATCTTGATAGTTAAATATTTAGTCATCGTATTCCGTCCTATAGATGACCTCGTCCTGGATGGGCTTGCCGATTTCGCACCAGTATTGTGTGAATCCCGCCACTCTGACCATGAGGTCGCGGTAGTTCTCGGGTTTGGCCTGGGCCTTCTTCAGCGTCTTGGAATCGACGATGTTGAACTGGACGTGGAATCCGCCCTTGCGCATGTAGGAGCGGACGAGGTCGAGGAGTTTGCGCGTACCCTGCGGGCCTTTCACTGCGGAAGGGTGCAGTTTGAGGTTCATCTGTGCGTTCTGCTGCGTGCTGTGGTCGTAGATCGTCGCCGACTCGAAGATGGCGTAGATGCCGTTCTTGTCGGTGCCCGCCGCCGCCGACACGGAGCCGTCGGAGTAGGTTGTGCCTGCCAGACGCCCTGCGGGGTCGGCGAGTGTGATGAAGCCCTGCGGGCCGTGTGTCGAGACGGAGATCTGGCACATGTACAACGGCTTGCCGTAATATGACTTGTATTGTCTCGTCAGGCCGAACATGACGTCTTCGTACCATTTCAGGAACTGGTCGGCCTCCCAGTCGGCGTTGCCGAACTTCGGGGCGTTCACGCAGTCGGCGAAGATCTGCGCGTATTTCGGCGCCTCGTCGGTGGCCTCGCGGAAGTCGGGCGAGAACACCCCGGTCTCGTAGGATGTCTTGAACCCGAAATTGTGCATCATCGCGTCAAGCATCTCATCGAGGGTGTATTTCTTGTCTTTGAACACGTTTTTATATAATGAGGCCAGAGAGTTGACGAAGGTCACGGTGCCGCACGACTCGAAGTTGATGGTGGCGTTGTATCGGCCTCCCATCATGCCGAGGCCGCGGCCCTTGGCGAAACAGTCGGGCTTCAGCAGTGAAGAGACGACCGGCGGGCAGTATTTGCGCCAGATGTCCATCTGCAGGTTGTTGACCTTGTTCAGCACGTCGATGGTGAGGTTCATGTATTTCACCCATTCCTCCTTGATGGCTTCCATGCTGTCGAGTTTGCGGTTGTGTGGCGGCAGCACCTGCTTGTTGATGCGGCGGTCGTAGCCGTTGGTCATCACGAGCTCGAGCATCTTGGGCAGTCCCACGAAATGCACGCCGGAGCCTGCTGTCGGGCCGGCCCCGCCCGGTATCCACGTGACCTTGCCGTTGTATTTGAGCGGCAGGAAGCAGCCCGGCGACGACTCGAGGCATCCGCCGAGGCACCACGCCCGTGCGTCTTCTACGTTCATGCCCTCCGGGCCGTAGTTCATCAGCATGAAGTTCATGCCGTCCTGGTTGTTCATCCACGCCGGATAGCCCGTGCCCTGCTTCGTGCAGGCGGCCGCCTTGAGCAGGAACGACTCCGGCAGCTTCTCGTCGTATAATACCGACAGCGTGGGCTGTGTGGTGCGGCAGCGCATCCCGGCCTCTATGATGTGGTATTCCAGCGGCGTCACGGCGCTCAGACCGTCGCGGTTCAAGCCGCCCAACGACAGGTTGTTGAACGTATTGCCGGAAAGGACGCCGCCGGTGACACCCGCCGATGCGAAGCATTCGATGCATGTTATCTTTATGCGGTAGAATTCCAGAAGTTCGATGACCTCTTCCTCCGTTGTCACGCCGTCGTCGATGTCTTTCTCGTAGAACGGCTGCAGCACCTGCCCGAGACGGCCTATCGACTGGCCCGACTGCGGGTCCTCGTTGACTTCAGCATAATGGCAGGCGAGTGTGAGCTGCAATGCCTGACGGAATGTCGCGGGGGCCTTGTGCGCGATGTGCGTCATCACGCCGCCGATCTCTTCGTAGTTCTTCTTCAGCGCGGCGTCGGTCTCCACCGAGGCGAGGTAATACGCCCTGTCGGCGTAGTTCTGACACCATCTGCTCAGGCCTTGCGCCAGGTGTTTCATGGCGACGTAGTAATATCCGCGCTCCATGCCCATGAGCCCGTCGCCGTCCGACTCTCCCATCGTCTCGGCGATGCGTCTGTCGCACAGCTCTACGATGCCGTCCCAGCCGTATTGCAAAGGCAGGTAGTAGTTGATCACCTCGCGGCCCTGCGGGATGCAGTACGAGTCGAACATGCACAGCACCGAGTCCATGACAGCCTGTTCGATGTCGAACTGCGGGGTGTATTTGGCGTAGTGGTTGCTCATCTCCTCGACGGAGTTGCCGTCCCAGTAGCTGCACGTTTTCACCAGGACGGGGATCTCCTCCTTGCGCATCCCGAATTTCTTGGCTATGGAGATGATGTTGCCGTAGCTTTTAGTCACGTTGCCGCCGCCCGCGCCGATGATCGACACGGAGTCGGCCTCGCTCTCCGATGGCGCTGACGCCTCCTTCATGAGGGCTTCGGCCTGCGCGTTGAAGAAGCTGGCGGTGACCCACGGGAACGGGAACGCGCCGCGCACATGGCGGGTCTTGTTCATCACCAGCCGTTCGTAAGGCTGGATCGTCGGCGTCAGATGCGCGAACGCCGCCGCGAGCGCCTTGGCGCGGCGCACAATGACGACATCGCTGCTGCTCTCCTGCCACACACGGTTGTACCAGTACGGGAACTCCATGTCAACGGTGTTCTTCAGCGTGTAATATATGTCAATCAGCTTGCCGCAGCCTTCCGCCTGCTTGGGTGTGGCGGCCTCATCGGTGATGCCCGATGCGTCGATGCCGCGGCTTTTCAGTAATTCCTTGAGTTTGTCTTCGTTGGTCATTATGATAAATGTTTCGGTAAAATTGAATTTGCAAAGATAATATTTTTTCCAATAGATGCGGCGGTTTTGTTTGTCTTTGGGGAAAATTCCATATTCACCTTCCTTTGTTCCGGCAACCGACAGTCCAAAAGGTTCAGATATAAGAAGCTGATGTAGTATCGAAATTCTTCAACAGATATAACGCTGATTAATGTTTGGATTTTGGGGCAAAGTCAAACATAATATCGATTCATTCAAAAAAAAGCCTACAAACCGCGAATGACTTCAACAGCCAGTGTTGTCATTTTTGCGATGTCTTCAACAGATAATCCTGCTTTTTTCAATGCCTTTGCGGAAGCCAAAAGAGCTTGGTTCTTCTCATTTATCTGGGCCTCCTTCTCATTTATCTGAGCCTCCTTCTCATTCAACTGCGCGTTTTTCTCATTTATCTGAGCCTCCTTCTCACTAACTTGCAAATCAAGTTCCTTAATCTTTTCGTCCCTTGCCATGATTGCAGTATCGCGATTCTCGATGGCCTGAAAATATTCCTCCTCAACATTCATGTCCTGCCGGACTTTTGAATCAGAGGCAGCAGACAACAGCCTGTGCAAAATACGTTCCATATCATCATCACCCAAAAAATTGCTTTCGTCAATATTAATCACCTGCCGATTATACTTGTCCTTATTTGTCTGGTCGAAGACCGAAAGCACTTCCTCAAGCCGATTGTTTTTCTGTCCGCGAAGTAATGGTATCTGAACTATGATGCTGTCATGTATCAGACTTTCGACAAAAGGATCTGGAATTCCCTTCGTCACGATATTTCCATAATAGTCAAAAGATTTGTGTTTCACGTACAGTATCGGCTCTTCGATGTCACCGACACGGTGGCCGAGCAGATAGACCGTCACCATAGGAATGCCAAAACCATCTTTGTTGTCTTCTTTTGATATGTTGTCGGGGTTTGCGTATTGCGTCCCGAGATACTGGCGGAACCGCAGTGTCTCTGTCTCAAGCCAGGTCTTCTGAAGCTCGATGAGAACAAGTTTGAAACTGCCGTCATCCTGCCGGACCTCCGCTCCGAAGTCTATCCTGAACATGGAGATTTTGTCACGGCTTCCGTTGGTATATTCATGTTTCCTCACCTCCACCGATTTCACTTCACGCTGCAATAGCGCGGAAATGAGAGTGCGGGCAATGTGTTCATCTTCCATAAGGTATTTGAACACTGAATCATAAATAGGATTTGCCACACTGATAATCATAATGTTTTATTTTTGCCCGCAAAGTTATATATTTTCCGTGACATCTGATGATGTTTCGTGAAATTTTTTTGTCCCGCTTATTCCGCAGGTTTGACGCGGATTAATGATATCCGTTTCTCTTTATTCATTATGCACTGTCCATCCACTCGGGATGCCGCTGCTTCCGTTAGGGAGATTCGCACCCGCTTTTTTGTAGAAATCGCCGGTGGAAGGAACTCCCGAAACCCAATTGCTCAAAGCGTCAGTTGCATTTAAGTTTTCTGTTGCCAACATTCTTATGTAATGAAGATGGGAACATCCATAAAACATATTACTATAGCAATCTTTCGCCAAAGTAGTTGCCGGCAAGTCAGGTGCTGTCGTCAGCGATGTGCAATCTTTAAACATGCAATGATAGCAACTTTCCGCCAAAGTAGTCGCCGGCAAATCAGGTGCTGTCGTCAGCGATGTGCAATTAAGAAACATAAGTCTATAGCAAGCAATCGCCAATGTAGTTGCCGGCAGATCTGGTGCTGTCGTCAGCGATGTGCAACCCTTAAACATGACATCATAGCAACCTCCCGCCAATGTAGTTGCCGGCAGATCTGGTGCTGTCGTCAGCGATGTGCAACCCTGAAACATACACTCATAGCAACATACCGCCAATGTAGTTGCCGGCAAATCCGGTGCTGTCGTCAGCGATGTGCAATCCTGAAACATACAATAATAGCAATGATCCGCCAATGTAGTTGCCGGCAGATCTGGTGCTGTCGTCAGCGATGTGCAACCCTCAAACATACAATGATAGCAATGATTCGCCAATGTAGTTGCCGGCAAATCCGGTGCTGTCGTCAGCGATGTGCAACCAAAAAACATATCAAGATAGCACAAATTCGCCAATGTAGTTGCCGGCAAGTCAGGTGCTGTCGTCAGCGATGTGCAATAAGCAAACATAACTCCATAGCAACTTTCCGCCAATGTAGTTGCCGGCATTAATAATTGACCCGCACTTGCCAATTTATCACATCCATTGAAAAGATCTGCAAATGCGTAGCTGTTTGCAGAAGTTAAAGTAATCTTGTTACCTGTCGGGTCAAGCAAATACATGATATTTCCGCTGACATCGACATTTCCGCCTCCTATTACAAAATGATTGTATGTATTAGTACCCGACCCAAATTTGTTGTTCGGTAGTCCGTTTGGTGCCTTAAAAAACACTGTGTCATTTTGTGACAATGATATATTGGTGCTTCCAACTGTAAAAGTAGTCCATGTGCCGTTGTTTTTCTTGTATTCAAGATAAACAGTCGGAGCATCGCCTTCTTTTGCCATTGAGACTGTCGTGGTTCCGGCATCTAATGCCGTAATGCAGAAATAGTTGCCTGTCTCTTCTTGCGCCGTCGTAAACGTTTCCGGATTTCCGTAGGCCGTGCCTGCGCTGTTGGTGGCGTATGCACAGACGTAGTATGTCGTGTTTGGTGTCAGCCCGGTCATCGAGGAGGTGAAAGTTCCCGTCCCCGTGCCATTAGAGGTGTGCGGGTTGGAGACCGTCGGGTTGGGCGACGTACTCCAGCAGATGCCGCGAGCGGTGACGGTTGCGCCGCCGTCGCTTGTGACGTTGCCGCCGCCTGTGGCTGTCGTCGGCGCGATGTCGGTCACTTCGGCTGTGGTGACAGTCGGGAGCGTTGGCGATGTGAGCAGTTGATTTACAGTCCCGTTGCCTGCAAGTCCGTTGTTGTTCTTGGCGTATGCCACGAAGTAATAGTTGGTATTCGGTTGCAGACCGTCAACGCCGCCGCTGAACGTCGTGCCGGGTGCGCAGTCTGCCCTCTCCGTCAGGGCATCCGCATTAGTTCCCCACATGAACCAGCATTCGGTGATGCCGATGCCGTGGTCGTCGTTCACGCGGCCGTTCATCGTGGCTGAATTGGTCGTTATTGCCGTCGCGTCGAGTGTCTCGACATCCGGTGTCTCGTTGTTTGTGGTGAAATGTTCTATGCCGCCGTTGCCTGTCTCGTCGTATTCATTCTTTGCGAAAGCCTGGAACGAATATGTATGTTCGTTTGCCAGGCCGGTGAGTGTCCCGCTGAAGGCTGTCCCCGCCGTGCAGTCGAGCCTGTTTGTCATGGTGTTGTCGCTGTCACCCCATATAATCCAGCATTCGGTGATGTCGCAGCCGTAGTTGTTGGTGACGTTTCCGCTCACCGTCGCGCTGCTGCCGGTGATGCCGCTTGCTTGGTTTGTCGTCACGTCAGGTGCCTGATGCATTATCATGGTAACGAATCCCAGTGCCTCTCCGTACCCTGTCTTCCCGGCCTGGTTCACGGCGTAGGCCCTCACATAATAACTTGTGCCTGACTCGAGACCGGTGACCTCTGAAGTGAAATCGGCTGTACCGGTGCCGTCTTCGGTGTGTCCGAGGCAGTCGTCTATCGTCGGGTTGTCAGATTTGGCCCAGCACACGCCTTTCTTGATGATTGGCGAGTTGCCGTCGGTGATGCCGTAACCTCCGCTGTTGGCTGTCGTCGTGGTTATGTTTGACGGGCCTGCGGTGTGTATCGTCGGCTCGGTAATCTCAATAAGTGTGGTGAAATTCTCGATGCCGCCGTAGAATGTCTGAGGATATCCGGTGAATGTCGCGTAAGCCATGTAGTAATACTTCGTGTCGGGTGTGAGACCTATCAGTGCCGCCTCGAACGGGTCGGACTGTGAGGTGCAGTCGGCGTCTTTGTCCAAATCGTTGATGTCGGTGCCGTACAGGAATCCTTTCTTTATCGGGTTCTCTGTGCCGTCGTAATAGACGCGGCCTTTGATTGTGGCCGAGTTTGTCGTCACGTCGGCGCTCGAGAGCGTGAAGACCTGCGGGTCAGGTGTCGGGGGAATCGACAGCGTGGTGAAGCTCACCTCGTTGCCGAGCCGTCTGCCGAGTTCGTTTTCGGCGTAGGCTCTGGCGTAATATGTCGTGCCTGGCTCTATGCCGTCGGAGACGTTGAGGCTGAAGCCGCCCGAGCTGTATGCCGCCGGTCTGGTGATGCCGCCGAGTGTGTCGTGTCCGGTGCTGTACCAGAAGCCGCAGCCTGTCACCGGCTTATTGCCGTCGTCGGTCACCACGCCCGACAGCATGGCGGAATACTGCCCGATGGCCGTCTCGTCAACGGCGTTGGTGACGACGGTCGGGAGGCTGTAAACGATTTGCCCGAGTGTAGTGAAGCTCTTCTGCTCGCCGTAGCATGTCGTGTCATCGTCCGTTGCGTATGCCCTTACGTAATATTTCGTTTCTTTTTCAAGTCCTGTCATGGTACTCGTGAATGCGCCTGGTCCGCCGCCGTCAACCGTCTTGCCGGTGCAGTCGTCCAATGACGGGTTCTCCGACAGCCCGTAGCACACGCCGCGGGCGATAACCTTCGAGCCTCCCTCGCTGACGACCTCGCCGCCGCACACCGCGTATGTGTCGGTGACGCCGCTCACCTCGGCGGTCGTCACGATCAATTTCGTCACTATCGGTTCGTCCAATGTCCTGAAAGTTCCGGTCTCGGTCCACATCTTTGTTATTCCGTTGTCAAGCTCGAACCTGTAGAAATAAGCGGTGGCGGGCTTCAGTCCTGTGGCGGTGGCTTTCAATACGCCGTTGTCAAACTGCGCCGCAAGCGACACGGCGTTTTCGAGTCCGCTGTTGTCGGAATACTGCAGCCGCGCCGACTTCAGCGCGTAATCGTATGTGTATGCGGCTTCGATGCCCACGTTGTCGGTGCCTGTTGTGACTGTCGTCTCGCCGATTTCGACCTGGTATGTTTCAACTTTATCAACTTTCTTGCAGCCGGCAAAAACGAGCAGGAAAGACAGTAGTATATATGCTGTGTTTTTCATAATCAATTATTTAAAATGAATAACCGACACCTATTTTAGCTTCGAGTCTCTTGAAGTCGGTCGCCACGGCATCGGCGGAGACGACGATAGAGCCGAAGCTGCACTGTACGCCCAACGATGTGTCGAGACCTTTCTGGCAGTTCACCTTGTCTTTGAACCATTGTCCGTCGGTGGCCTCGTAGCACATTTCGTCGATGCCGTAGCCTGCTCCGACACGCAGCGCCACGGGTTGCGCCACCCTGAACAGTATTCCAGCCATAAACGAAAGGCGCGTGTCCTTGCGGTAGCTGTCGCCCTTGAGGAAGGGCTTTGTCTCCGCCGCGTTGTCGCGGTCGAACTCGCCGTCGGTGCTGAATGACTTGAAGTTAGGGCTGCTCATCACGCTCACGAACCACCCGAAGCGGCGCATCATGCCGAAGGTCACGCCGAACGCCGCCGACGGTTTCATGGAATACGACACGTTGGCGGTCACAAACGTCTCCTTCTGGTATCCCGACCCGCCGGATCCGAAGTCGGAACAGTCGTTAGCCCTTGATTTCCTGTTCTTTTTATACGGCAAGTAGCCGTGTTCCTTGTGAATCTTCTTTGATATGACGGTGTGTGAGCCTGTCTCCGGACGATACGCGCCCTTTTTTCCGCCGTTTTGCGAGAATGCGCACAGCGATGTGGCAATCAGAAAAATGAATAGTACAATCTTCTTCATCAGTATTTTTTTTATGAAAATATCCAATCCCGAAAATGAAAAATTTCAGCGTGCAAATTTATGGAAAAAAAACATTTGCATTCACAAAACAAAGTGTATAGAAATATTATACACGTGTATAATATTGTTATACATTCGGGATGACATACATCCACGCCAGAAACCTCGCGGCCCTTCCGATGAGCATATAGACGGCGCATTGGAAGGGCTTCGTCCTGTAGAAGCCGAGTGCTATGGCGAAGGCGTCGCCCACGATGGGAAGCCATGCGAGGAGCCCGAGGTAAGGGCCGTACTTATCGACTTCAGCTTTCTGTTTTTCAAGCGTCTCGCGTCTGACGTGAAGCCATTTCTCGATCCACTGCCATTTCCCGATCCAGCCGATGCCGTACGATGTCATGCCGCCGAGCCAGTTGCCCGTCGTGGCCAAGATGAAGCACAGCCAGGGTCTTCCGCCCGCCATCAACATCCCGATAATCAATGCGTCGGCGGAGAAAGGAACGACGGTGGAGGCGAGGAACGAACCGAGAAACAGCCCGAGATAACCCCAGCTCTGAAGGAAGTCAATCATTTCAACAGCTCTTCCATCACTTTTCCGGCCAGACGGCTCGTCCCGACGCGGAAGGACCTGCTGTTGAGCCAGCTGTCGCCGAGGATGTCCTTCACTATATAATAATAGGTGAGTGCGTCTTCGACTGTTGTCATGCCGCCTGCGGGCTTGAACCCTACCATCTGCCCCGTTGTCTCGTAGTATTCCCTGATGGTGTCGCACATCACGACGGCCGCCATCGGTGTCGCCGCCACCGGCACCTTTCCCGTCGAGGTCTTGATGAAATCGGCTCCCGCCATGATCGCCAGCTCGCTGGCCTTGCGGATGTTGCCGACGGTCTTCAGCTCGCCGGTCTCGAGAATGACCTTCAGGCGGACAGGCGGCTGGCAGATGTCGCGGACGCCTTGTATCTCGTTATAGACGGTGTCGTAGTCGCCCTCGAGGAACGCACCTCTCGAAATGACCATATCGACCTCGTCTGCGCCTTGCCCGACGCAATATTCCACCTCTTTTTTCTTCAATTCAAAGGGCATCTGCCCCGAAGGGAATGCGCACGCCACCGTCGCCACACGGATTCCGCTGCCTTTGAGAAGCTCTTTCGCCTGTTTCACAAAAGGACTGTAGATGCATATCGCCGGAACGGAAAGATGCAGATCGTTGTTCGGGAATGCCAACGCCTTTGCACAGAATTCGTTGATTTTCTGTGCGTTGTCGAACGCTTCCAAGGTGGTGAAGTCGATGCTCTGAAAAATGGTTTTCAGTGCCTCGCGGCGGTCGCAGCTCGCGTTTTGTCTTTTCAAAATCGTTTCGATGCGCTGTTGAAGTTCTTCTTCGGTGTGGTTGTATGGTTTGAAGTTCATGATTTATTAGTTTTGTTTTTGCTGCCGGGCACATCTGCGATGTACTCGGTTATTGAGGTACTGCCCTCCGGGCAGTTGTCACCAATTCTTTTATTTCTTTGTTAAGTCGCTCGTTGCCAAGAAGTTTTTCAAGGCTTTGGTGCATCCTGTATCTCCATTTGTGGTTCGGGTCGGCGGGTTTGTTGATTTGTTCCTCCCATGTGCAGTCCCAGCGGAAGTCGCCGTCAATGGCGATGTAGTCCTGAATCGGGATGATGACCCACTGCGACGCTGATTTCAGATGTTGTTCGATGATTTCCTTGCAGACGAACGGTTCGCAGAAATACGGCGGGTTGTCGGTGTGGTGCAGCATTTCGTGGTAGAAACGCGCCGACAGCTCACGGTTTTCCTCCCACCATCCGCGGATTGTCGGCATGTCGTGCGTGCCGGTGGTATCGACGCTGAGGTACGGGTTCTCGCGCGGGTCGCTGAACGGACGTCCGCTGTTCTTGGGCATCCGTTGCACCTCGAGGCTCAGGATTCCGAGTTCGCGCATCACGCCCGGGACGCAGGGTGCCACCATGCCGAGGTCTTCACCGCATATCAACAACTTGGAATTTCCGAATATCTCCGACAGTCTGTTTCTGCCTTCGGTCTCCCAGCGTATCGGGTCGGTGGGGGAGTAGTGTCCGAAAGAGGCGTTCGGGCTGCCTTTCGGAATCTCCCAGATGCGGAAGAAGCCGAGGATGTGGTCTATTCTCAATGCGTCGAAATATCTCTCGAACCATTTCACGCGGCCTCGCCACCATGCGAAGTCGTCTTTCGCCATCTCGTCCCAGTTGTATGTCGGGAAACCCCAGTTTTGTCCTTCGGCGGCGAAGGCATCAGGCGGCGCGCCGGTCTCCATGTCGAGGTTGAAAAGCCGCGGGTTCTGCCTCACGTCGTCACTCTCGCGATTCACGCCTATAGGCAGGTCGCCTTTCAGCATGATGCCTTTACTGTGCAGATAATCAACGGCTTCGGTGAGCTGCTTGTCGCAATGATATTGCAGGAAATCGTAAAATTGTAGAGACGTGCCGTTACACGTCTCAATGTTTGTCTGGCGGAATATCTTTTCTAAATACTCCATTTTCGCCTTGAAGACTTCTGGATAATCGACAAATTCCTTGGCGTTGAGTTCTTTCTTTATCTCGTTGAAACGGCGGCGTTCGTTCTCGTCTTTTAAGATGCCGACCTTTTCAAGGTTAAGGTAAATCGGATGCAACGCTTTGGTTGATATTGACTTATACGGATATGAATCATTCCATCCGCCGTCTGTGGTCGTGTCGTTGATTGGCAGTATCTGAATGAGTTTCAAGCCGGTCATGACGCACCAGTCGGCGAGTTTCTTCAAGTCGTTGAACTCACCGATGCCGAAGCTCTCGTCGCTCCTCAATGAAAATACCGGAACAGCAACTCCTGCGAAGTAATTCATATTCTTTAATTTAAGTGTTGAGAGTTTAGAGTTGAGAGTGAAGTTATGGGCAACTCCACTCTAAACTCTCAACACTTCACTCTAACTTAAGTGTTGAGAGTTTAGAGTTGAGAGAGAAGTTATGGACAACTCTACTCTCAACACTCAAAACTTCACTCTAACTTAAGTGTTGAGAGTTTAGAGTTGAGAGAGAAGTTATGGACAACTCCACTCTCAACCCTCAAAACTTCACTCTAACTTAAGTGTTGAGAGTTGAGAGAGAAGTTATGGACAACTCCACTCTCAACGCTCAAAACTTCACTCTAACTTAAGTGTTGAGAGTTTAGAGTTGAGAGTGAAGTTATGGGCAACTCTACTCTCAACACTCAAAACTTCACTCTAACTTAAGTGTTGAGAGTTCAGAGTTTAGAGTGAAGTTATGGGCAACTCCACTCTCAACCCTCAAAACTTCACTCTATTTATTAGATTTTGTCAATCTCTTCGCAGAGTGTCGCGAAGATGTCTTCAATCTGGCCTACTCCGTTGATTCCCTTGAGGTTGCCTTGTTTCTCGTAATAAGCGAGGACAGGTTTTGTCTTCTCGTCGTATTCAACGAAACGGTGTTTGATTGAGTCGATGTTGTCGTCGGCGCGTCCGCTTGTCTTGCCGCGTTCAATCATGCGGTTGATGAGGATCTCTTCCGGCACTTCGAGGCTTAGCACTCTGTTGATTTTCAATGAGAACTCGTTCATGATGCCGTCGAGCATCTCTGCCTGACGTACTGTGCGCGGGAAGCCGTCGAAGAGGAAACCCGCCGATTCCCGGTTGGCTTCGACCCTGCCTCTGATGATGGAGACCACGATTTCGTCGCTCACGAGGCCGCCTTTGCTGATGATGTCTTTCACTTTCCTGCCGGTTTCCGTCCCGGCTGCCATCTCCTCGCGGAGGATGTCGCCTGTCGAAAGGTAAGTGAGGTTGTATTTTTCCTTAAGTTGTTGTGACTGAGTGCCTTTGCCCGCACCTGGAGGGCCGAAAAGAATTATGTTTAGCATGATACTGATTTTAATATTATTCGACAATCTTGTAAATTTCTCTTAAATTACGTCCGTATTCGTTGTAGTCGAGACCGTATCCGACAATGAACTCGTTGCCGATGTTCAAACCGATGTAATCGACTTTGTAATTGAATTTGAATGCTTTAGGCTTGAAAAGCATCGTCGCGATGTGAATGCTCGCCGCACCTGCGGCTTCCAGATCCTTGCGTAACTGGCTCATCGTGAAGCCAGAATCGATGATGTCTTCAACCACCACGATGTCGCGGCCTTTGATGTCTTCAGCTTCGACGCCGATTATCACATTTGCGTTGTACGTGCTTTGTGTCCCTGCGTAGGTCTTGTATTTGACAAACAGCATCTCGCATGGATTTTCTATGGTCTTGAACAGTTCGCAGGCGAACATGAACGCCCCGTTGAGCATCACGAGGAACAGCGGATCCCTCCCTGCCATGTCTCGGTCTATCTCTTTTGCCACCCTGTGAATCTCGCATTCAATTTCCTCTTGTGAAATATAAGGCGCAAATTCTTTGTCAAGAATTTTTACAATGTTCATAATCAATCGGTTATAATATATATTTTGAAAAATAAAACAGATGCAAAAATAATCTTTTTTTCAAATGTCTGAAAAATTTACTTGATAATTATCGTGAATATTACGGCAATTTGTGTATTTTTGCAAAAATTTATTCGGAAAAACATGAATCCAATTGTAAGTGTAATAATGGGAAGCACGTCGGATCTTCCGGTGTTGGAGAAAGGTCTCGCTTTCCTCGACGAGATGGAAATCCCGTTTGAAATGAATGCGTTAAGTGCGCATCGCACCCCTGAACTTGTTGAAGAATTCGCCCGCAACGCGCAGGCCCGCGGCATCAAGGTCATCATCGCCGCGGCTGGCATGGCGGCGCATCTGCCTGGTGTCATCGCCGCGATGACCCCGTTGCCGGTCATCGGAATACCCGTGAAATCTGGCATGGAGATGGACGCGCTGTTTTCGATAGTGCAGATGCCTCCGGGAATTCCGGTCGCGACAGTCGGCATCAACGCCTCGTTGAACGCGGCGATACTCGCAGCCCAGATCCTCGCCGTCGGCAATCCTGAAATGATGAAGAAAGTCGTTGATTACAAGGAAGGTCTGAAAGGCAAGATCGCCAAGGCCAACGCCGAACTCAAAGACATCCATTATAAGTTCAAGACAAACTGACATCCAGTGTGGAGTGTTGAGAGTGGAGTGTTGAGAGTGGAGTTTGCAATGACTTCACTCTCAACTCTCAAAACTTCACACTTTAATAAGATGAACGATATTAAAGAGGAAAGGAATCGTTTTTTCAACAGCTTCATCGTGCCGGTGGCGTTTGTCGTCGTGATATGGGTGGTGAAAGCTGTCGAGGAGATGTTTTGTCTGGATCTCTCTTTTCTCGGGATTCAGCCTTTGAAAAAAGAAGGGATTCCTGGGATTTTCCTTTTTCATTTCATTCACGGAAGCTGGAAGCATCTCATTGCCAACACGTTGCCAATTATAGTGTTGGGTGCGATGCTTTATTATTTCTACAGGGCCATCGCGTCAAAAGTGTGGTTGCTTTTGATGTTCTCGACCGGGCTTTTCACATGGTGCAGCGCGGATGGCGGCTGCCATGTCGGTGCGTCAGCACTCATCTACGGCATGGCTTTCTTCCTGATGGTCAGCGGGTTCATCAGACGAAGCAAGAGCCTCATCGTGGTCTCGTTTCTCGTGATCCTGCTTTACGGAAGCCTCGTCTGGGGGCTTTTCCCGAAATACGCCGTCGAAAACAACATCTCGTGGGAGGGGCATTTCGCCGGTTTCCTGTTCGGAATCATCTTGGCGGTTTTTTACCGTAAGGAAGGACCGTCAAATGACAATGAAGGCGATGACGACGATGATGACCCCGATGACGATGAGACAGCCGACGGCGGGAAACCTTACTGGGACGTGCCTGTGCCGCCGAAGGAGGAGCTGACGGTGCCGCGGTATCCGAGAGGATGGAGGAGAGGATAGTCTTTATTCAAAGTCCAAATAATATTCAAGCCTTTGGTTGAGTTCCTTCACGGTGAGGTTTTTAAATTGCTCCCACGACGTTATCAACCCCTTCTGCTCACGATAATTCACGATTTTCTTCACGTCTTCGTATTCCAAATACGGATGCCTGTTTAAGACTTTGAATGAATCGTAGTTGATTCTCAATTTGTCAGGCGTGAAAATGCTGTCAACTGTCATGTGATTTTCAATATTTCCGTAACGCGCCGAATCCATGCCATAGACTTCAAGAAGCTGTTCTTTTTCAACGAATCCGCCGAGTTTTCCACGATATTCCACGATTCGCTTTGCGAAAGAGGAGCCGATGCCGGGCAGCTCTTTCAGCAATGTCGTGTCAGCGGTGTTTATGTCAATAATTGGAATCGTTTTTTCTTTTGCAAATGTTTGTTTTTGGACGGAATCGCTTCTGTCCGGAAACTTTGTTTTTTTGTTTTCCGTTTTATGATAAAAATCATGACCGGTCTTCTGTTTTTCACTTTTTTTTGAAAACGACCTCCTGCGTTCATGTTTTTTGATTGAATCAATCTTTATCAATGAGTCTATTTCAGCCTGGCGGGAGGCGACAATTGAGTCAAGGTTGTGGAAATATGCTGTCCTTTTTGGTGGGTTTTTAATCAGTAAATATTTGTAAATCAATATGATGACAATTATTGCAACAATCGATATCATTGCAATACGTTCACTTTTGGTGAAAGTCATATATCTTTTGAAATTGTCGCTCATAAAAGTTTGCTGACTTTTAAATTATGAATTGGCTGACCATGATGACGGCAATCGCCGCGGGTGCTATGAATTTGATTATGTAATAGAAAATCTTTCTCAATCGCATGTTGACGGTTCCGCCGTTGGTGAACTCGTTCTCGAAGTCTTGTCTTTTTACTTTCCAGCCCAAGAATATCACGGTGAAAAGTCCGCCGAGGGTCATCATCACCATTGAGGTTATTTTGTCCAAGCCGTCGAAAATGGTGAGTCCGAAAATGGTGAGACTGCTGTCATTATGCAGACTCAAAGCTGCCAATATGCTGATAATGAATGCTCCGGCAGAACTGTATATTGTGGCTTTCCGTCGTGACAACTTGAGTTCTTCGATTAAGTAAGAGACTATGACTTCGAGCAGCGACAGTGCTGATGTCCATGCCGCTATGACAAGAAGAATGAAGAACAAGAGGCAGAATAAATAGCCGCCTTTCATTTGGTTGAAAAGCATCGGCAAGGTGTTGAACGCCAGCGACGGTCCGGCTTCGGGCTGTATGCCGAACGAGAACGCCGCCGGGAAGATGATGATGCCGGCGAGGATGGCGACGAAGGTGTCCGACAGTCCGACCGTCAACGAGGTGGTGACGAGATTGTCTTCTTTCGAGATATACGAACCGTATGTTATCAAAGCGCCCATGCCGAGGCTCATCGAGAAGAACGCCTGTCCGAGTGCGCTTATCAGCACCTGATCATTGATTTTTGAGAAGTCGGGCTTGAAAAGAAACTTCAGGCCTTCAAAAGCCCCCGGCAACATCAACGATTTGACACACAATATGATAAGTATCACTGTGAGTGTCGGCATCAGAATTTTCGAATATTTCTCAATGCCTTTCGAGATGCCTTTTGCGATGACAAAAGCTGAGATGAAGATGAACACTGCCTGCCATAGCAAAGGCCTGAAAGTCAGGTTGATGGAATCGTTGAACCCCTGCTCGATGGTTGCGAGGTCTTTCCCGTGATAATAATTTATGACTGATTTATAAACAGATTCGAGTGTCCAACCGGCCACCGTGGTGTAGAATGCGAGGATGAGGAATCCGCACAGCACGCCGGTGTAACCTATTATAGACCAGCCTTTTGCGCCTGAAGCCAAGGCTTTGAATGCGCCGACGGGATTTTTCTGCGCCCGTCTTCCTATCATAAATTCGCTGGCTATCATCGGGAGGCCGAGTGCCAGCACTATCCCAAGATATACGATGAGGAACGCCCCGCCGCCGTTCTCGCCAGCCATGCAGGGAAACCTGTAAATGTTACCTAATCCGACCGCCGATCCGACCGCCGCCGCAATGATACCGATTTTTGAACCAAAATGATCCCTTTTCTTTTTTTCTGCCATTTTTTACGAATATGGAACTGCTACGCAGTTCTACGGATATGGAACTGCTACGCAGTTCTCTTGTTTGTTAATTATTTATTATCTATTTCTCTCTCCTCTCTATTCCCCCTTCGGTCCGTATGCCAAGTCGCCGGCATCGCCCAGCCCGGGAACGATATACGATTTCGCTGTGAGTTCGTCGTCAATGTCCCCGACCCAGAGCGTCGCATCGGTGTTGATGTTATTCCTTACATAATCAACGCCTTCCTTGCTTGCGATGATTGCGGAAAGGTGCAGTGATTTCGGGTGTATGCCGCCGTTTTCGAGCAGTCTGTTGATACAATGGATTAGTGATGAACCGGATGCGAGCATCGGGTCGGTGAGTATCAAGACGTTGTTTTCAATGTCAGATGTGGCGCAATATTCCACCATGATGTCAAAGTCGTCACCTTTCTGGTATTTCCTGTATGCACCGATGAATGCGTTGTCGGCGTTGTCGAAAATGTTCAGGAAGCCTTGGTGGAATGGTATGCCGGCACGGAAAATCGTCCCCAATACAATTTGGTTCGCCAATATTCTCGTCTCTTTGACACCAAGCGGTGTTGTGATGCTAACATCTTTATAATCAAGGGTTTTGCTTATCTCAAATGCCATTAGTTCCCCGATACGTTCGAGATTCCTGCGGAAACGCATCCTGTCATTATGAATATCAACGTTTCTTAATTCCGCTATGAAATTGTTGATGATGCTGTTTGTCGCACCTAATTCGATTACTTTTACCATATCTGTGAATTTTAGTGGTTTTACTTGCCTTTTAGAATTTTTAACAGAAATTTGACCGTTCCTTGCGTTTTGTTGAAATGCAGGCTCGGATATTTGACCTCGTGTCCTCCGAAACCCTTGTAATATCTTGCCAATCCGTCATTGTCCGAGCCTTCGAAATCGAAGATTTTCGGTGTGCCGCTGTTCTCTTTTATCACGTTGTCGATGAGGAACGAAAGTGCATGAATCTCTTTGTTCGATTCGTCCGCCCCTGAAAACAGAAACACAATCCTGTCGTGACTTGCCATGAAAACGGCCCCGGCGACCAATTTGTTGTCAGTGTTTTTAACGCCTTTCACGAAACAATGACCTTTGCTTTTTGCAATATCTACCAAATTCAGAAACCTTTCATATTCAGCGTCTCCCCAGTGTTTTACGCATTTCCCTCTGTTTTTCCTGAAGAGACTGATGATTTCTGTCGTTTCAACATCATCTGAATTTTTCAGATTGGCGTTTTCCGCTTTCGCCAAGTCACGTTTGGTGTTGCTGTTGTAATTTTTTCTCAAAGAATCATAATCTGATGAAAGATTTAATTCTGTATTTATATGATATTCAATATTTTGACAGTTGTCAAAGAAATTGTTTCCTGAATTGAGACGTGTTTCGGCAAACTTGAATTTATTCGGAATTGCTTCAATGAATTGCTGGACTTTGTCTTTGTCCAAATTTTTCTTTGAAAAAATTCCGAGTTGTTGTGTGAAAAACGGCTGAAACAGATAATGTATGCCGAACTTGCGGTTTCCTGTCAACGGCATGACACTCTCATAATCGTCTTCAATCAAGGCATCCCAATTCGGGTGAACGATGTCGAGATACCAAGACCAGACATAGACGTTTCCGTTTGGTGAATTTGAAATGCATTCGTCCCAACGTTGTGTATCTATTTGATTATGAGTCAGATAAAATATCATTCTGTTTCGAGTGCAAATTTTAAAATGTTTTCGTATAATGTTTCCCAACCGACCCAGCGTTTTTCTCCGCTGAGTGTTTCGTTGTGCCAAAGCAGTATGAATGTCCCGTTGACTTTCTTCACTTCCGTGATGAGTTCCTTGACTTTTTCCAATGATTTCTCACAGTCCAAGTCAAGGTAGTCGCGCAAGGTGCCGTCCATTACCGCAAACGGGTGGATGTAGAGGTTTGTGCTGCTGTCTTGTGCGAGGTCGAAGAAACGGAAAGTGTCGGCGATGCCTGCACGGAAACCGACCTGCGAGGCGTAACCCATTGTGTAATCGTCAGTTATGTCGAGTTGTATTAGCTTTTCATAGCTTTCCGGAAGTCTCAGTCTCAAAAAATGCTGACGGCTTTTCGTAATCTCACGCTTTAGGACTTTTGATAGATTCTGAATCTCCGTTTTCATTTTCCCGACGTTGAGGAATGATGCGAATGAAGGATGAATCCCGACATCTGCATAATCGCCGAGTCGTTTTATAAGATTTTGAAAATCAATGTTTTTCAATGGCACATTTTTGTCGTACGAATCATATTCACCACATAGGATGAAATATATCGGACGCAGTTTTAATTCTTTTTGCCATTTTATTTGATTGTCAAACGTGTCGAACGGGTCTTTTTTCTTTTTGGTGAGGACGTGTGTCCTCGTTTCAATTTCCTTGAAATCCAAATTCACGAGGTCTCGTATGGTTGCCGCCACTGTCCTGACTATGCCTTTGTTTTTATATGCCCAAGCCGCATCGATGTCGTAGGTCGGGACGAAAGTGAAAGACCTTTTCTTGAATTGCATTTCAGGATAAAATTCCTTTAGTTTGTCACCAATTTCATTAGTCCATATATTAACCAAAGGCTTTTCTAACATATTCATTTTGAATAAGATGGAATCCTTGGCCTGGAATCTGTTGTATTTGTCGCGGACATGTGGAAGATATTCTTCGTAGCGTGAAACCAAATAAAACGATGCGGCGAATGGGTCAAACGGGAACATCGATTTGTCATTGTAAACAGGGAAAATCACTTTCGTATCGTTGTGGTCGATGATTTTCAACTCACTGTCCTGGATGCTGTGGATGTTTCGTTCGTAAAGCAGACCTGAAGCTTTTTGAAATGGCTCGCTCCAAAACTGGTTGTCGCCGTAATGAAATTTCGGTCCGTCGTATGATGTGAAGACTTCATTGTCCGTAGTGATTTTGAAATTTATTCCAAGTAAGTCTTTGAAAATCAATTCAAAGATGTAATATAGCCTGTTTGTTTTTTTATTTACGAGAATAAGCATTTCCATGTCGCAAAGATATTAAAAAATAGAATCCTATAAGTTTATGATTTGTTTTAGCCTGATGTCGTCTGACGATGCTCCGATCATGACGGTAAAGTCGCCTGATTCGAAAACCTGCTCTAAATTGCTGTTGATAAAGCAGAAGTCCTCTTGTCGCAATGTGAATGTAACTGTTTGTGTTTCATTATGTTTCAAGTGAATCCTTCTGAATCCTTTGAGAATTTTTTCGGGTGGCGCGACCGATGCAAATTCATCACGTATATAAAGTTGCACGACCTCGTCTCCGTCAAATTTCCCGATGTTGGTCACGTCAAATGTCACCGCAACGTTTTGTGAGTCTTCCGCATTGATTTTCAAGTTGTCATATTCAAATTCAGTGTAGCTCAACCCGTAGCCGAACGGGAAAAGCGGCGTGCTTTCGCAATCCAGGTAATCGTGTTGGTTTGGTTGTGAATAATAAACGGGGATTTGTCCTTCGCTGCGTGGTTGTGAAATTGGAAGTCGTCCCGCCGGATTGTAGTCGCCGAAGATGATGTCGGCGATGGCGTTGCCGCCTTCCTGTCCGGGATAGAACGCTGTCATGACGGCATCGCCTCTCTCAACAGCAGTGTTTTTCAGCATCGGGCGGCCTTCGATATATACAATGACAAGCGGTTTTTTTGTCGTTGAAATTATTTTTATTAATTGTTCTTGAAGTCCTGATAACGAGAGTGTTGCGCGGTCGTAGCCTTCACCGCAGTCCATGTCTGAGATGTAATCGTTTACTATGGCGGTGACGGTTGATTTGTGCGAAGTCTTGAAGTCGCGGGCGGAAGAACCGCCCACTACTAAGACGACGACGTCGGACTGTTTTGCGGCTGACATTGCTGAATCAAAGTCGGCGTCGGCAGTGTCGCGCACCGGGCATCCTTTCGCATAAATGACGTTGGTGCAAGGCGAAACGTGGCTGCGGATCCCTTCAAGGACGGTCACGATTTTTTCGTCATCTTGCGGGGCGGTGTAATCGCCGAGTTGGTTGTATGTGTTGTCGGCGTTCGGCCCGATGACGGCGATGTTTTTGATGTCTTTTGAAAGGGGCAGGATGTCGTTGTTTTTCAGCAGCACGATGCCTTCGCGGGCGACTTCCAGCGGGAGGTTTTCTTTGCCAAAATCGTTGTGGTTATCAATCGGCAACGGAAGATACGGGTTGTCAAAAAGCCCGGATTCGTACTTGAATCTCAACACTCTTCTCACGGCGTCGTCGAGTATCTCCATAGATACAAGTCCCTTGCTCACTGCATCTTCGAGGAATGCGCCGTAGTTGGATGCGCCGAGGTCGATGTCAACTCCGGCGTTGATGGCCTGGGCCGTTGCGTCAAGTTGGCTTTTGGCTGTCCTGTGAGTGCTGTGAAGTGCCCAGATGCTGCCGAGGTCTGAAAAAACCACGCCGTCAAAGCCCCATTGCTCCATGAGTATGTCTTTTAACAGCCAAGTGTTTGAGCTGCAAGGGATTCCGTCGATGGCGTTGTATGATGTCATTATGCTTTTCGCTCCGTTGTCAATTGCCATCTTGAAGTTGGAGATGTAATCTGAAAGTAGTTTCTGTCTGCCGACTTCAGTTTCGGCTCCGTTATGCCCGCCTTCAGGGATGCCGTATGCGGCGAAGTGTTTCAGTGTGCTACCGCAGTGATTCTGAATGCCTTTGACGATGGCAGAACCTAATGTTCCTGATAAAAACGGGTCTTCGCCGAGACATTCTTCCACCCGTGACCATCGTGGGTCGCGGGCGATGTCGAGAACAGGGCCGTAGGCGAATTGCGCTCCGCGGGAAGCTGCCGAAGCGCCGACGGCATCGCCGACTTTGTACAGCAACTCCTCGTCCCATGTCGCAGCCTGACACAGCCCCGTCGGATAAACGTCGGAACCAATCGCCATGTGACCGTGAACGCATTCCTCTGCGAAATAAATCGGAATCCCAAGCCGTGAATTTTCTATTGCGTAACGTTGTATTTTATTGAAAATCAATGCTGATTGCAAATCGTTAAGTCCGGTCTTGATTGTTTTTTCCGACCACGGGTCGGCGCGGAGGACACCGTAAAATCCGCCGCATTGCAAGGTGTCCCACATTTTTATGAATGCTTCATTCGGTAGCACAGTGCTGTCATTCGTTTTTTCGTAAAAATTGAAGCCAATCGGACAACATAATTGCCCAACTTTTTCATTTACAGTCATCTGGCTGAGCAGAGATTCTACTTTGGAATCAATATCATCTGACTTTGGTGACGAACAACTAACCAAAAACATCAATGCAAACAATATGACTGTATGTCTTCTCATTTTTCCTGAATTAAAATTTCCAACAAAATTACCAAATAATGTAATATGTTCAGGTTAATTTTTTTTTACATTTAAAATTATTTTTTGGAAAATTGATATTTTTTATTTTGGTGATAATCAATTGGTTTTGTTGTATTTGTAAATTAAAATATACATTTTACCTGCCAGATTCTTGAAATTTGTGAAAAATCATGTTCGCTGACTCTCTGATTTTCACGCCGGAAATAAGGTGTTAAAAGCAAAATGACTTTCGTGAGATAATTAATGTCCGCGGGCGGTACTTATTTTATTTAATATTAAGCAGGTCAATTCATATTTTTTGTATTTTTGCCTGTTTTTTATACGAAAATAATGAAAAAAATAACGTTATCATTTGTATTGTTTTTATGTGCGTTTTTGTTGGATGCACAGATAGTTGAGAAGACTTATTGTGTTGATAAACATAATGTTAGATCAATCGAGGGCTATACTCAAATTGAGTTGAAAGATTGTATGCAGTCGGCACTCGCCGGGCAGCCGTCATTGCCGTGGCATTCGGTGACGTTGCTGCTTCCACAGGGAACAAAAGCCGAATCAATGGAAGTTGAAATGTCTGATTTTCAAGAAATTAATGGTGATTATAATCTGTATCCGTATCAGCCTTCAAGGACTTATAACGACGTGGAACGTAAGACATTTTACAAAGATGAAGCGGTTTATTCTTCAAAAGATGTTTATCCTACTGAAAATCAAGGTGTTCTGACTACGCAATATGTAAACGGATATTCTGTCGCTGTGTCATCTTTCACACCTGTGAAATATATTCCGTCTGAAGGTAAAGTGCTGATTGCCAAGACTGTAAATGTAAAAATCAACACTTGTAAAGACGAGAGGTCGGATTCAAAGATGCTTTCATCGCGCCCACAAGTCATTAATAAAGTCAAGTCGCTCGTGCAGAATCCGGAAATGCTTGATTTTTATGCAAAAGACGACTCGAAATCACTGCAAGGCTATGAGCTTCTTGTGATTACGCCGGAACAATATGTTTCAAACTTTGACAGTTACGTTCAGTTCTATCGTTATCTTGACATCAGGACCAATGTCGTTTCGGTTGAGTCAATTTGTTCTTCGATACAAGGTGTTGACAATCAGGAGAAAATCCGTAATTTCATCATTCAAGAATATCAGGATAATGACATTTTGATGGTGCTTCTCGGGGGCGATGTCGCATTGGTGCCGTTCCGCGGTTTCTATTGTGACGTGCTTTCCGGCGGAAGCCATAACATCGACAACGGAATACCGTCCGACCTTTATTATTCAGGCCTTGACGGGACATGGAACGACAACGGCAACGACCGCTGGGCAGAGCCTGGCGAAGATGACCTTTATCCGGAAATAGGCATTGCGAGAATGCCGTTCAACAATGAAACACAACTCGCCAATATTCTGAATAAAACCGTTAAGTATCAGCAAGTTCCTGTGCTTGGAGAATTCCGGACTGTCGTTTTGGGTGGCGAGAAACTTTACGATTATCCTTATACTCAAGGCAGTCAGTATCTCGAACTTTTGATTGGCGAACACGATGACAACGGCTATACGACAGTCGGCATTGATGAAGACTACGATTTCGTGCGTATCTACGATGAAGACGGCAACTGGAGCGGCACGAATCTGCGCAACGCCATCAATGCGGGCTGCGGCTATGTTCATCATGCCGGCCACGCCAACAGCGATTACGTCGCGGGATGGTATGGTTCAAGTGTGTCTGCGAGTTTTTTCTCTGGCGCCAACGGTGTTGACCACAATTACACTTTCTTTCATTCGCATGGCTGCGACTGCGCCGCCTTCGATCATGGCAGCGTCATGGAAAGACTTGTGACTATTGAGAATTTCGCGGTTTCGGTGATTGGGAACTCACGTTACGGCTGGTTCAACGAAGGTCAGACGGAAGGTCCCTCCTGCCATCTTCAGAGGGAGATGACGGACGCTTTCTGGAATGAACGCATCCCGTACCTCGGAATGGCGTTCAGCGAAGGAAAATGCCAGACCGCGCCGTGGGTCACCGCCCCCGGACAGTATGAGGAGGGAGCGTTGAGATGGAATTTCTATGACCTCAACGTCCTCGGCGACGTCGCCGTAAGTCCTTGGCACGACGAGCCTTTCGAGGCGGCGGTGAAGTTCAGGCCGGCGATGCTTCCGGGCGAGACGGTGAATGAGATTTACGTCTCGCATGACGGACAGCCATTGAAGAATTTCCGTTGCAGCATATATTATTATGATGAAAAACTCGGCGAGGCGGTGACTGACGAAACCGGAAACGCCACCGTGACGCTTTCACGCCCCGTTGATTTCGTTGACCAGCTTTCATTGACGGTGACAGGGATGAACTCGTTCCCGCAAAGCCGCGTAATTGATTGCATCGACGAAAACACGACTTTCGTGAAACCTTATAAATTGATTGCCAATGATGAAGACGGCGACGGTAAAATTGAGTCCGGCGAAAACGTCTCCTTCGACCTCGTTTTGAGAAACTGGGGGGCGGCTCAGGCAAACGACGTTCATGCAGCTGTCCAGTGCTGCGCACCGGAATATTTCAGGTTCACGAAGATTGAAGCCGATATGCAAAACATTGACGCTCTGTCTGTTGACACTATTTTCGATGCCTTCGGAATCTGCATGAACCTGGATGTCCCGAACGGCTGGCCGATAACTCTCAACGTCACGTCAAACGATGCGACCGGATACTGGTACAACTCCTTCGGATTCAAGGCGTCAGCACCTGATATTCAGATACTTTCGATTTCATCGGAAGAACTTGACGGCAACGGAAACGGAGTTGTCGAGCCTGGCGAAAACGGTGTCTTGACAGTGCTTGCCAAGAACTTCGGTTCCGTTATCGCTGAAAATGCCGAATTGAATATTGAGGCGGACAACGAATTGGTGACAATAGAAACGCCGATGATTTTATATCCGCAAATTCAAGAGAATGAAGAGATTACGGCGGAATTTGTTTTTCATGTTGATGAAAACGTCCCGAACAGCACCATCGTGAAGTTCAACGCGACGGCGCAGTGCGGGAAATATGTCTCGTTGTCAACTTACACAATGACAGTGGGTTATCTTATGGATGACTTCGAAACCGGCGATTTCTCAAAGCTTGAATGGGAACCGGCCGGTGACACGGATTGGTTCGTAACCGATTCTGATGCCTACGAGGGAACGTTCTCGGCTCGTTCCGGGATTATTGATGATGATGAGATTACATCGTTGATTATCAATGTGGAAGTTTATGAATCCGGGAATGTGTCATTCTATTTCAAGACTTCAACGGAAAACAAGCGCGATTATTTCGTGTTTTATGTTGACGGTGAAATGAAAGACCGCTGGTCAGGCGAAATGGATTGGCAATTAAAGACTTATAACTTGGATGCCGGCACACATGAACTCGAATGGCGTTACGACAAATCGAAGTCGGGGCAGTTTGGCCTCGATGCTGCTTTCATCGACAATGTGATGTTCCCGATAAATTCAACCGTCATAATGAATGTTGCCGAAAACATTGACAATCAAGATGATGTGATGATTTATCCGAATCCTAATAATGGAATATTTGTCTTGAATCTTGATGATAATCAGAATGTTGTCAGAATTTTCAATTCTCTCGGCCAGATGGTTTATGAAAATGAAAACGCTTCGCGGAATGTGAAAGTTGACATTTCTGATAAAGGAACGGGCATATACCTTATTAATATTAATGGAAAAACGCAAAAAATAATAATAAAATAATAAAAAGAACCGCGTAGCGGTTCCATATCAGTAAAGTCGTAACATGAAAAAGTTATCATTTTTAGTCATTCTGTCGGTATTCAGTTTTGTTATCAAAGCTCAGACGATAGAAAAGACGTATCATTTTGATAATCCGTCAGTTAGTAAGTTGATGGATTATGATGTAATCAGTTTTGAAGGCACGATGCAAAATGCTGAGGTCGGTTGTCCGAGTCTTCCGTGGCAGTCGGTGAGCCTGCTTCTTCCGAACGGGATGGAAGCCGCTTCGTTAAAGGTGGAACTGTCAGATTTTCAGGAACTTGATGGCGTTTATAATCTTTTGCCGAAACAGTTCGATCTGCCTTATTCGCAGGCTGAAAAGTTTGTTTTTGCAAAAAATGACGCCGTTTATGCTTCAAAGGAAATTTATCCTTCGAATAATGAAGGGAATCTTTCGACAAATTTCAAAAACGGCTATGGTTTTGCGTTTTCGGCGTTCACTCCGGTGAGATACGTTCCGGCGACGGGAAAAGTGTCATTCGCAAAGACAGCGAAAATTACCATCAACGCAAGTAATTCAAAATCAGATCATTCCGCAATGTTGAGGAATACATCTTCCGTAAAGGAAAGTGTGAAACGGCTCGCCCAAAATCCTGAGATGATGGAGACTTACGAGACGTGTGAACTGGTGTTTGACGGCTATGATATTTTGGTTATCACTGGAAATCAATATGTTGGAGGCTTTGATGAATATGTCGAGTTTTACAACAGTATCGGCTGGAGAACACATGTCGCCACCGTAGAGGAGATTTGTTCATCAATGGAAGGTCGTGACAATGCGGAGAAAGTCCGCAATTATGTCATTCAGGAATATCAGAACAACGGCATTTCCACTTTGATTCTCGGCGGTGACATCGACATCGTTCCTTGTCGCGGCTTATATTGTTATGTTTCAGATGAGTACGAAGACTGGAGCATTCCTGCTGACCTCTATTTTGCAGGTCTTGACGGGACATGGAACGACAACAATAACAACAAATGGGGCGAGATCGGAGAGGATGACCTCCTTCCGGAAATCGGCGTGGCACGTCTGCCTTTCAACAACGCACAGCAGCAGAACAATATGATTCACAAGACTTTGACGTATCAGCAGAATCCTGTTCTCGGTGAGTTTCAGCATGTTACGTTCGGCAGCGAATGGATGAGCGACACTGGCCCGACTTACGGCAGCCAGTATCTGAACATGGCGGTCGGCTATCACGATGAGCACGGCTACACCACAAACGGAATCCCGGAGACTTATGATTTCAATGTTGTTGATGAGTTGACAGGCGCGAATATCGGTTCTGATCTGATGGCCGCGATCAATCTCGGCGGGCAATACACGCATCACGCCGGCCACGCCAACGCCAACTACGTCGCCGGCTGGTACAACTGGGACATCACCGACGGCAATTTCTCGCAAGTCAACGGCGTCACGCACAACTACACGTTCTTCTTCTCTCACGGCTGCATCGCCGGTGCTTTCGACGAAGACTGCATCATGGAGCGCATGGTCACGATTCAGAATTTCTGCGTGGCGACAATAGGGAACTCGCGCTACGGCTGGTTCTCGCCAGGCACCACCGACGGCCCGTCGGCTCATCTGCATCGCGAAATGACTGATGCTCAATACACCGAGAAGATGCCTAACCTCGCTTTGGCATTGACGGAGGCGAAGGTCCAGACCGCTCCGTGGGTCAACGCCCTCAACGGCGAAAACGCCGCGCTGCGCTGGAACTTCTACGACATTAACGTGCTCGGCGACGGAGCCGTCGCCACGTGGCTCGATGAACCGATGACTGTGAATATCGACTGCGCCGATGAGCTGACACTCGGAACGGCTTCCATGGAAGTGCGGCTGAACAACGCTTCTGGTGACGTCCTTGAAGGCTTCCGCTGCAGCTTGTTCGCTGACAATCAACTTGTCGGATTTGGCGAGACAGACGAAAACAATGTTGCAAATGTCGTGTTCGGCAAACCGTTGAGCCATGAAGGTGAACTCCGTCTCGTGGTGACCGGGATGAACGCATGGCCGCAAGAGAAGACGATACAATCAAACATCATGGATGCACCTTATGTCATTTATGACAGCCACATAGTTAATGTGGAAGGCGAAATCACGTACAATACACAGTTCACTTTTGACGTCAATTTCAAAAACTATGGCGCTACGGCAGCCCAGAATATCGTGGCTAAACTTGTCTGCGATGACCAATATCTCAAAATAATCAATGATTCTGCACTTATCGAGAACATCGGAAGCCTTGAAACTGTCAGAATCAAGGATGCTTTCGAGATAAAGGTGAAATGCAATGTCCCTGACAGGCATGTTTTGCATTTCGACATTGAGTGTACCGATGGCGATGAAGTGTGGACAAACTCATTTGAAGAGGTCGTGAGCGCACCCGCTTTTGATGTTGTCGATGTCGTGATTGAAGACGGCGGCGACGGACAGATGCAACCGGGCGAGAGTGCAGTGATTCATTTTATGGTCGAAAATGTCGGTCATGCCGATGCAAGTAACCTCAATTTTGCCGTTTATAACTCACATCCTGAAATAGAAAACGGAGAGAATGTATTTGAGATAGAGGCTTTGAATGTAGGTGACGACTTCATCGCTGACTATCCTGTCACCCTCTCGCCAGATGCACTGCAAGGTGTTAATTATGAATTGATTACATGCGTTTACAATGGTAAATATTTCTATTATGGGAAATACGCCATTGCAGTCGGACATTCTGTCGAAGACTTCGAGACAGGTGATTTTTCGGCTTTCGACTGGCAGAATGATGAAGAGCATCCTTGGACTGTCGTGACAGAAAGCCCACACGGCGGCACATATTGCGCAAAGTCGGCACCGATTGCTGATAATCTGAAGTCAAGTCTTGTGATGGAAATGGATGTCTATGGAAATGACCAGATTATATTTTTCAAAAAGGTGTCGTCAGAGCAAGGCTGGGACAAGTTTTTCTTCTACATCGACGATGAGATGATGGGCGAGTGGTCGGGCAATGTGAACTGGAGTCGTTCTGCCTTCGATATCACCTACGGCCATCATCAGCTGAGATGGTTCTATGCAAAAGACGGTGCCACGACTTCCGGAGATGACTGCGCATGGCTCGATGACATCACCCTGCCGCCGACAGCCACGATAACCGGTATATATTCTTATTCGGAAGATGAATTTGAGATTTATCCGAATCCCAATAACGGGAGATTTGTCTTGAATCTTGATGATAATCAGAATGTTGTGAAAATTTTCAATTCTCTTGGACAAATGGTTTATGAGAATGAAAACGCTTCGCAGAGTTTGAACATCGACCTTTCTGAAAAAGAAACGGGCATATACCTTATTAATATTAATGGAAAAACACAAAAATTCATAAAAGAATAATACCTTGCAAAAGAACCACGTAGCGGTTCCATATCAGTAAGAGAAACACACAAAGAATAATAATAAAATGAAAAAACTCACGCTTTTAGTCCTTCTGTCGGTTTTCAGCTTTGTCATCAAAGCCCAGACAGTTGAAAAGACTTATCATTTTGATAACCCGCAGGTCACGGAACTCCGCGGTTATCAGCAGGTTATGTTTGACGGAACGATGCAGTCGGCTCTTCAGGGTCAGCCTTCGTTGCCGTATTACGCAGTCAGCCTTTTGCTGCCACAAGGTACAGAAGCTGAATCAATTGAGGTTGAACTTTCTGATTTTCAGGAAGTTGGAGAAAATATCAACCTATTCCCTTATCAGCCTTCAAGGACGATGAACGACATCATTCCGAAGAAGTTAGTCAAAGACGAGGCGATTTATGCGTCAAAAGGCATCTATCCAGTTGAAAATCATGGCGTTGTGATAACACAATACCTCAACGGCTTCGGCTTTGCGTTCTCGTCGTTCACGCCGGTGCAATATATTCCGGCAACAGGAAAGGTGATGTTTGCAAAGACCGCCACGGTGCGTGTGAACCTCGCTTCATCAAAGACCGACCACAGCGTAATGCTTTGGAAAACCAATGCCATCTCGAACAGAATCAGTAAGTTGGCACAGAATCCTGAGATGATTGAGAGTTATCAGACACGCGGACGCGAAGTTACCGGCTACGACCTCCTTATCATCACGTCGAGTGAATATGTCGATGGTTATGCTGAATATCAGAATTATTACAACAGCATAGGTGTCCGTAACCAAATCGCTTTGGTATCAGATATTTACGCTTCAATGACAGGTGTTGATAATCAGGATAAGATACGTAATTACATCATTCAGGAATACCAGAACAACGGTATCATGATGGTGGTTCTCGGTGGTGATGTCAACATTGTGCCGTTCCGCGGCTTCTACTGCGACGTGCTTTCCGGCGGCGAACACATGACTGACAATGGCATCCCCGCCGACCTTTATTATTCAGGCCTTGACGGTACATGGAACGACAACGGCAACAACCGCTGGGGCGAG
Organism: Bacteroidales bacterium; assembly: GCA_024400305.1. Classification (GTDB taxonomy): domain Bacteria; phylum Bacteroidota; class Bacteroidia; order Bacteroidales; family F082; genus Limimorpha. The sequence goes on along the minus strand of JAKSMX010000010.1, from coordinate 34,098 downwards.
CCGGGCGAAGACGACCTTCTCCCTGAAGTCGGAATCAGCCGCATGTCGTTCAAGAATGCGTCGGAGCTTGCCAACATGATTAACAAGACTTTGAAATACCAGCAGGAACCTGTCCTCGGCGAGTTTCATAAAGTCATTTTGGCGGGCGAGCATCTTTATGATAACCCTGAATCGAACGGCTCTGATTACCTTGAACTCCTTATCGGCACACATGATGACAATGGCTACACAACGACTTGTTATCCAGAGGATTACGATTTCACAAAGATGTATGAAGAGGAAGGCACATGGAGTGCTTCTGGTTTGAAACAGGCCATCAACGCAGGCACGAGCTACGTGCATCACGACGGTCACGCCAACTCAAGCTACGTCGCCGGTTGGTACAGCGTCTCGAACGGTGACTTCTCCGGTGCCAACGGCGTTGACCATAACTACACGTTCTTCCATTCACAGGGCTGCGACTGCGGTGCTTTCGACGAGTCGTGTATCCTTGAAAAGATGGTGACAATCAGCAACTTCGCCGTCGCCGTCATCGGCAACTCACGTTACGGCTGGTTCAACGAAGGTCAGACCGAAGGTCCCGGCGCGCACCTCGAGAGAGAGATGACCGACGCACAGTTCTACGACCGCATCCATTTCCTCAGCTGCGCACAGGCCGACGGCAAATGCGAGACTGCCCCTTGGGTCACGGCTCCGGGACAGTGGGAGGAAGGCGCGTTGAGATGGAACTTCTACGACATGAACGTCCTCGGTGACGGTGCCGTCAGCGTGTGGACCGACGAACCGATGGAAGCCGAAGTCACGTGTCCCGCACAGATCGTACTCGGAACACAGTCTTTTGAAGTCGAAATCGTCGATGCCAACGGCAACCCGGCGAAGAACTTCCGCTGTCTCGTCTATATGGACGGCGATGTCATCGCGATGGGGACGACAGATGAAAACGGCATCGCAGAGATAACATTTGAAGGAGGCCTCACCGCTGTCGGTGAGATGACGATGAAGGTCATGGGAATGAACGCATGGCCGCAGACTGTCGAGCTGATGGCTGTGCCGAGCGACACACCTTATATAGTATATGACAGCTATGAACTCGCCAACGGCGCAAGCCAAATCGACTTCGCGACGACAAACGCTTTCAATTTGGTTGTCAAAAACGTGGGTAGCGTCGGCGCAGACGGCGTGACAGCCACACTTTCATGCGACAGCGAATACGTCACCATAAACGAAGCTACAGCATCTGTCGGAAACATCGCCGGAAACCAAAGTTTCACACTCGAAAACGCATTTGGATTCACCGTCAGCGACGATGTCCCTGACAACACTCCGGTCCGATTCAACCTTGTCTGCACCAACGGCAGCGAGACATGGGAGAGCCATTTCAATGCGAGAATCTATGCCCTTGAATTTCAGGTCGTAAGCATCGAACTTGAAGGCGAAAACGGCAACGCCGTCAACCCTGGCGAGAGTGCGACATTGCATTTTACAATGAAAAACAACGGCGGCGCGGCTGTCCCGTCAGCGGTCTTCGCTGTGTTCAACTCACATCCTGAAATCGTTGCCGAACAGGACGAGTGGCATCTTGACGCAATCGCGGCTGGCGAGGAATATACAATTGACTACGCATTCACATTGAGCGAAGACGCTCTGACTGGCGTTCAGTATGAACTGATTTTCGCTTCATACTACGGAAATTATATTGTTGAAGATTCATATTACCTCTCGATAGGCACTTCGATGGAAGACTTCGAGACCGGCGACTTCAGCTCATTCGACTGGCATCACGGCACTGTCGTGACAGCATGGGAGGTCGTGACGGAGAACCCGTTTGAAGGAATGTATTGCGCAAGGTCTTCAATGATAGATGATTACGGCACGACATCACTTTACATCTCCGTGACTGTGGCTCAGGAAGCTCCGGTGAGTTTCTATTACAAGGTCTCTTCGGAGGCAGGTTACGACAAGCTGCATTTCTACATCGACAACAACGAGAAAGGCAATTGGTCGGGCGAGGTGGCATGGACACAGGCTTCATATACCATTCCGGCCGGCACTCACACGCTCAAGTGGGAATACACCAAGGACGTGTATTCGACAAGCGGCAGCGACTGCGCATGGATTGACAATGTGGTGTTCCCGCCGACGACAGTCATCACCGATGTCGAGACCGTTACCGAGCAGAACGTGAACGTCTATCCGAATCCTGCGACGGATGTCATCAACATTGAACTCGGTGAGAATGCATCAGACATTGTGATTTACAACAGTCTCGGCCAAGTTGTTAAACGCCTTGACGGAATGTCGGGAACCGTTCAGGTGAACATTTCTGACTTGGATGCCGGAATGTATTTCATCAATATTAATAATAAGGTGGAAAAGGTGGTTAGACAATAACCGTAATCCAAGCCATAACACAAACTGCTGGCGCACAAGGTGTTTCTCTACTTTGTGCGCCAGCGGATTGTTTTATGATTTGGGCTGGTCCGGAATGAACAGGCAGCTGTCACCGTAGCTCAGGAACCTGAAGTCGTGGTCGAGAGCGAATTGATATGCGTCCTTCCAACGTTCGCCGATGAGAGCCGACACCAATAACAACAAGGTACTTTTCGGCTGATGGAAGTTTGTGATAATCGCCTTCGTAATCATTATCGGGCACGATGGCGCAATCATCAGGGCGGTTGTCGCATGAAGTGTGTTGAGATGATGCATGTCGAGATACTTCAATATAGCGTCGAGCGATTCCTTCGCTGTCGGCAACGATGTCCTGTCTTGATACGGAAACCATTGGTTTACATGTATGTTACGCTCTTCAAAACCTTGCTCGATGAACATCACGCCGATCCAATAGACCGACTCGATGGTGCGCATTGAGGTGGTGCCTACGGGGATTATGGTGCGTTCGATGTTGTCGCGCAGATGTTCGACACATTGTTTCCTTACTATTATCGATTCGGAGTGCATCTCGTGTTCGCCTATGGTATCGGTTGCGACAGGGCGGAACGTCCCCGCTCCGACATGAAGCGTCACATCTTCGATAGTGTGACCTTGTTCTTTCAGTTTGGCAATCAGCGGTTTGGTGAGATGCAGTGATGCTGTCGGGGCGGCCACGGAGCCTTCATATTTCGCGAATACCGTCTGATAACGCTCGCGGTCGCTGACCTCCGCCTCGCGGTGAAGATACGGCGGAAGCGGAATCTCTCCAGCCGTTTCAAGCACCTCTGCGAAGCTGACATCCGCCGGTTCCCATGAGAAGCGAATCACCGAATAGGCATCGCTTTTCTCGATGCGCTCGGCGGTTAATGTGACATTTTTCTCGTTTATTTTCAATGGCATAGTGAGGTTCCCGTCTTTCCAGCGGCGGGAGTTGCCCACAAGACATCGCCATTCGACCGGCGATTCGGATGAAAACGCCAATTGATAGTCGCCGTTGCCTGTTATCGGCTCGAGGCAAAACACCTCGACGGCGGCACCGGAGTCTTTCACGAACTGAAGACGCGCCCTTACAACCTTCGTCTCGTTGAACACCAAGACTGATTTTTCAGGAAGATACTTGCCAATGTTCCTGAAATGGTCTTCGTGTATCTCATTGTTTCTCAATACTAAAAGTTTCGATGCGTCTCTCTCGGCCAAAGGATATTTCGCTATTCTCCCGTCGGGAAGCGGATAATCATATTCCGCGATATTGATATTTTGAACGTCAGAAATCATCTTGTCAATTCTCCTTTTTATCCAAAGCGAATTTTATCGCGCGGCTCAGTTGGTCGGGGCATGATGTGGGCTTGAAGCCGCAGCGTATCCCCTCGAGGCGGGCAACTACGTCTTCCGCCCTCATCCCTTCGACGAGTCGGGCGACACCTTGAGTGTTGCCATTGCACCCGCCGTGAAACTGCACGTTTCTCAAAATGCCGTCTTCAATCTCAAATTCGACCGCCTGACTGCATGTGCCTTCTGTTCCGTATTGGTATTTCATTGTTTTATTACTATTTTTTGATTCCTGTTTTCCGTTCTGACAACGTAAACACCTGTGTTCAAGGCACTTGCGTCTATCTTCCCATTGTGCACAAACTCATCGATGACAATTCTGCCGAGACAGTCGAAGACCTGAACACGTCCGTTTCCTTTCACGATAAGCTCTTTGCCATTCTGATACACAAACTCATCGTATTCAGAGTCGTTTGAAATCCTTATCATGAATCTGTTGCTGTTATCAGCCATTGAGCCGATAAATTCATAACTATTTGAATGTAAATTAATTACATTTCCTGTAAGGATATCGACAAGTTCAACGTCTGAATCTGAAGAAATGGTGAATCTCCCTGTTGTGCCGCACTCGAATCCCATCGGGATTGTGAATGCTTCGTTTTCATCGACATTGACTATTGAATATTTCTCGCCGTCGATTTTCAGATACAACGACGGAACCGTCTCACTTCTGCTGAAAAGTTTCTCGGCGTTGTTGAGTTTTCCGTTGGTCAGGCAAATCATCACCTCATCGCTTCCGTTACGTCCCGTGACCTTGATGCTTATTGATTTTGAATCGTTTCCTTTGCGGAATGTTCCGGTCCCTGTTGTCTTGACATCGTTGTCGATAGTAATGTTTCCATTATCAAGGGCTTTGACGAAGAACCCCTGACAGGAAGCGATGACGTTTGTCACGCCGTTTGTCCCAACGCCTTCATTTCCAAGCTGATAGGCACCGTACTGGTGGACATCGTCGTTGTAGATCCAGATATAAGGATTTTCACCGAGCACATCACGGCCCCACCCGTTTTCGGTGTCCCAGTCGATGCTGCACGGGTACGGATTTCCGATGAGGTTGAAACCTTTCAGATTCGAAGAAGAGCTGGCGGTGACGGGGATTGTGACCTCGCCCGTGTTGAGAACCCCAACAAACGACATTGTGGCGTCGCTTCCGAAAGATGCGAGGTATCCGCGGCCAGGCTTGAAGTTCATGCCGTTTGTCGTGTAGAATTCGTTGTTGACATCGTGACTATCTGTCTTTTCGTTGTACCAAGTGTAATCCGGCTCGCTGTAAAGATACAGATCGTAATTCTGTCCGTCGGCGTTTCCGACGAAGTCAGACACGGGAGCCGCGGCCACAGGTGACGACATGAAATGCCATTTCCCTGTGATTTCGTCTTTCGAGTCCACCGTGAATTGACGTTTCACCGTGCCGTTCACTCCGAAAGCGTCGCTCGCGAATGCGCCGTCCGACTCAACTGTGAGCCATTTTGCAGTGGAAAGACTTTCCACATCATTTGAAACGCTCAAAACATTTCCGGAACTCACCGTGGCAGTCACACCTTTATTAATATATAAGCCATCAACGTCAGCATTTTCATTGACGGAAATGTCATTTTTCACCCATACGGCATCTGAAGCGGTCGGTTTTGAGTTTCCGAGCCAGTTTGCATTGTCCGACCAGTCGGCATTCACGCTTCCGAGGAACTGTTTTGTGGCTCCGGCGGGGACATAAACCGAATTTGATGGCTGCGATTCGCCGCCAAGATAATTTGTCGTAACGTGATATTTGTGGAAGCCGTTTTGCGTTTCATTATAGAAATAGCTTGAACCCGATTGGTTTTCAACGATTTTAGTGCCGTCTTTTGAAATGTTGTAAGTGAAAGTTCCGTTGGTGAGGAATGTCTTTACGCATGCAGAAAAAGTGTTGCCACCATTCCAATTAGGCACATAATATGTCACCCCATCATTTGAAAGCATCATAGCCTTTGCATAATCGGCATTAGTGTAGAAACCCATAGTGATAGCATTACTGGCACTACAATAGAAAGTAATCCAAAGTTTTTTTGAGCAGTCGATATATGCTGGGTTATCCAAAGTAACATTAAGCCAAATCAAACTACTTGTTGGAGTGAATGATTTTGTCGCTATCAGATTCGTATTGTCTGGTGTGTCTCCATTATATATTTTAAGAGTGTAAGGTTTACCTGTTATATATGTCATGAAAGATATTCTACTTACTGCCATGCCGAAGCAGTCTGCCAATTGCGATGGTTCATAGACTTGAGCCCAATAGTTATATGACGCAATAGTTGCCAGAGAAGTTCCATAATGTAGCTCTGCAGTCCTGCTTTCAGGTTCAGTCCATTCCAAAGTCACGATGTTTCCATCGACATCGCCGGTGAGGTCGGTGACGACTGGACCAGGATAAGCATAATTAACATTGGCAGAATTGGAAGCCATCGAGTTGCCACCGTCCGGGCAGTTGCTTTTCACACAGTATGAATAAGTTCCGTAAGAGTTGAGATTGTCAACGTATGTCGTGATAGAAACATTATCGGCGACAACTGCGCCATTACGTATGACACTATAAGACTCGATGTCTTCGACGGCGTCCCATGTCAATGTCACCTCATTGCCCGACAGAGAAGCCGTCAGGTTGGTCGGCGCGTCGCAGGTTGAGCCGACAATGAAGGAGATTGTCTCTCCCGCCGCCGAGATTCCGGAAATCATCAGACCGTTGTCAACCGTCCCGTCAATCAAAAACGGCTTGGGGTTTGTTGTGGCATCGAAAGCGGTGCGGCCGCTGCCCGCGCTGAAGTATGCGCTGTTAATCGAGCCTTCCGCTGTTGTCGTCCCGCCCGGACGGAAAATATAAACCTCATCGAATCTGGTTACCCCGTCCCAATATCTGTTGCCATACCCTTCTTCATAGGTATTGATTCTGTAGATGAGAAGTCCCGTGCCAGGAATCGCCGTCTCCACACTCTTTTTCCTGTATTCCAAGACATAATACTGTTTGCTTTCAGGACTTGCGATCTTATAGCAGTTGTTGGTACTTGACGAGATGTCGTGCAGAGTGTAAACGCCAGGTTCGGTTATCTCCGGGATTTCATCAATCCAGTTGCCATACATGTATTTCATGTACGCGCCCATGTGCTGCGGCGGCGTGGCGTTGCTCTGCATCAGGTCCCATGTGCCGACAGGTGTCGGGCCGGTATAGCTGTAATGGTACAGGTCGGGCGCGCCCAACGAGTGGTTCATCTCATGGCACATGGTCGAGGTGTTGAAATTATTGACGGCATCCGCTAACTGGAAGTTGAACGTCCAGACCATTTTACCGTTGATATATACTTCCCTCGTATATAAGCTCCATTGATGCGGCCACAAAAGACTGCTCCACGCGCCGACGTTACCTCTCACAACAAAGCAAACATTGTCAACATAACCATCCTTGTTGTAATCGACATTCAAATCGTCAGGGATCATGTTGTTGGCATTGATGTAATTGACAGCCCTTTCCAACAGTGCGTGTTCTCTCTCGGTCCGCTCATCATCACCGTTGTAGCCGTTAGGGTTCGTCGTCGCATCGTAAGGCTGGAAAAAGCTCCTGTAATACGTGTCTTGATACGAAAGGATTTTTTCTCCGTCCGGCGCTGGATAGAACGTGGTCGGGATGTTTATCTGATTGTACGAAACCTCCTTGAAATAGCTCTGCATCGACACTCCTGACTGGTTTTCATTGAACATATTGTTCACCGAGCTGAAAGTGTTTTCAAACTCACCATCATCGGCGAAACGTATGAAAATCACTAAGTTGTTAAGAGTACCGTGGTTCGTGTCTCTGTTCCTTACCTCAGGTTTACGCAGATGTTCGGGCACGTCCCAGGCCTTACGCCTCTCCATGCGTTTCTCCGGCGAGATGTTGAGATACGGTTTCAAGCGATCTGCGGGGTTTGAACGTCCGGCTACCAAATCGGTCGGCACGAGTTCGCCATCCTGCAAATCGGCATAGACATAGAAACCTGTTGCATGGTCTTGAATAATAGTAAAGCCTTGTGCATCATGGAGATAGTTGTAAAACTCATCGCCAGATGCGAAGCATTCCAATTTAGTGCCATCCGGCTGGGTTAATGTCATCGGCACATTTTCAAGGTAAGCGGCTTTTGCAAAAAACGAAAAACCGAACATTACGATAAAAAATAAAGTTCTTTTCATATAATTTTTTTAGTCCATTTTCAAAATTCATCTGCAAAGTCGTTCTATGATTTCTTCATATTGCGGGAACTCTTTCAACAGTTCCTCTTTCTTTCCGAGTTCGAAGTTCTCAAACTCAAACGCCGGTGCGACGGCGCAACCTACGAGGCAGAAGCCTTTTCTGGACGGTATCTCCGCCGCGAACCACTGCTCCGGCGTTATCACCACCTGCATCTCGCCGTCGCCTGACAGATGATGCGTCGTCAGCTTCCCGTCAAGGCCGATGACGTGGATGTCGAGCTGCGTTCCGGCGTGATAATACCAGATCTCGGTCATATCATGCAGACGGTGGAAAGCCGAGAAGTTCTTGCCGTCGAGCATGTAATAAATCGTGGAAATCTGTTTCTTTCCGTTCTCATCGTTGCCGAAGACCTGACGGTACCAGCCTCCTTCCGGATGCGGCGCAAGTTGCAGGTTTTCAATTATTTCTTCAATATTATTCATTTGTTTTCAAGATAATTTCATCAATCCTCGCCTTTGAGTCTGTCGAGAATCCTGCGTTCCTTCTTTGTCGGGCGTCCCGTCCCTTTTTCGCGGAACTCGGTTCTGTAGGCGTGCATGAACTCGATGCGTTCGTATTCCTCCGCCGGTGTCCTGTCGGCATAGATGTTCGGCACGTCTTTCGGCGACACCCTGCTCTTCGGGATGTCCAGCACTTCGACAACCTTATGAAGCTGTCCCTGCTGCACCGCGATGACCTCGCCAATTTTCACGTCGTGCGACGGTTTCACCGACACGTCGCTGACCTTCACCTTGCCGCCCTTGCAGGCGTCGGCCGCCAGGGTGCGCGTCTTGAAAAGACGCGCACACCACAGCCATTTGTCTATCCTCAGTTCGTCCATGGTTCAGATAATTAGGTGGTTAGGTGTTTTAAATCATAAATACCTAAAACTCCTAAAATTCCTTCAATTATTTTTCACGGAAAAATAGTTGTATCGGCACTCCGTGGAAATCCCAGATGCTCCTGATCTTGTTTTCAAGATAACGCATATATGGTTCCTTGACGTCTTTCGGCAGGTTGCAGAAGAAGATGAACTGTGGAGTCGGGCTCTTTAGCTGTGTTATATATTTGATTTTCAAGAATCTGCCACGTGACGCTATCTGCGGAGGCTGCGAGTTGATGATTTCAAGCATTGTGTCGTTGAGTTCGCGGACCGGCACTTTGCGCCTGCGGTTCTCATGCACATCACGAAGCGTCTCAAGCACCTTGAACGTCCTCTGCTTGTTGATGGCCGAGGTGAAGATTATCGGATAGTCAACGAAAGGGGCTGTCTTGGCACGGATTTCGTTTTCGAACTTGAGGTGAGTGTTGGAATCCTTCTCTATCAGATCCCATTTGTTCACCACCATCACGAGGCCTTTCTTGTTTTTCTCGATGAGGCGGAGGATGTTCATGTCCTGCGACTCGAAGCCCTGAGTGGCGTCGATGATCAAGACGGCGACGTCGCATTCCTCGATGGCGCGGATGGAACGCATCACGGAATAAAACTCGATGTTCTCACTGACCTTCGATTTCTTTCGCAGGCCGGCTGTGTCAACGAGCATGAAATCCATGCCGAAATAATTGAACCGTGTGTTGTTTGTGTCGCGTGTCGTGCCGGCGATGTCGGTCACGATATGTCTTTCTTGACCGAGGAACGCATTGATCATCGATGATTTGCCGACATTCGGGCGTCCCACCACCGTGAACTTTGGAAGCCCCGAATAGTCTTCAGTCTCGTCTTGCGGGAGATATTTTATCACTTCATCGAGAAGCTCGCCGGTGCCGGTGCCTGTCATCGCCGAGAACGGGAAAATCTCACCGAGGCCGAAGGCGTAGAATTCCGCCGCCTGCCCGAACTTGCTCGGAATGTCGGTCTTGTTGACCGCGAGAATCACGTGTTTCTTGCATCTGCGCAAGATGACGGCGACATCCTCGTCAAGGACGTGGACGCCTTCCTGACCGTCAACGACGAATATTATGACATCAGCCTCGTCGATGGCGAGATCGACTTGTTTCCTTATCTCCTCTTCAAAAATATCTTCAGAACCAACGACATAGCCGCCGGTGTCAATCACCGTGAACGTCTTGCCGCACCAATCGCTGTGGCCGTAATGACGGTCGCGCGTGACACCGCTCGTGGCCTCCACGATGGCCTGGCGCGACTGCACCAGACGGTTGAATAATGTCGATTTGCCTACATTCGGTCTTCCTACTATTGCTACTATATTGCTCATGTTTTTACGGATATGAAACCGCTACGCGGTTCGTTTTCAATTCATTTTTAATTACCTGGTTTCTACGGATATGGAACCGCTACGCGGTTCGTTTTCAATTCATTTTTATTTACCTGATTTATACGGATGTGGAACCGCTACGCGGTTCTCTTATCTCTCCTCTTTCAACGCTTAACAAAATCACGCTTCGTACCCGAAATGTTTCAGTTCCTCCTCGTTATCTCTCCAATCCTTGTCAACCTTCACGTTGAGGTCGAGGAACACTTTCTTCCCGACGAACTCTTCGATGTCGGCGCGTGACTGTATTCCCACTTTCTTTATCGCCGAGCCGCCCTTACCTATTAATATGGCCTTCTGCGATTCGCGCGAGACATAAATCGTCGATTTGATGTTGATGAGGTTCTTGCTTTCCTCGTAGGCATCGACGGTCACCTCCACGCAGTAAGGTATCTCCTGCTGATAGTTCAGCAATATCTTCTCGCGGATGATTTCCGTGATGAAGAAACGCATCGAGCGGTCGGTCAGCTCGTCTTTCGGGAAGTACGGCGGGCATTTCGGCAGTTTCTCAATGATGCTCTCGAACACGTATTTTATGTTCGCCTGATGCAATGCCGACACCGGGAACACCGTCGATTCCGGCAATGCGTTCTGCCAGAACTCGACCGCTTTCGTCACCTCATCCTGGTTCGAGAGGTCGATTTTGTTTAGCAAGACGAACACCGGAAGATTCGTCTTCTTCACTCTTTCGATGGTCTCCTCGTCGATTTTCTTGTCCGTGATATCGACGACATAGAGTATCAGATCAGCGTCGATGAACGCGACATTGATGAACTGATTCATGATTTCGTGCATCTTGTAGGCCGGTTTTTTGATGATTCCGGGGGTGTCGGAGAACACGATTTGGAAGTCATCACCGTTCACGATGCCCAAAATACGGTGACGTGTGGTCTGCGCCTTCGACGTTATGATGGAGATTTTCTCGCCCACCAAATCGTTCATAAGCGTTGATTTTCCGACATTTGGCTTGCCAATTATATTGACGTAACCTGCTTTATGATCCATATTTTTATAATATTTCCAATTATTTTAAAAAAAATTCAAAAAACACTTGACACGAGCGAAAAATAGATGTAATTTTGCACCCGCAAATCAATCATGATGCGGGGTGGAGCAGTCCGGTAGCTCGTTGGGCTCATAACCCAAAGGTCGGTGGTTCAAATCCGCCCCCCGCTACAAGGCAAGGAGGTCCGAAGACCTCCTTTTTTTCATTTTATTTGATCTTGCTTTCAGCGGCCATGTAAACCTTCCTGCTGCTCTCGTCGGCGAGGAACGCCACGATGTAGAACTCTTCGGTATTGTATTTCTCATCAACGGTGAATTTGAAATTCGTGATGAAGTTCATGCCAGCCTCCAGACCCCCATTGTTAAGACTTCTGCCCCATGTGAGGCCGTCGGCAGTGCCTCGGAACACATGACGGTGCATGTAGGCGGTGTCGAGTCCTGTTTGCGTGACCTGTTTGCCCAAGATGTTGTCTTCCATCATGCAGATGATCAGATTCGACTTCGGGAGATTGCTGAGAATCTTTGTATGTACGCTGAGTTTCAGCTCGCGATTGGCGTCATCGTATTTTGTCTTGACAATCATTCTCGCCGGAGCTTCACCTGCCACCGCTTCTTCGACCTTCTTCGCCCATTCCGCCGGTCCGACCACGCCGTTGCGGTTGACAAGTCCGTTCGGATATGCCGGTATGTTGAAAGCTTTGTTCCAATCTTCACCGTCGTCGGTTCTGAAATCAGGGAAGCCGCCGGCCGGATTCTGAAGGGCTCCTTTCGGATGGACACCTAAAACGATAAGTTGATGACCGTAATTTTCTTGAAGCTTAAGCGCGATCTCGCCCGCCGCCGGACAGTTGTTGCATTTCACGCCGGTGTAGTCTTCGAGAAGCACAACACGCTTGCCATCAAAATTTATTGTATCTTCATTTGTCAAAGGGATGGTTTCACTGACGACAGGTTCGATGAAATAAGGTTCATCAAGTTTGTCGCATGACGACATGGCGAAAGCGACCGCCATGCCTGCAAATATTAATGATAATTTTTTCATTTTATTCGTATTTTTTAGAATGAAGTCGTTATTGTCAACTGCACGCCGCTTGATGCCGGCACCGTGCGGCACACGCCGCCGACGCACACGAGGCCTTCGCTCTGACGGCCTCCGCTGATGGCGATACGTGTCTGGTCTTTGATGAAACCGAACGAACCCGTGAAATAATGGTCGCGGTTGTCGGCAATCGGGTTGCCGTAGTTGTATTTGTCGGCGATGGAGACGAACCATTTCGGCGCGATGGTGTATTCCAAAAGGAACGCAGCCCAGTTGCCGCGTTTCACGTAATATGCCTCGTGGCCTTCTTCAATCTCATGATTCTTTCCGATGTTGTCCCACATGTGCTGCACTTCGAGACGCAGGCTGTGTTTGCTGTTGATCTTGTAAATCGCTTCGCCGAAGGCGATGTTTGCCTTCACAACTTCCGCACCTGGATGATTCTCAATGATTTCCATATCATAATACAGATTGATGTACATCAATGTTAGATTCCATTTCTTGCTTATCTTCTTGTCGATCTCGAAATTGAAGTCACGGTAGAACATGCGGTCGCCGATGGCGAAGAAGTCGGATTCGTAGCCTTTTGTGCCAGCCATATTCAGGACATTATTGCCGTTGAACATGACGGAGTCGCGTTTGATGTCGTTGACCTGGCTGTAGTTGAATGCGAGTTTCGTCCCGTATTTCCCGCCGAGGGCGGTCTTCTTTGGAATCATGTAGTTGATCTGGAACTGTATTCCCATTTCGCCGAGCGGCTGCGAGGCGTAGGAGAACATCGAAGGCAGGCTGTGGGTGTGCGTGTAGTTGAGCGGCGGCACGAAGCCGAGGTCGAGGTCGTTCTGCGTGGCGGTGCGGTCCGACTTGAAGCTCATGTTGTCAACGCGTTTCACCTGAAGCACTGCGCCGAGGCCTTTCTGTGTGTATGACAGTGACGTCAGGAGTTCCTGTCCGTCGCGGTAGATCCAGTTGTTGAACGCCGACGGGTCGTTGATCTTGCGGGCGTATTCCGCACCGAGGTTGAAACGCCAGAACCCGATGTTGGCGCGGCCTGCGTATGCCGCCACGTTCTGCGGGAGGTTGTAGATGACGCCGCCTTCCTCGTGTGTCTTATCGCCTTCGTATTTGCTCACGAAGCTCGCGCCGACGGTGGCTCTCACCTTCGCGTCGCTGATCGAGGCGATGCTCTGGTTGATGTCCCATTCAGCGTCAGCGCCGCGCACGAGGCCTCTCGCCGGCTCGTTGGTGTTGGCGTTGAAATACGGCGCCCAATAAAGTCTCTGCATTCCGTACAACCCCTTGACTGTCACTCCGTTGACAGGGCGATATACGGCGCGTATGCCGCGGAGCGAGTTGTCGAAGCCGAGGGTCCATTCCTCGTAAGTCCTGAAAATCAAGCCGTTTCCGAACTGGTCGTAGATGTCACCAGCGGTGAAGCCCACGGTTCCGTTGTCGTAAGAGGCGAAAAAATTAGCCACGCCCATGCCTTTGGTTCTCATGTCAAAGCCCGACATCGGTGTGTTCTGATATGCCTCGAAACGCATCCCGGCAGTGAAGTCGCCGAGGTTGTATTGAAGTTTTCCGAATCCGTAGCCGCCGAACTTCTCGCCGTTGATGTTCTCTTCAGTGATGCCGATGCCGTCGTCGGGCCAGTAGTAGTTCCCGTCAACCTGAAAGCTTCCGCTCACGCGCGAGCCGGAGAGGACAGACTGTCCGTATGTCATTGTGGAGCAAAGTATTGCCGCCACGAGAATTAGTACCTTTTTCATATTCATACATTTGCACGCAAGACGCATTGTGATGCGCCTTACGTGTCATTTTTTATTTTACGAGTTTTTTGATTTCGTTATAGACATCTTCTTCGCCGCCTTCGAGGTAGCCTGTGTGCTGCCACACGACCTTGCCGTTGCCGTCAAAGAGGAATGTGTGAGGCGGGTTCACGACGTTCATGGCGCGTGCGAGTTCCTTGTTCACGTCGAGGAGGATCTCGAAAGGCCAGCCCTTGCCTTCGACGAAAGGCTTGATACGTGCCGAAGAACGCGAGTCGTCGATGGATACGGAGATGATCTTCACGCCAGTCTCCTCAACCCAGTCGTCGTAAACGTCTGTCAATGCGTTGTGTTCCTTCACGCACGGCCCGCACCATGTGGCCCAGAATGTCATGACGAAAGGCTTTCCGTCGTTGTTGATTTCAGAGACGTTGACGCTCTCGCCGTCAAGGTTCTTCAATGTGATGTTCGGAAGTTCCGACTTCTCCTGAGCCATCATGCCGAAGCCCAGGAATCCCAAAAGGATAAATGATAATAACTTTTTCATTTTTAAAACGTTTTAAATTATTCAATTATTTACAAAATATAACTCTCTAAAATTCTGCATTCGCCTTGAGCATGTATCTCAATCTTTTTCACCGCATTCGGAATCAAGATACACTCGCCGAAACTAACGCTTTCTTCGCCGCCATCGTATCTCAAGGTGAAATTTCCGCCGACGCTCATCAGGATCACGAATGAGTCGAGTTCGGAATAGTCTTTCGCCAACGTTGCGTCAAGGTTGATGAAATTGGTGGTGAAATAAGGGCAGCTCACCATCTCGACGGTGGCGTCTTTTTTTGTCCTGTCGTATTCGGTCCTGTAGCTGTCTTCTTTCTTGAAGTCCAAAGTGTAAAGTGCCTGAGGCACATGCAGTTCGCGGTACATGCCGTATTGGTCGATGCGGTCCCAGTCATAGACGCGGTAGGTCGTGTCGCTTGTCTGCTGTATCTCCGCCACCATGCATCCGGGTCCGAGTGCGTGTATGCGCCGTGCCGGGATGAAAAACACGTCGCCGGTCTCAACCTTTTCATAATTAAGCACTTGTTCGACTTTTTTCTCCTCAAGGAGATGTTTGAACTGTTCTTTAGTAACCTCCTCGCTGAAGCCTGTGACGAGTTCGGCGTCTTTTTCGGCGTCAAGCACGTACCACATCTCCGTCTTTCCGTTTTCGAGGCCGATTTTTTGCGCAATCTCATCATCGGGATGCACCTGCACCGAAAGCCATGTCAACGGGTCTATTATCTTGATTAACAATGGGAAAGTCTCGCCGTATTTGTCGAAAACATGTTCCCCGACGAGGTCGCCCATGAAAGTCTCCACGAGGTCGTTGAGTTCATCGCCCTCGAAGTTTCCGTTGCATACTACGCTGTTCTCGCCTTCAACGCCGGAGAGAAGCCACATCTCACCGCAGTTCATCAGATTACCGAAGTCCTTGTGCAGCAACGTTTTGACATTCTGGCCGCCCCAGACTTTCTCCTTGAACTTTGGTTTGAATTTCAATGGATAAAGAATATTCATTTCTGTTATTTCCTTTTTTTCCAAAATGCAAAAATACGAATTTTTTTAAAAGTATTAATAATTATTCACGAAAGATGTTTTTATGTATTTTTGCAGCGGTTTTAAAGAATCTTTCAACTTTACAAACTTTATAACTTCAAACAAAATGCAAGACATTATAAATCTGAGACATACGCTTCACGACAACGCCGAGCTTTCCGGTAATGAGATGAAAACCAACAAGATACTGAATGATTTCCTCGAGACACTCAACCCCGACGTTCACATCCGCAACATCGGAGGCAACGGCATCGCTGTCGTTTTCAGAGGCAGTAATCAAGGCCGTCGTATCATGGTGCGCGGCGACATCGACGGATTGAACATCCCCGAAGGCGACCGCCGTTGTTCGCACCGCTGCGGTCACGACGGACACGCCGCCATCATCGCGGGGCTGGCTCAACGGCTTGCGGAAAAACGCCCCGACAGCGGCGAGGTGGTGCTGCTTTTCCAACCTGCTGAAGAGACAGGACAAGGTGCCAAGGTGGTTCTCGAAGACCCACAGTTTCAGCAGATTAAGCCCGACTTGGCATTTGCGCTTCACAACCTTCCTGGGTATGAGAAAAACATGATTATGATAAAGAACGACTGCTTTGCGGCGGCTTCGTTAGGGCTGAAGCTCATATTTGAAGGTGTCACCGCACACGCCTCGCAGCCGGAGACGGGACGCAGCCCGATGCATGTTGTGGCGGCGTTGCTCGACATTTTCAAGAAGAAGGCCGATATGCTGTTGGACGAGGTGCCGCTCACGATGCTCACCGTCACGCACGCCGTCCTCGGCGAGGAGACGTTCGGCGTAGCGCCGAGCCACGCTGAGATCTGGATGACGCTGCGGTCGTACGACAACGACAAACTTCAACACCTCACCGCCGATGTGGTACAGCTCTGCAAAATTGTCGCCGACAAGCAGGGATTCCGCTTCAACAGCAGCATACACGAGGCGTTTCCAGCCACGATTAACTCTGACAATGAAGTACTTACGGTAAGAAATGCCGCCGAGAGCCTCGGTCTCGAATACCAATATCTTGACGAGCCGTTCCGCTGGTCGGAAGACTTCGGGCGTTTCGCGAGCGTCTGCCCGTGCGCCATGTTCGGACTCGGCTGCGGCACGGAACACCTGCCGTTACACAACCCTGATTACGTGTTCGAGGACGGGATTTTAAAGACGGGGATTGAAATCTTTGAGAAGATTGTTAGGATGTAATCCAACAGGTTATACGGATTGCATGCTGGTTCCCCTAAATAACATTTGGTCGAAGATGCAGTAAACACACACATCTTCGACCTGTTTTTTGTTATGAACGTGTCTTGCGTCTAAAAATTCATTGCAGCATTATTCCAATCTGCTCAAAGCGTTTTCGGCATTTTTAAGACCTTGGTCTGCAGCAAGTTTGTACCATTTCATCGCTTCTGGAATGTTTTGGGTGACGCCGTAACCATGTTCATAGGCATATCCTAAATTGTATTGTGACGGGACGTCGCCTTGTTCTGCCGCCTTGCGATACCATTCAACAGCCTTGGAGTAGTTCTGTGCGACCCCATAGCCATAGTCGTAGCATGCTCCCAGATTAAATTGCGCCAGTATATAGCCCTGTTCCGCCGCCTTGCGGTACCATTCAACAGCCTTTGGATAGTTTTGAGTGACGCCATAACCGTTGTAGTAGCAAATAGCCAGACAACATTGCACATCGGCAAGTCCCTGCTCAGCAGCCTTGCTATACCATTCGATCGCTTTGGTGTAGTCCTTGTCAACACCGTAGCCATTGTAATAGCATATTCCCAAATTACCTTGTGCAGGGGCATAGCCAAACGCCGCCGCCTTATTGTACAATTCAATCGCCTTGTCGTAGTCCCCGACGACGCCATAGCCATTTCTGTAGAAGTCCCCAAGCAGATTCAGCACAATCACGTTGTTGTTGTCTTCCATTCCGCTCAGATAACCGAAGGCAGTATAGTAGTTCTTTTCCACGCCATATCCATTCTGATAGCAGCTCGCCATATTTATTTTTGCGACGATACTGCCATGTTTCTGGGCATTATTGAAACATTCCACCGCTTTTTCCTCGTCCTTTTCTGTTCCCTTGCCAAGAAGATAACAGACACCGAGGTTATTGAGGGCTGATGCGTTCCCTGACAGTTCTTCAGAGCTGAAAAGTTTGTAGCATTCATCATAATTTGAAGGGATTCCGATACTTTCCGCCTGTTCGTCAGACATGGGATACTGACCATAATATTGACCGTCAATGCAAACGGCATCTTTCACTCCGTCGCAGGCGAAGATTTCCGGGTAAATTCTGTTTTCCACAGCCAGACTGTCGGAACCAAACAAGATTACACTTGTAAAGCATAACAATGCAGATAATAACATTTTTTTCATACAGATAATTTTTCGTAATTAACCATTTATTTTTACTTATTAATGGCAGCGTGTGCCACTCATTTTATTTTAACTTTTAACTTTATTGCCTCTCATACATTTGCACCTCTTCCGAAAAATACTCGAGTTTGATGCCGGCGGTGCGGAACATCTCCTCCGACTCTGCGGCGTCGTGGTATTTCCTCTGGCACACGACGCGGACGATCCCGCAGTTGATGATGAGCATGGCGCACGTGCGGCACGGTGTCATCCTGCAATACAGCGTGCTGCCTTCGAGGGCTATGCCACGGCGGGCGGCCTGTGCGATGGCGTTCTGTTCGGCGTGGACGGTGCGCACGCAGTGTTCGGTGATATGTCCGTCCTCGTGTATCATCTTTTTAAAAAGGTGTCCGACCTCGTCGCAATGCGGTAGTCCGCGTGGCGAGCCGACGTATCCGGTGACGAGAATCTGTCTGTCTTTCACGATGACGCATCCGCTGCGGCCGCGGTCGCAGGTGGCGCGTTCTGCCACGGTGTCGGCCATATTCATGAAATACTCGTCCCACGAAGGACGTCTGTATTTTTGATTTTCAATATTTTGAAGCACTTTTTCAACTTCACGGTCGAGGTCCTCAATGCTGCCGTTATTTTGGAAAACATAGTCGGCCTGCCTGATGCATTCGGCGATGTTCTGTTTGTTCGGGTCGTCTGATGTCATCTCGCGTTCCTCGTTGGCGACGAACGTCTCGAAGTTGACGGAGTCGGTCTCCGACTTGCGTTCGGTGATGCGTTCGTAACGTGTCTTGCGGTCGGCATCGACGGCAAAGAGATGAAAGTTGCCTTTGGTGCGCAGAGCCGTTATCTCGCCAGGTGTGCGTACACTCTCGATAACAGCGTCCTTGCCCGCCGAATAAGCCCTGTCGTAAAGCTGCTCGATGATGTAACTCGGCGAATGTTTCGCGCGCAGATCGTTGGCTGTCAACGTCAACGTGTCGCGGTTCACCTCCAAGCCGCGGCGTTTTATCTCCTCCGCGATGAAAGCCCGAACCGAATAATGCACGTAGCCTTTTTTCTCGATCAGGTATTCAACGATGGTGCCTTTACCCGCACCCAATGTCCCTGTTATACCTATTATATTCATAGTCCTTTCTGTTCCTCTTTCAAATCCTTAATCCATTTCTCGATTTTCACCGGCTTGTACTCTTTCATTTTTTCAAAAAGAACAACCGGATCATCGCTGACAATCAGGTTGTTATAATGGTCTTCCCTGATGAATCCGTCCTTCACGCCGCGGTCTATCCACTGAACGAGACCGTCGTAATAGCCCAAGGTGTTGTACAGAGCCATCGGTTTCTCCATGAGGTGAAGCTGGTCGGCGACAACAACTTCCGAAAACTCGTCGAGTGTCCCGAAACCTCCCGCCAGCGCGATGAAAGCGTCCGATTCCCTTAACAATATCTCCTTGCGTTCGGCCATCGTCTTAGTCGGAATCATTTCGGTAATCGCAGGATGACCGATCTCATGCCCAAGCAGGAAGTCAGGCATCACGCCGATGACTTTTTTGCTGTGTTCGAGCATTCTGTCAGCGATGACTTTCATGATGCCTACGTTGCCGCCGCCGTAATACAGAACGCATTCATTATCAGCGAGAACGTCAGCGAGCCGTTTGGCCGCCTCCGCATAACGCTTGTCAAAGCCCATGCTGCTTCCGCAAAAAACACAGATATTTTTCATCTTAAAAAATTTCGGCAAAGATAGTGATTTTTCATGCAGATAGCGCATATTTTTGCGGATTTTTTCTTTCTTCCATTCAACAGCTGTTTTTACCGCATCTTTTCTCTCTCATCTCTCCTCCTGTTCTTCAATACATCCAATGCGAGGAATATAGCGTGACGCAACGAGTCGGGGTCGGCGATGTTTCTGTTTGCGATGTCGTAGCCGGTCCCATGTGTCGGGGCGGTCCTGACGACAGGCAGCCCGGCGGTGAAGCTGACGCCGCCGTCGCAGGCCAGCACCTTGAACGGCACGGAGCCCTGGTCGTGGTACATTGCCAAAACAGCGTTGTATTTTCGCCATGCGCCGGTGCCGAAGAAACCGTATGCCGAGAACGGCCCGAACACCAATGTCCCGTGACTTTTCGCCACAGCCAACGAAGGCCTTATCACATCAGCCTCCTCCGTCCCGATAAGTCCGTTGTCGCCGGCGTGAGGGTTGAGCGAAAGCACCGCGATCTTCGGCGCGATGATGTTGAAATCTTCTAACAAAGTCTTGTTTAACACGTTTATCTTCTTGATAAGCAGGTCTTTAGTCAGTACATTCGGAACATCTTTCAACGGGATGTGATTTGTCGCTAACGCGATGCGCAGATTGCCGCATACCATGACAGGCAGCTCATCGGCATTCGGGTAGAACGAACTGACATATTCGGTCTGTCCGCGGAACTTGAAATTTTCAGACTGTATGTTCGCCTTGTTGACAGGCGCGTTCACCATCGCATCGATTGCGCCGCTGCGAAGGTCGTCAATCGCCATCTTCAGTGCTGCCACCGACGCTTTCCCGGCCACCGGAGTTGACATCCCAGGCTCTATCTTCAGCTCTTCGTCGGTATGATTTATGATATTGATCCTTTTCGGCTGAGCCTGTGAGACGTCACGGATGACATTGTACGTCAAATCATCAAATCCGAAGTTTTTCTTGTAGTAGGAAAACACTCTCGACTGACCGTAAATTATCGGAATAAACGACTCCATCATCCTGGAATCTGATAAAACTTTGAGAATAACCTCGTAACCGATTCCGTTGATATCACCTTGTGTTATTCCGATTTTCGGAAGATTCTGAATTTTATTCTGTGGCAACATAGGGCGTGATTTTTGAAGCGTCAAAGATACAAACAAAAATTTCGTTTGTCAAGTTTTGAAAAAAATATTTTTTTATTTTTGCGGCATGAAAAAAAGCAATTACACAGTAAGGGAAACCGCCAATATTATAAATGGCGAAATAATTGGCAACCAGCAAGATAACATCGAAATCAAGAACATTCTTTTTGACAGCAGGCTTCTTGTCGAGCCGGATAACACTTTGTTTTTTGCGTTATCAGGTGAAAGAGACGACGGACACGGATATGTAGATGAACTTTACCTCAAAGGCGTGCGTGTTTTTGTCGTAAACAATTCATTCACAATAAAAAATGATGCGAAATATATCGTAGTTGACGACACTTTGGCAGCTTTGCAGAGACTCGCGGCGTTTCATCGCGGGCGGTTTGAGATTCCGGTCATCGGAATCACCGGCAGCAACGGCAAGACCATCGTTAAAGAATGGCTTTACCAGATCCTGTCGCCCACGTTTTCGGTGGTACGCAGTCCGAAGAGCTACAACTCGCAGATCGGTGTGCCGCTGTCGGTGTGGCAGATGGACGGAAGCCACGACATCGCCGTCTTCGAGGCCGGAATTTCAAAACCCGGCGAGATGGAAAATCTCAAGAGAATCATCAGGCCGACGATAGGCGTTTTCACTAACATCGGGCCGGCGCACGGAAAGAATTTCAAGAGCATCGAGCAGAAAATCAACGAGAAACTGAAGCTTTTCGGCGGAGACATCAAGTCATGCGTCCACTGCGCCGACCAGCCGGAAGTCGCCGCCGCTATGAGAAACGCCGACATCAATGCGTTCTCGTGGAGCAAGAATGACAAGAACGCCGACCTTTACATTAAAAATATTTTACGAAACGAAAACACGGTAATCCGCGCGGTTTACAAAGGGAAAGAGACCGAGACCGTCATCCCGTTCATTGACGACGCATCAATTGAGAACGCAATACATTGCTGGTGCATCGCGTTGATTTTCAACATCCCAGAAGACACAATCAAAGAACGCATGTCGCATCTCGAAAGCGTGGAGATGCGAATGGAACTGAAGGCCGGAATCAACAACTGCCTCGTCATCAACGATGCCTACAACAACGACCGCAACGCGCTTTCCATCGCCCTCGACTTCATGAACGCCCAGCGTCACGACAACAAAGTGCTGATCCTCTCCGACATCATGCAGAGCGAACTGAAAGAGGATGAGTTGTATCTATATATAGCGCAACTTGTTGAAAATAAAGGCGTTGACATGCTGATAGGCATCGGGAAATCAATTTCCAAATATAAATCACACATAAAAATTAAAAATTATTTTTATGATTCAACGAATGATTTCTTGGCAAACCACCCGATGCAATCATTTGAAAACCAGATAATTCTGCTCAAAGGCGCAAGAAACTTCGAGTTCGAGCGCATCATGAAGGTGTTGCAGAGAAAATCACACGAGACGGTGCTTGAAATCAACCTCGACAACCTTGTGAAAAACCTCAACTATTATCGCGGCAAGCTGAAAAAAGAGACCAAGGTGATGGCGATGGTGAAGGCCTTCGCATACGGCAGCGGCAACCACGAAGTCTCAAACGTCCTTGCCTTTCATCACGTTGATTATCTTACCGTTGCATACGCCGACGAAGGCATCGACCTGCGCAATCAAGGCATAAGACTGCCGATAATGGTGATGACGCCGGAGACAAACACGTTCGACACAATCATCAAATACGGCCTTGAGCCTGACATCTACAGCTTCCGTTGCCTCTCACAGCTTGAAGAAGCTATAAATCAATTAGATATAGTTTTAAAAGAGCCTGTGAAAATCCATATAAAATTAGATACAGGGATGCACCGTCTCGGTTTCCTGCCAGACGACATCGACGCGCTCATCGACAGGGTGAAGTCGAACCCGAACATAAAAATCCAAAGCGTGTTCTCGCACCTTGCGACGAGCGACATGCCGGAGGAGAACGACTTCACGAAACATCAGATTGACACTTTCGAGGCGATGAGTTCGAGAATCGTGAATGCGTTTCCATACAAGATCATACGTCACATCCTGAACACGGCTGGCACGACACGGTTCACTGAATATCAATACGATATGGTAAGAATCGGCATCGGTTTGTACGGCGTGGCGTCGTGCGACGAGGACCGCGGCAGGCTGCACAACGTCATCTCCTTGAAATCGACTATAAAACAGATCAAGGAGTACGAGGCCGGCGAGACGGTGGGTTACGGGCGTCACGGGAAAATCACGAAGCCGTCGCGCATCGGGGTCATCCCGATAGGTTACGCCGACGGGCTGCGCCGTCAGCTCGGCAACGGAGCCGCGTGTTTCTGGGTCAACGGCAAGCCGGCACCGATCATCGGCAACGTCTGCATGGACCTCTGCATGATCGACGTCACCGGCATCGACTGCAAAGAAGACGACACGGCGGTGCTTTTCGACGAAAATCATCCGATTGAGGAAATATCAAAAGCCTGCGGCACAATACCTTACGAGATCATGACCGGCATCTCGCAGAGGGTGAAGAGGGTTTACGTGAAAGAATAGAGTAGAGTTAAAAGAGTAGAGTTAAAAGAAATTAGAAAACAAAATCATTAATTAGAGAAGAAACAAATTTATGAAATACTCATTTGAAAGACTTATTGTATGGCAAGAGGCGAGATCTTTTGTCAAGGAAATCTACATCATGTTAAATAAATTTCCAAAATTTGAACAATATGCTTTGTGCGACCAAATCAGAAGAGCCTCAATATCAATTCCATCTAATATCGCAGAAGGAAATTCAAGAAATTCAAACAAAGAAAAAATCCATTATATCGAGATTGCTTATGGTTCATTGATGGAAACATACTGCCAACTGATATTGTCAAATGACTTGAATTACCTCAGCGACAATGATTTAAACACTATAAAACCAAAAATAGATTCTATAAGCAAACTCTTATCTGGACTAAAAGCCTCCTTAACCAAGTAGAACCCTCCATCTCTTTTAACTTTCATCTCTCATCTCTCATCTCTAATCTCTTAACCATCCCAACTACTCCGCTTTTTTCAAAAGCACCAAATAAACGGGGAAGTGGTCGGAGTAGCCGCCGAGCCACACGCCGCCGGCGAACGACCGCCACGGGTAACCGTTGTAGCGGCCGCCGTGCTGTTTCAGGAACTCCTTGGAATGCACCATCGGCTTCATCATCTGGTAGGTGGCGAACGGGTCGGCCTCGTCCTTGAGCAACGCCGGCGTGATGATCATCTGGTCGAGGACGCCTTTCACGTCGCGGTAGTAACTTGTGCCTTCGCCGTTCTGGTGCATCTTCCACATCGGGTTGAAGTAGTCGCCTTTCTGCATTTCCGAGACCTTGCCTTTCGCGCCGAGATATTCGATGATGCTCTTGTTGGTCGGGTAGTCGTTGTAGTCGCCCATCATTATGACTTTCGCGTCGGGTTTTTCGTTCAGGATGGAGTCGGTGATATGGCGGCAGATGCTCGCCGCGGCCACACGTCCCGGCAACGAGCGTTTCTCGCCGCCGTAGCGCGAAGGCCAGTGCATCACGATGAACGACATCTCCTCGTCGTCGAACATGCCCGTCACGACGAGCTGGTCGCGGGAGATGAAATTCGGCTGTCCCGGACACACGAAACGGTATTTCTTCACGTTCGTCACCTTGAAATATTTAGGGTTGTAGATGAGCGCTACGTCAACGCCGCGGCGGTCGGGCGAGTCGAAATGGACGATTTGGTAGTTGCGGTCGGCAATCTCGGGTTGTGCCACGAGGTCTTCAAGCACCTTGCGGTTTTCCATCTCTGAAAGCCCCAGGACAGCGAGTCCGTCAGGCGACTTTATCTTGTCGTCATCACACGTGCCGATAGTGGAGATTGCGTACGCCATGTGATGCAGCTTCGTGGTGTATTTCTCTGTGTTCCAGGCGTTTTTACCTTCAGGAAGGAACTCTTCGTCGTTCTTGTTCGGGTCGTTGACGGTATCAAAAAGATTTTCGAGATTGTAAAATCCTATGAGGCCTAACTTGTAATTCTGGGCCTTACCATTCTCCTGTGCGCTGAGCGATGTCGCCATCACCGCGACAAGCAACGTCAAAACAATTCTCCTGAGAAACATTTCCATGATTTTTCCGATAAATTTAAGGTGCAAAAATAATAAATATTCAAATCAGCCCAACGGGAAATGTCACATTAATTTATTTAAAGATTTTGTCATATGATTTGATAATTTTCATACTTTTGCAACTCTCTTAAGACTCACGTTTTTGAGCCTTTAATTTTTTGGTTAAATTATTAAATTTTGAATTTTTAAATATTTATATATCGATAATCGCAAGGCGAATGAAAAAGTTTTTTATATCATCAATAATTTTTATGGCATTCAGTATCAATCTGTTTGCACAAATAAAAGAGACTGACACTGTAAGTGAAAACATGACGTTGCCGACCATTGTGATGATTGATTCGGAGTACGATGAGACGAACAGTTCCACCGACATTTCGAGTTTCTTGCAGTCGTCGCGTGATGTTTTCAGCAACATGGCGGCATATAATTTGAGCAACCGTCGTTTCCGCATACGCGCCTACGATTCGAAATACACTGATGTCATGATCAACGGGGTTGTCATGAACGACCCGGACGGCGGGCGTCCGTACTATTCAAACTGGGGCGGCCTGAACGATGCGATGCGCAACACCACCATCACTTTGAACACCGGCCTCGCCAATGACGGCTTCGGCGGTGTCGGCGGCCTCACCTCCATCAGCACGAGGGCGGGCAACTACCGTAAGCAGGTTTCGCTGAGCTACGCTGCGGCGAATCGTTCGTACAACAACCGTTTGATGCTCACCGCATCGACAGGACTGATGGAAAACGGATGGGCGTTCACGGTGTCGGCGTCACGCCGCTGGACACTGATGGACAACTTCGCGAGTTGGAGCGAAGGCACATGGTACGACGGAACCAGTTATTTCCTTGCTGCGGAGAAGAAGTTCAACAAAGAGCATTCTCTCAACCTCACTGTTTTCGGCAGTCCGTCGAGCCGCGCCGGTTCCTCGCCATCGACACAGGAGGCTTTCGACCTTCTCGGGACGAACTATTACAATCCCAACTGGGGATGGCAGACTGACACCGACGGCAAGAGGTTCAAGCGTAACGCCCGTGTGAGCAACTATCATCAGCCGATGTTCCAACTGACACATTACTGGACGCCTGACGACAGCTGGAAAGTCAACACAACAGCGTATTACTGGTTCGGCAAGGGTGGTTCCACGGGTCTCGAATGGGGAGAGGCCGCCGACCCGCGTCCCGACTACTACCGCAACCTTCCGAGTTATTATAAATACATGCTTGATCTCGGAAAGGAAGGCTACACACAGGAAGGCTATCGGGCTTACACACAGCAATGGATTGATGACGAAAACCTGCATCAGATCAACTGGGACAACCTCTACGCGGCCAACGAGAGAAACCTCAGGACCATCAACAACATCAACGGCGGCATCGGGTCAATCACAGGCTACGCATCAAAATATATCGTCGCCGAACGTCGTCAGGACAAGAACCAATGCGGCCTCACAAGCAGCTTCACCAAAGAGTTCAGCCCGAACCTCCATCTTAACGGAGGCCTGAAGGCAGGCGTTTCAGAGACTCATTATTATCAGAAAATCAACGACCTCCTCGGCGGCGACTATTATCTGGACATCGACAAATATGCCGACGGCGAGGCTTTCGAAATCACTGACGAGCAGCAGGTTGACATTCACAACAAGAACCATGTCGCAAAAGTTGACGACATAATCAGCTATAACTACGAAGCCCACAGGAACAACGTCATCCTTTGGGGTCAGCTCGACTACGTGAAGGGGCATTGGACGGCTTTCGTCGGTGCTGAAGGGACATACACACAGATGTACCGCACAGGCTTGTTCGAGAACGGTCGTTTCCGTGGCAACGAGTCATACGGCGACTCCGAGAAACTCAGCTTCCTCAACGGGAGCGTGAAGTTAGGCGGCACATACGCCGTCACCGGACGTCATTATATAGTCGCCAACGCGATGTTCAAGAGCCAGGCTCCGGAGTTCCGCAGCGCATTCGTCGCGCCGCGCGTCCGCAACACCGTCGTAGAAGGCCTTGACAGCGAGAAAATATTTGCCATCGACCTCGGCTACGAGTTCCGCGCACCTTGGATGAAAGCACGTGCGAGTGTGTATCGCACACAGTTCTACGACCTTACATGGAACCGCTCGTTCTATTACGAAGAGACAGGCAAATACGTCAACTACATCATGAACGACATCAACCAGCTCTCGCAGGGCATCGAACTCGGAGCCGACATCAACGTCTCACCCACCGTGTCGGTGCAGCTCGCAGGCTCGACAGGCGAACACATATATAAAAACAGCCCGAAAGTCAACGTCTATGAAGACAACAACGCCGCACCTCTGTACAAGAACGAGACCGTCTATCTCGAAAATTACTACGTCGGCGAGATGCCGCAGACCGTCGGCGCACTCGGAGTGAAATACAACGCCCCGAAATACTGGTGGGTCAGCCTCACGGGAAATTACTTCTCGAGATATTACTTGGCCGTCAATCCGACCAACCACACAGACGAAGCCGTCCAGCTGACATCATTGGCCGACAGGGAGAAGCTCCTCGCACAGAGAGAACTGCCGGACGCCTTCACCCTCGACTTCTACGGAGGCAAGTCGTGGAACGTGAAAGGCTGCACCATCCTGCTCAACGTAAGCATCAATAACATCCTCAACAACAAGAACGTGATACTCTACGGATACGAACAGCTCCGCAGCGACTACGGCAACCTCGACAGATTTCCTCCGAAATATTCATATATGTATGGACTCAATTATTTTGTCAGTCTGACAATCAGGTATTAGGCAATAGGAATTTAGGTGGTTAGGAATTTAGGTAATTAAGATTAAATTAAATATATGAAGAAAAATTATTTGGTACTATTATTAATAGGTGTCGTGATGCTGGCGTCATGCAAGAGAGACAAAGTGGATCCTCCGATGCCGGGTTCGTCGCTTCCGTTCATAACTTCGTTTGAAAGCAGTTTCGGCTCTTACTCCCCTTACAATGTGAAAGGCGACCAGATATGGGTGATTGACTATTCGTCAGCGAAGATGGCCGGCGCGGAGAAAGACGAAAGCGGCACTTACATCAACTATGAAAACGAAGACTGGCTCATCTCACCATCGGTGACAATTTCAGGCGTGAAGAACGCCAAGTTCAGCATGGAATACATCGCCTGCTATTTCAACGACCTCGACAGAGATGTCAACATCATGATCTCCACGAACTACGAGATCGGCAACGCACCTTCAACGGCGACATGGGAGGAACTCCCTGTCGAACTCGTGGGCAGCTACAACTGGAACGTGTGGAACACCACGGAAGTCAGCTTGGACAAATACCTCAACCAGAGCGTCACCGTCGCCGTCAAATACATCTCCGACAATGTGAAGGCCGGCACCATCGAAATCAAGAGCATCAGCATCGTCGAAGGGAAAGCAAGCAATGGCGGCGGCGGCGACATCCAGAAGCTCCCTTACTATCAGGACTTTTCGACGTCATTCGGGACGTACTGTACAAAGAATGTCAACGGCGACCAGAAATGGGTCATCGACTACTCATCAGCCAAGATGGCTGGCTCCGTGAAAGAGAACGGCGTTTATGTGAACTACGACAACGAAGACTGGCTCATCTCGTCACCGGTGGAAGTCACCGGTGTCCAGAACGCCAAGATGGTCGTCAGCTACATCGCCTGTTACTTCGGAAACAGCATCGACAGCGACCTTACAGTCTGGGCATCAACCGATTACACATACGGCAACGAGCCATCGACGGCATCATGGACAAAGATCCCGGCATCATGGACTTTGAGTTATAACTGGAACACGTGGTGTCTGTCGGAATTCAGCCTCAACAGCTTTGTCGGGCAGACCGTCACCGTCGCGGTGAAATATCTGTCAACGACAGCGAAGGCCGGCACCGTTGAAATCCAATCGATAAGCATTGAAGAAGGTCAGGCCGGTGGCGGTGGAGAAGGCGGCGATGTTCAGGAAATGCCTTACTATCAGGACTTCTCTACATCATTCGGCACGTTCTGCACCTACGACATCGTCGGAGCGGAGAGCTGGGGCATCGACTACCACACCGCAAAGATGACCGGCCACGTGACCGTTGGCGAGAACCAATATGAAGAACACGCCAACGAAGACTGGCTCATCTCATCGCCGGTGTCGCTCAAAGGTGACGAAATCTTGTTGAGCATCAATTACATCGCACGTTATTTCGACAACCTGAGCGAAGACATCACGGTGTGGATGTCAACAGACTACACTTTCAACGACAACCCCTACAATGCGACATGGACGAAGCTCTCTACGACATTCGTCTCCGGCTCCGACTGGAATACGTTCTACAATGCGGAAGTTGACCTCAGCAGCCACGCTGGTAAGACAGCCACCTTCGCGGTGAAATATCTCTCAACCGACGAAAAAGCCGGCACCATCGAGATTAAGCACATCAGCGTCGAAAACGGCGGTGTCACGCCACCTCCGACAGGCATGATTTTCAGCGAGACATTCGCTTCAGGTCAGGGCGACTTTGAAATCGTCAATGTAAACCTCGGTGGCTCACTGACATACGTCTGGAAACACAACTCACAGTATTCATGCATGAAGGCGAGCGCATACGCCAACAACACCAACAACGAATCAGAGAGCTGGATCGTCTCACCGGCCATCGACATGAGTGCCGCAGGCAGCGCATACCTCTCATTCTACCACGCTTACAAATTCGGCGCAAACCATGAAGAAGAGATGACAGTCTGGGCGACCGCAAGCTACACCGGCGACGTCACCACAACAGATTGGGTGAAACTTGAAATCCCGATATATCCTGCCGGAACCAACTGGACATTCGTCAACTCCGGTGTCATCGACATGAACGAGTTTGCAGGAGAGAGAGAAGTCGTCATCGGCTTCAGATACGAGAGTTCAAGCACAGCCGCCGCCACATGGGAAGTCAAGAATATTTTGATTGAAGAATAAATTATTGTTAATCTGTGAATTAGATGATTATGTTTAAGAATATTAAAAGATACGGTCTCTTGATTCTCATCGCCGCCATGACATTGAGTTCATGCGTCAACAAGGATGCGAGGCACAACAACTACCCTGCGCCGGTCATCCCGGAGCCGGCCGAAGGCACCGTTTTCACCATCGGGCAGCTCCTCGATGTCTGGAGAGAAGCCGGCACCCCAAAAGACTACGAGAACGATACCATATTCAGGGACGACTGCTCGGTATATGGCATTGTCACCGATGATGAGACGTCAGGCAACCTTTACAAAGCGTCATTCATCCAAGACCGCGCCGAAGGAGAAGCCATAGAGCTTTATATGAAAGGCGTGAGCGGGCTCCGCATCGGCGATTCTGTGAGGGTTTATCTCAAAGGCGCGACGCTCGGTGCCTACAGAGGCACCCCGCAAATCAAGAATCTTGACCCGATCAACATAATTGTTTTGAAAAATGAACAATATATCGAGCCAATCGTTGTTAATGATATAAACGAAATTGAGAATCACCTCTGCCAGATTGTCAGACTCGAAAACGTGCAGTTTCTCACTCCGGACACCACCTGGGCTGACCCCGACGGCTACGGCGAGCGCACTCTTCAGCAGTTTGACGAAAACGGAGGATTAATCGGTGAAATAATGGTGAGGACAAGTAACTATGCCGCCTTCGCGGAGAAACGGCTTCCCCAAGGCAGCGGCTACCTCAACGCCATTGTGACCGTTTACGTATCATCCAACGAGACCTGGCAGTTGGTAGTAAGAGGCGCCAACCCGGCAGAAGTGCTGATGGAAGGACCCAGATACAATTAAACGATTGAATTATGTCAGAAAATCTTGTAATAATCCCGACTTACAACGAGAAAGAGAACATCGAGAAAATCATCCGATATGTTTTCAGCTTGCCGATGCAGTTTCACATCCTCATTGTCGAAGATAACAGTCCTGACGGCACTGCGGATATTGTAAAACGCCTGATGCAGGAATTCCCCGACCGTCTTTTCATCGAAGAGAGAAAAGGCAAACTCGGCCTCGGCACCGCCTATATCCACGGTTTCAAGTGGGCTTTGGCACGTGATTACCAATACATTTTCGAGATGGACGCCGACTTCTCGCACAACCCCGATGACCTCATCCGTCTTCACGACGCCTGCGCCAACAGAGCCGACCTCTCCGTCGGTTCGCGTTATAAATGCGGCGTCAACGTGGTCAACTGGCCGATGGGAAGAGTGCTGATGTCGTATTACGCCTCGGCTTACGTGCGTTTCATCACCAGAATCAAGGTGCGCGACACCACCGCCGGCTTCGTGTGCTACACGCGCAAAGTGCTTGAGACCATCGACTTCGACAGAATCAAGTTCGTAGGCTACGCCTTCCAGATTGAGATGAAATACACGGCATGGAAGCTCGGCTTCAACATAGAGGAGGTCTCCATCATCTTCACCGACCGACGCGAAGGCACGTCGAAGATGTCGAAAGGAATCTTCAAGGAAGCCATCTTCGGGGTGCTTAACCTGAGGTGGAGAGGCATTACCGGCAAGATAAAAGCAAGGAAACAATAATGAATTATATCATTGAAAACGCAACACTTGTCAACGAAGGCATCACTTCGATAGCAAGTGTTTTTGTTAAAAACGGGATTATCGAGAAAATCATTCCGGCTGACGGTGGAGACGGGGCATGTCTGATCTCTACGGACAAAAACATCTCGAATTACAACGTCATCGATGCCACAGGTTTGTTGTTGCTGCCGGGTGCCATCGATGATCACGTCCATTTCCGCGAGCCGGGGCTGACGCACAAGGCCGACATCGCATCCGAGAGCCGCGCAGCCGTGGCAGGCGGCGTGACGTCGTTCATGGAGATGCCTAACACCAACCCGCCGACACTCACACAACAGCTGCTTCAGGACAAATTCGACCTCGCCGCCGAGAAGTCATGCGCCAACTACTCGTTCTACATGGGTGTCTCCAACAGCAACATGGACGAAGTGCTCAAGACCGACCCGAAACGCGTGTGCGGCATCAAGGTGTTCATGGGGTCGAGCACCGGCAACATGCTCGTGGAGGACGGCGGCACTTTATCCACATTGTTCAAGGAAGCGCCGTGCCTCGTCGCCGCACATTGCGAAGACGACGCCACTATAAAAGCCAACGCTGCGGATTTTGAGAGTGGAGAGTTGAGAGTTGAGAGTGGAGTGTGGAGAGTGGAGAGTGGAGAGTGGAGAGTTGAGAGTGGAGAGTGGAGAGTGGAGAGTGAAAGTTTCTTGCATCCGGTGATAAGGAGCGTTGAAGCGTGTTATAAGTCATCGTCGAAGGCGGTGGAGCTTGCCACGAAATACGGCGGGCGGCTTCATGTGATGCACGTCACCACCGGGAAGGAGCTTTCGCTTTTCAGAAATGACATCTCATTGAAAGACAAAAGGATAACCGCCGAGGCGTGTCTGAACCATCTCTGGTTTTCCGACAAGGACTACGAACGTCTCGGTAATATGATTAAAGTGAATCCTGCGATCAAGGCGGAGACGGACAGGCTCGCATTACTGAACGCGCTCGTCGGCGGCCGCATCGATGTGGTCGGCACCGACCACGCGCCGCACACCTTGGAGGAGAAGATGAGGCCATACGCCATCGCACCGTCGGGAGCGCCGTCGATACAGCACGTCCTGCCTTGCATGATAGAGCTTGTAAATAAAGGTTTTTTGAGCATCACGAAAGTCGCGGAGCTGATGTCGCACAATCCGGCGACGCTTTTCAACATCAGCCGCCGCGGTTTCATCCGCGAAGGCTACCACGCCGACCTCGTCCTCGTTGACCCGCACAAGCCGCAGGTCATCAGCAACGACGGCAT
This sequence comes from Bacteroidales bacterium, assembly GCA_024400305.1. Taxonomy (GTDB): domain Bacteria; phylum Bacteroidota; class Bacteroidia; order Bacteroidales; family F082; genus Limimorpha. The sequence continues at coordinate 1,242 of JAKSMX010000010.1, read as the reverse complement.
CTTCTCAAAATGCGGATGGACACCATACAACGGCATCGAGCTTCACAGCACTGTCACCCACACTTTCGTGAACGGCGAATTGGTGTATCACGACGGCAAAGTCATTGACGGTGTGAGAGGAATGAGATTGGAGTTTAACAGATGATTCTTAAATTATTAAAATGAAGAAACTATTAAATGTTATTGCATTAGCACTTGTTTTAGCTTCCTGCGCGACAGACGAGGTCCGTCACAGCGAGAAAGTCGTGCGCCGTCACGACACCAACAACAGCCCGTGGATCGTATATTGTTATGATGTGACCGGCAAAGACAGCACCTGGGTCGGTGAGAAATGGTTTCACGACAACGGTGTCCTGAACCTCGAAGGCCCCATCGTGAACGGCAGGCGTGAAGGTCATTTCAAAGGCTATTACCCTTCCGGGAAGTTAATGAGCGAAGGCGATTTCAAGGACGGGAGGCGCGAAGGCCGCGGCGTGGTGTATCACGAGAACGGCGGCGTCAGCATCGAGGGCGACTACAGAGAAGGCAAACCTGTCGGCATCTGGACATTCTACAACGAGGAAGGTGAGATTATCGACGTTCACGAATACGAATGATGTTCACGGTGTTTTCCGATGAGAGTTTCATGCGTCAGGCCATGAACGAGGCCCGCGCCGCCGCCGATGACGGTGAGGTGCCGGTGGGTGCCGTCGTCGTGGCCAACGACAAGATAATAGCTACAGCGCACAATCAGGTTGAACTGCTTCGCGATGTCACGGCACACGCCGAGATGCTCGCGATAACAGCTGCGTGCAACGCCTTGGACTCCAAATACTTGGACGACTGCACGCTTTACGTCACCCTTGAGCCGTGCGTGATGTGCGCCGGAGCCTTGGAGCACTGCCATATAAAAAAGGTGGTGTGGGCGTGCGACGACCCGAAGAACGGTTTCCGACGCTTCGGCAACCTGCTCCACCCGAAGACCGAAGTCGTCACAGGCGTCTTAAAAGAAGAATGCCTCGACTTGTTGACGGGGTTCTTTAAGGTAAAAAGATGATTAGGCAAAGGGATCCAGGGCTTGCGGGCTGCCCGCAGGGCAGTACTTCAGTAACCGGGTACACGGCACGTGTGCCCGTGAAAAAAATAAAAAAAACCGCTCTCCGTATCGAAAAACGCCGTATCTTTGCCGCCGCTATGAAAACAGAACATTTGCAATATGAAAATCGGCGTTGCGGTCTGCCTGATGCGGCGGACAGGGTAATT
>JAKSMX010000001.1 GCA_024400305.1 Bacteroidales bacterium | reverse complement strand
ATGTTTGTCACGGAACTGCCGATGGTGAGTGAGCCATTGAAGCCTGAACAGTACCAAAAAGCCGTTTCTCCAATGTTTGTCACGGAATTTGGAATGGTGAGCGAGCCAGTGAAGCCTGAACAGCGTTCAAAAGCCCCTTCTCCAATGTTTGTCACGGAATTTGGAATGGTGAGCAAGCCGGTTAAGCCTGAACAAGAGTAAAAGGCACAGTCGCCGATAGCCTTCACAGTGTAGCTTATTTCATTGTGGCTGACGGTTGCGGGCAGGCTGATATTCCCTGCAGGTATGGTGTAACCTTCGTAACATTCCAAATAGTTGTCGCTATTCGGTGCCACAATGCTCACCCAATGCTGCTCTGCATCGATGATTCTGTAATAGAGGGTCTGGCCGGTTTCGCAAATGGCGGAGAAATCGTATGGCTTATAGAAGTTGGCCACAAGGTTGCGGTCGGCAGTCAAGGTAAAGGTGTATGGGTTTTCAGTGGATGCCACCTCGCCGTTTTCAGTCCAATTCTTGAACCTGTAGCCTTCCGTGGGCGTTGCCGAAACGGTGATTTCCGTTCCTTCAACTGCCGATTGCACAGTTTCGCCGCCGCTGGTTGCCGTAGCCGTGCCGGTTTCTTCCGGGCTGACCGACAATGTGATGTAGTGCAATGGTATGCGTTTGAAGAAGCGCAGGTTGCCTTCGCTTGGTCCCGTATGTGCTGTAATGATGTTGCCGTTGTGGCAGACGGTGTAGCCAGATGAGCCAGCCGAAGAGATGTTGCCGTCCGTTATGGACAAAGCAAAAGGATCTGTCGAGCCGCCAAATGGGTTGAATGGTGAGAGAGACACTCCCTGCGTGGTGATGGACAAACTTTTGTTATTGTTATTGATATTGCAAGATGCAAAAACAAGATTGGAACTTTCAAAATCAGCGAATCTGTATTCGACAGGATTTGCAGGATATAATGACAACTTCATTTCTCCGGCTGCCGTTCCCGAAGAGTGCAGGTAGTAATTGTTGCCATCCTGATAGCCGAGCACATAAATGTCATTAGAGCTGATGTGCGAAGGCAAGGACTCGATAGGCTCGTAAATGTATTTCTTTTCCCAGAAGTTGGCCACAAGGTTGCAGTCGCTTTCCAAGGTGAAGGTGTATGGATTGTCGGTTGAGACCACCTCGCCGTTTTCCGTCCAGCAGGTGAACATGCAGTTTCCGGCAGGTGTGGCGCTAACGGTGACTTGTCCGTTGTTCTGGCAGGTGGCGGTTTGGTCTATGCTTGCCGAGCCAAAATCAGGGTTGGCTGATGTCACCGTAAGTTCGAATTGAACAAAATCCTCCCGTATAATGCGAAATTGGCTCCACCCACTCGCTTTTTTATAATCACTGCCACTGCCGCAAGGCACAACGGGTTCATTCAAAAAAAAATTTTCCGGAAAAGCATCAGACCTCAATCTAGGCGGCGAGGGACATCTGGAAATGATTTGTGTAAAATGGGTATGTTCAAAAGCTTTGTAATCAATTTGTCCAACGAATTCGCCGATGATGAGCGTGCCGCCGAACCCACAGTGTGAAAAAGCATAATCACCAATTCTAAACACGCTATTGCCGATGGTGAGCGAGCCGTCGAGCGCACCACAGCCTGCAAAAGCAGAATTTCCAATGCTTGCCACGGAATTGGGTATGGTGAGCGAGCCGGTGAGCTTACCACAGTTTTCAAAAGCTCCTTCGCCAATTTGCCTCACGATGTAGGTCCTGCCTTCGTGATTTATGGTAGAAGGTATGACAAAATCATGGGCTTGGAAGTCCGGGGGGCATCTCACCAGCTTAACGGCGGGTAAGTAGTCATACAAAACGCTGTATTTCAGGCCGTCGCAATAGAAATCTTGCGCCTTCAGCGCGAAGCAGCAGCACAGCATGGCTGCGAGAATGAGAAATGTTTTCTTCATTTTTATTTATTTATTATCTGTAAAATTGGCGGCAAAGATACGAAAAAATTTTTTGGATTTAAAGATTTAAAAATTTAAAGATTCAGAGGTTTCAGGGGTTTCAGAGGTTTCAGAGGTTTCAAAGTTTCAGAGGTTTCAGAGGTTTCAGAGGTTTCAGAGGTTTCAAAGTTTCAGGGTTTCAAGGGTTTCAAAGTTTCAGGGTTTCAAAGTTTTGAAAATTGCCAAAATCGTTGCGTTCGCTTTTGAGTTTTACACAGAAAATGGACGTAGTTACGTCTTTTTTTTGAGTTTTTTACAGAAAATGGACGTGGCTACGTCCTATTTTTGAGTTTTTTACAGAAAATGGACGTAGCTACGTCTTTTTTTTGAGATTTTTAGAGAAAACGGACGTAGTTACGTCTTTTTTTTGAGATTTTTAGAGAAAACGGACGTAGCTACGTCTTTTTTTTGAGATTTTTAGAGAAAACGGACGTAGTTACGTCTTTTTTTTGAGATTTTTAGAGAAAACGGACGTAGCTACGTCTTTTTTTTGAGTTTTTTACAGAAAACGGACGTAGCTACGTCTTTTTTTTGAGTTTTTTACAGAAAACGGACGTGGCTACGTCTTTTTTGTGTCATTTCGTCGCTTTTTGTGGTCTGCGGCTTCGTGCGATTGTGTTGTACTGTCCGATGATTCCTTTCAGTGCGTCCAATTCGGCTTGGTATTTGCCGGGGTCGGTGATGGCGTTGGCGGCGAATCAAAAGCAAAATCAACGACGGACGCGACTTCAAACAAATAATATGCGAGATAGGCTCACTACACACGCCATGCTGACCGTCAACGGGGAGGGGAGGGGTTTCAGAGTTTCAAGGGTTTCAGGGGGTTCAGAGTTTCAAGGGTTTCATAGTTTCAGGGGTTTCAGAGTTTCAAGGTTTCATAGTTTCAGGGGTTTCAGAGTTTCAAGGTTTCAGGGGTTTCAGAGTTTCAAGGTTTCAGGGGTTTCAGAGTTTCAAGGTTTCAAGGGTTTCAAGGGATTCAAAGATTCAAAGATTTAAAGATTCCGCGGGTGGCCGGTGATTTCGGCGGCTCGCGGAACCTTAATGTTTTTGCGGGGTTGTCTCTCCTATTTTCTTAGCCGTGCTACAATGTTTACCGCAGCCATGATGATTGACAATAAAACTTCTTTATGTTTTTGTTCTATTTTAAACTCTTAATATTTTTTATCTTATTATTGATTAATTTTCAATGATTCTTCTTTAAGATACTCGTCCAATATATAGACATCACTCATAGTCTGCAATCCATAACGGGGGTCTGTCAGCATTTCATAGGTTCTGCTCCGATAGAACCTGTCAAGAGCTTGTTCTTCAGAGATATGCAACTCGTCGGCTATCAGCAATATAACGCGAGCTATTTTCCGCCATAAAACGTTAGTGCGCATATTAGTCTTCTCCTTTTACTATGTAACTGCTATCAAATACGAGACAAGTATTGATTATTTCCTGATTTCTGATGCAAAGTTGGTGATTGGGTTTCTTGTACATTAATTGATCAAGAGCAGTAGAGGCAGTAATACGCCCCATTTCATAATCCTCCACCGTATCAATCACTTGGTCATTAGCCACGCCACCTTCAACAGCATCATAGCCTTTAGCGGCATCTTCTCCGTGCCGGTTGGCAACGACAAAATCCAGCCAACCAAGGTCATAGTGAGCGAAAGAAAGCACTTTGTACTTGGCGAATAGTTTTTCATCAAAATGATAAACATTAACCACTCCTTCATCTGTATCGTTATGCCTTCCGCCTACGACTAATGCCCATTTCTCCGCCTGTGATTGAAGATTTGTGAGATAAAAACCTCGTCCAAAATCCAGATTGCGCCGTCCTGCATCGACAAGCGGTTTGTCAACTTTCATGTAAGAGCCATGATATAAATCCATCATAATTTCGCCTCCCTGTTTAGTAAAGTTTCTATAATGTCGTCTGTAACATATTCCAGACTTTGAGTATGCAGAATATCATAGTGACGGAAGAGACGTTTATGTATCAAATCTGTATTCATCAGCCGCTGCTCCATGCTTTGAGCTGGAATATTCAGTTTTTGCGCACTGCTTTCAATTGCCATGACCGCAAAATGCACTTTATCGTATGATTCCGTTCTGGAAAATACCGCCATAATATTAGTTGGTTTTAAGTCTGATTCTTATTTTCGGACTGCAAAGATACGACAAAATTTTTTTGGATTCAAAGATTTAAAGATTTAAAAATTTAAAGATTCAGGGGTTTCAGAGGTTTCAGAGGTTTCAAGGGTTTCAAGGTTTCAGAGGTTTCAGAGGTTTCAGAGGTTTCAAGGTTTCAAGGTTTCAGGGGTTTCAAGGTTTCAGAGGTTTCAAGGTTTCAGAGGTTTCAAGGTTTCAGAGGTTTAAAAATTGCCAAAATCGTGGTGTTTATCTCACCACAATCTTCTGAGTAAGCACGTTTTTACCAATTATCCGCACGATATACACACCTTTGTTAATATATGAGATGTCAATGGCGTTTGTAAAGACATTTTCATTTATCAATATCCTTCCCATCATATCAACGACCTGAACCGTTCCTTCTGCGTTAATAATCAGGCTGTTTCCGTTTTGATAGGCAAAAAAGTCATCGTTTTTGTTTTCATCAACAGAATAAGGCAGTTCGCCGTAGGAGCATTTTGCTTTTCCCAGATCAAACTCTTCGGAGGTCAGGTCGCCCCAGATGAACTCGACGAGTTCGGGGTAGTCGATGAACGGGTTTCGGTTGCCCTGTATGTCTTCGACGGCGTTGTTGCGGTCGAGTTCCTTCCGGCTCACGGTGTCGTTGCGGTGCCATCGCAGGAGAAGTTCCAACGCCCAGGGCTTTATCGTCGTAAGATTCTCATCGTCGGAGGTGAACATGTAATTTGTCTGCCAATGAATTTCGCCTTCGTAGGCGCAGACGACGTAGAGGTACATCCTTGCGAAGTCGCCTTTGTAGATGTCGGCTGGCTCCCACAGTTTCGCCGCGTCGCCGAAGTCGTCCTGCATGTCGGAGGGGACGTTCCACACGCGGCTGCAGACATGGTCCTTGCTGACGTAAAGATGTCCGTTGTGATATTTGTCCTGAGTCGGCCAGCTAAGCGTAAGTCCGTCGTTTTCAGTCTTTTCGCCTAAAGGATAGTTACTTTTCACGTTGTTGGCTGCGCCGTCGGCGGGCACGAGGTGATGGAGGTCGGTGTAAGCCTCGGCGTTGCCGCTCTCGCCGCCCCACCAGCTGTTAGGTACGCTGTGTTCGCGGTTGATGCCGCCTGTCTGTGAATGGTCGTTGTCGGAGTGGAACTTCGGGAAATATTTCATCCACGCGTACATGTCATAGACGAGGTCGGTCTTGGTGCAGCCATCGGGGACGGAGTCGAGCGGGGCGGTGTCGGTTGTGACGTATGAGTTCCACAGCTCGCCGTATGAAATCCTCGTGTGCGGATAGACGATGTCGCGGAGTGCGAGCTCAAGTTCACGGCCGTTTTTCCCGTCGAGAGCGGAAGAAACATAATATCCTGCTTGCGGCTGCGCCATCGACATCATTGCCGTCATGGCGGAGAGACACAGGAAAAGCAGCCTTTTCATCGTAATTGTCAAAAAAAATTTAATAAAATTTATTTACATTTCAAACGGCTGCAAAGATACTGTTTTTTATCAAAAGTCAAAAATGAAATTTTTGACATAAAAAAAACTGGCGCGAAACCATCATCTCGCGCCAGCCACTTTATAACTTTATGAACTATCTTATCTCTTGACGATCTTTCTGACAACAGAATTGTTCCAATTGTCGGTGATTCTCACGAAATAAAGTCCGCTTTCGAGGCTCTCGACGTTGATTTCGTTTCTGTTTTCAACGAACAAAACTTCCTGGCCGATGGCGTTGAAAATGCTGACATTCTTGATCTCATTGTTTTCGATAACAAGAATGTTTCTCATCGGGTTAGGGTAGATGTTCACGTTTTCGAGCTTGTTTTCTTTCATTCCGAGCAATTCGCCGCTGATCTTCACTGGGATGACCTGCTCGCCGCTGGAGGTGATGATGCTTATGCTTGTCTCGGCAAAACCCTTGGTTATGGTAGCGAGTTCGGCGCAGATTTTCATCGACAGTCCTGGTTGGAGTGTGTAAGGGAGACTGACTGGATTTGTGCTGACGCTTGTGTGGATGGTGAGGTAATCGGTGTTGTTTTCGACAATATCATTCACGGTGACAGCAGTCGTGTTGTCGTTTGTTGCATTGAATATCGCAAACTGCTGTTCCTCATCTATCACGATTTCATCGACATCTAACGTAAGCAGTCCGCTTTCATGTTCTTCCATGGTGAAACGGTGCGGGTCAAGTTCCCCGAATACCGGCTGCTGGTATCTGTGGCCTGACTCGTCAGCGCCGAAGACATAGTAGTTGACCTCTGAAAGTCCTTGATAACCTTTGATATAGCCGACATATTCGTCAGGATTGCCGGTTGCTGTCATGTGTGCGGTCTGGTATTCACCGCCGTCGATGCTATAGTATATTAATAAGGAGTCTTGTTTCAGATCCTGTCCGCTGTATGCGATGAATTTGCTTGTGATGGCGATTGAGTCCTGCCATTGCTGTTCGCCGAAGACGACATCGCGATGGTCAACGAAGAGCATGTCGAAGTCCATGACACCGCGTGTGCGGCAGTGGAGGGCATCGGTGTTCTCCCAGCCTGTTGACCAGTCGTTGTTCTCACAGCCGATGATTTCATAACCCGGCATCGCTTCCTGATAAACAGCAAGAGCCTGTTCGTTGTAAGAAGCGATATCTCCAAGCGGAACGAAAACTTTATTGTTGAGAATCAAGCTGTTGGTGTAAGGGGCGAGTGTGTAGCCGCCCGGTTCCTGAACGCGATACACGTGATAAGGATAACCCCAGCAGCAGTTTGTGGTCTCAAAATATTGGGCGACTTGTTCGTAAAGCGCATATTGCGGGTTGCTTTGCGGAAGCTGCGCAATCAGGATCTTGTCGGGTGCGAGGTATTTGCCCCAGCAGTCAACGTGGGCGATGTAGTCGCCTTGCGGGTCGATGGTGATGTGGTAAGGGTCGATGCCGAGGTAGTCGCGCATCTTGTTGCGTACGTTTGTCTCGTTGTAGCCGTTTTCCTGAACTACGAGTTCGTCGGAGACTCCGTGGCCGCGGCCGTCTTCCATCATGTTGCCGCCGGTGTGCTGAAGATTCATCCCGTACATCGGGATGTTCCAGTAGTTAGCGAAAACGCCGGAGACGTTGTCATCATTAGGGCGCGGGCGGTTGTAAACGTTGTCAACGATGGCCGGCTCGCGGTCTTCGAAGATGTACCACGGACCGTAGTCGCGCACCCAATACGAATCTGTCGGGGCGTTTACAAAAACGCAGTTATCCATGTTGACGCCGTTGCTCTGGTATTGTGATCTTGCCTGGCTTTCGTAACTGCTTGACACAACAGTGATTAAAGTGCAATCTTCCGCCAATTCCTTCACGACTGTATAAGGGATTCCGAGTGGATAACGAATCAAAACCGCCTGCATCGGCTCGAACTCCGCCACGAAACGCGGCTCGCCCGCCGGAGGATCGGTCTCTACAAAATTAATACTTCTCACCGGAGTGTGCATCTCCTCTTCGGAAAGATAATGCAATTTTCTCCAGTCTGGTTTGTTCCCGTTTTGTGCATTAGCTGTCAATCCGCAGCATAATGCAATGATGACCAATAAATTAAATAAATACTTCCTCATTTTATGATTATTTATATCAAGTTGCAAAAATACACATTTTTATAAAATATCATTGTCTTTTCTGCGTTTAAAGTTCCGAAATTTTGTAATTTTGCACCTGTTTTTTAGAAAATTGGAAATGAAGAAATTTATTATATTCGCATTACCATTGGCTTTGATGGGATGTTCTTTCGTTGACAATGTAACGCACAAAGATCTTTTCGATAAACAAAATGTTGAAAATGAAAAGGTTGTGGATGAATCTTCTGCGACCAGAAAGAAATCGGTCAATAATAAACCTTTGGAAATAACCAGTTCGAATTTCTCGAATGACCCTGTCGATGTTGTTGAGACGGATGATTCAATTGTTGTGGACACCGTTGACAGAAGTATCCCCGACAGTGTGCAGATGCGCATTCAAGAGCTTTTTGACGCTGAAAATTCCGGTGAGGCTATCGTCGGAGAGTCGGAAACGATGCTCGAAATGATGGATACTCTGCAACTCATCCCTTATTTTGATGAAAGCAAGGCTAATTCGTGCAATTATCCGAAGGGATATGTCCCGACTTTCCCCGACAGCGTCTATGCGCAACGCATTGAAGATCTGAATCGTGAGACGACAATGGAACTTGTTTTCAACAAGCACGTCAGGTCTTTCATTGATGTCTATGCGTTTCAGAAAAGGAGCAAGATGGAACGTGTGCTCGGCTTGGCCGACGTGTATTTCCCGATGTTTGAGGAATGTCTTGATAAATACAATTTGCCATTGGAACTCAAATACTTGGCTGTTGTCGAATCGGCCTTGAACCCGACGGCCGGTTCTCCAGCCGGAGCCAAAGGCCTGTGGCAATTCATGTATGGAACGGGTAAGATTTACAAGCTCAACTCCACGACACTTGTCGAAGACCGTTTTGACCCGTTGAAGTCAACGGAGGCGGCGTGCCAGCATCTTAAGGAATTGTATGACACCTTCGGCGATTGGTTTCTCGCTTTGGCTGCATATAATTCAGGCGCAGGCAATGTCCGCAAGGCTATCATAAGAGCGGGCGGCCTGAAAAACTACTGGGCGATCTGGCCTTATCTGCCACGTGAGACACGCGGATACGTCCCGGCTTTCATAGCCGTGAATTATGTTATGAGTTACGCCGAACAACATAATATCTGCCCGCTCGATCCTGGCATCATAATGAATGGCATTGATACAGTCACTGTTCATCAACCGCTTCATTTTGAGCAACTTAATGAGATGTTGGGCATTCCGATGGAAGATCTGAAATTCTTCAATCCCCAATATAAACAGCAGATTATTCCGGCAACAGAAAAAAAACCGTACCTCTTGTGCATTCCTGAAGAATATGTTGAATCATATATCAGGAACGAAAAGGCTTTGTATGAATTCAAGACGGAACGTGGAATTGAAAAAGAGAAGCTTCAGGAAGAGATGAAGAAAATTTCCGACAGAAGCGTGCATATCGTGAGAAGCGGCGAGAATCTCGGCAGCATTGCGAGGAAATATCACGTGAGCGTCAGCCAGTTGCAGAAATGGAACAACCTTAAGGGCACGAATATTTATCCAAATCAGAAACTTACTGTCTATGGCTCTGGCGCCCCTATGGCTCAGGCAGGCGGCTCGGCTTATGTTGAACCTTCCACGACACAGAAAACACATACAGTGAAATCGGGGGAATCATTATATACGTTGTCGTCGAAATATCAATGCACCGTCACTGATTTGATGAAGTGGAACAACTTGAAAAACACCAATATAAAAGTCGGTCAGAAACTGAAAGTCTATCCGCCGGAGAAAGCCTCGTCAGGATCAACGGCAAACGGCACATCGACATACACAGTCAAATCCGGCGACAACCTTTGGGTGATTGCCAAGAAATTCAACACCACTGTTGACAAGCTCAGGAAACTCAACAATCTGAAAAGCGACAACCTGAATGTCGGACAGAAATTGAAAGTGAAATAAGTAGTTACTGAAAAGCCCCGCATTGACAATGTCTGATGCGGGGCTTTTCTTGTTTGTAAATGCAGTTCTTAATTGAATTTCATGCTGTAAATTATTGATTCTAACTGTCTTAGATAATCGCGTTTTTCTTTGTTCGGATAATAGACGAAGCCTTCGACGGTTATGAGTTTGTTGTGTGCCGGGTTGACAATGGTGTAGGAGACGAAAGGTCCGGCCATGAATTCGTTGACCATGTTCCACATTCCGCGCATCTCAACGGCGTATCCGGCCGGGAAGTCAGGCAATGTCTTGAAAGCCGGTTTCACAAACTCCAGATCCGTGACCATATAGCTTCCGTCAACAGGGCCGGAGATGTATTTGCCTACAACGGAGTCGCGGACTTGTATAAGTCTTGTTTCGCTTAGATCGGATTCGGAAGTGTAAGGTAGCTCATAGATTATCAGGTTCATGATGAGTTCCTTAGTCTCGGCGTCCTTGGTGATGCTCATGTACCCGTTGCGGTCAACGGCGATGCAGAAGTCTTTCGGAATTGTCATGGTGAAACCGAAATTTTTGCTTACGACATTCATGGCATCGGTGTTGGCGTTCGGGCGGTAGAAGTTCAGAAGACGCGCACGCTCGTTGTTGTCGAAAATGTCTTTTAACTTATCTTTTTGTGAATCAAAGACTTTTATCCATGTTTCGGTATCTTTCGCCTTTATTTTCATTACATATTGCGGGGCCGCCATCCAGTCGTCCTCCGATTCTATTATCGGGTTCGGGAGTTCCGGGTTTATCTCGGCAATCAGGAGGTTGCGGTGCTTCTTGAACATGTCGTTCAATGCCGCTGCGTTGATGTTTGCGACTTTGAAGGTTCTTTCCGGCTGCGGAAGTCCGTATTGCTCGGACTCGAAATATCCGCGGACTGCCTCGCCCAACGATCCATTCCACTGTTCTTCGTTCTGCGTGACGAACAAAATCTCCGAAGTGCCTCCCACCGAGCGGTCCTTGCTCTGCTGAACCGGTTTGTCTGTGCATGATGTGAATAATGATAACAAAGTGATTATCAATACTGTCAAATTAAATCTCTTCATATTCCCGAATTTAAATTTTGGTGCAAAATTAATAAATAATGTTTGAGTTTTCATTTTCAACGTGAGTTTGCGAAAAAAATTATTTTACGTCATAAATCTCGGTAAAAAATGCTATCTTTGCGCCAATATTATTGACAATGGAAAAGCAAGAAATTTTAGTCACGGCGAAATCTCCGTCCAACATTGCTATCGTGAAATATTGGGGTAAACATGGCTGTCAACTGCCTAATAATCCATCGGTGAGTTTTACTTTAAGTAATTGTTATACAGAGACATCTGTTACGTACATCCCTGATTTGAAAAATGGGATGCAGTTTCTTTTTGAAGGAAAGGAATCACCGAAATTCAAGGAGAAAATTGAAAAATACATGGAAAAACACGGCGGATTATATCGTTTTGACACCGATATATTTTCTCATTTGAAAGTTGAAAGCAGAAATTCGTTTCCGCATTCGTCAGGCATAGCTTCGAGTGCTTCATCGATGAGCGCATTGGTGCTTTGTCTTTTAAAGTTGGAAAAGGCTTTGGAAAACGATGAGACGCCTTTGGATCTACGCCGTGCTTCAATGCTGGCGCGGCTGGCTTCAGGAAGTGCATCGCGTTCGGTATATCCTGTAATGGCATTGTGGGGCGAAACGTCTTGTGTTTCAGATAGTTCCGATGAATATGCCGTTCCATTGGGAGATATGACGGCACCGGTTTTCAAAACTTATCACGACACAATCCTGATAGTTTCCAATAAGGAGAAGAGCGTTTCGAGCCGCGTCGGACATGCTTTGATGGAAGGCCATCCATTGGCTGAAAAACGTTACCTCACGGCGCGTCATAACACGCAGCGGCTGCTTGAGGCACTTCGTACCGGCGATCTGACAGCGTTTATTGACATAGCCGAATCTGAAGCCGTACAACTTCATGAATTGATGGCCACTTCAAATCCTCCGTACAAACTCGTGGAGCCTAACACCTTGAAAATCATTGATGAAATTCATAGATTCAGGGAAAAAACACATATTCCTGTTTGTTTCACCCTTGATGCCGGACCGAATGTCCATCTTCTCTTTCCAGATGAATTCAATGAAAAAGTCAGTGCTTTTGTTGAAACGAAATTAAAATATTATTGCGTTGATAACCAATATATTAGTGATATTGTAAAAGGTTTTTAGCTTTTAAGATGGAGATTAAAAATTATTACGGAAAAGTAATTCTATTCGGCGAATATTCAATGATTTATGGTTCGTCGGCACTTTTGATGCCTTTGTATTCACGTTCGGCTCATTGGGACTATATTTGGCGAAATCCTGGTAAAAAAAATTATTCCTCAAATAGAGGTTTTCATGTTTTTGCAAAATATCTTGATGATAATGAATACTTTAGGGATCATATTGATATGGCGAAACTAAAGGCCGAGCTGAAAAAAGGTCTTTTCCTTGATTCAAATATTCCAACCGGATATGGTGTGGGCAGCTCCGGGGCTTTTACGGCTGCTGTTTACGATCGGTTTCACGGTGAGGAAATTGAGGATCTGATTGAACTCAAGAAGTTTCTCGGAAAAATGGAAGACTGCTTCCATGGGAGCAGCTCCGGGCTCGATCCGCTTCAATGTTTTCTTGGAAAGCCTTTCATCCTTGACGAAAAGATGAATGTTAATATACTCGGAGATGACTTTTTACCTGAAAATCTGCATGTTTTTCTCATCGACAGCAAGATCAAGTCAGACACAAAGACATTGGTGAATTATTTTAAGGAGCAGCGTAATAATCCGCGTTTCCTCAAGGCATACGAAGATTTGTACTTGCCGTTTGTCGGACGTTGCATAAACTCACTTGTCTCCGGCGATATGGATAAATTTTTTAATAACCTGACGTATCTGTCTTATTATCAAACAGTTCTGTTTGAACCAATGGTAACGGAAAAAATGAAGCCGTTATTTTTCGTGAAACGTGAAAAGATGCATTTTCAGATTAAGATATGCGGTTCAGGCGGCGGCGGGTTTTTCCTCGGATTCTCGGATAATAAAGAAGAAACCGAACGCTTCATGGACGCGAACGGTTTCCCTGTAACTTGGGTGAAATAAATCACCTGTGTTTTTTTGATTGTATGTTATTGAATCCTAATAATATACAATGTTTATGTCTCTGTGCGTTGACCTCAATGCGTCAACGTCTTTTTTCTTCACTTTTGTGTTGAACGCCTTGACGTGCTTCAAGGTATTGATGTTTTGAACTGATGACAACGACTTGATCGGTGTGTTTGCGATGTTCAGTTCCTCGAGTTTTTCGCAGTTAACCAAAATCTTTATGTTTTTGACATTAGTGCCGGCGATATTCAAAATCTTAAGTTCATGCATGTTCTCAAGAATGTTTATGTCGGTGACAAGTGTGTTTTCCAATGCGAGCGATTTCAAAGTCGTGACATCTGCGAGCGGGAGAATGTTGTCAATTGCGTTTCCGCTGACACTCAATTCTTCGAGGAATCGTTTTCCGGCGAGAGGACTGAGGTCGGTCAATTGGTTGTCGTTGATTATCAACTTTTTGATAAAGTGAAGTTTTGATAATGCTTCCAGACTGTAAATTGTATGTTTCCCTGAATCGACATTGATTTCTGTGATGTCGGCGACTTGCTGCAGCTGCTCCGGCTTCGGGTTTGAATCCACGTTGACATAGTTTTTGAAGATTTCACGCCAATTTTCATTGAGTGTCTTCCACCAAAGTTCGAGTTTTTTCGTCTGATAAATCACTGTGACCTGAGGTTGGGCGACTTTCAGGCCAAACACTGTGCTGTCGTTGACCTTGCTGTCTTCTGCCTTGACAATCAATAAGTTATTGGAATTACTCAAAGGCGAGAGATCTGAAACAAGTGTATTTTCGATGTTTACTTCTTGCAGATTACTGAGATTTTCAAGTGGTTTCAGGTCTTTGATCTTTGTATTCTGCATATCGAATTTTTTCAGATTTAAAAGACCTTTAAATGGTTCAATATCAATGATTTTTGAATTGGCGACGTTGAGACTTTCAAGATTTGTCAGTCTGCTGACCGGTGTCGCATCCTGAATTGCCGGGTCAACTTCCAATGACTTGATTTGAATCAGACTGTGAAGCTCCTCAGGACTCGGGTCGATGCCGATGTTTGTCTGTTTCATGAATGCTTTCTTCCAATAGACCGGAAGTTCCTCCCACCAGGTCTTAAGCGTCGCAGTCTCGAAAATCACCATCACGTTGCCGTTGGCTCTGTAAAACGCCCCGGCTTTTCCCGAGTCAACATTTGTGTTGTCACAATAAATTCTCACGAGATGGGGAAGGTCTTTCAAAGGCATGATGTCGGCAATGTCAGTGTCGCTGCATTGGATTTCATTGAGTTTGTGCATGTTAGACAAAGGCGACAGGTCGGTGATACGAGTGTTGTCGATGTTCAGACCTTGCAGTTCTTCAAGATTTCCGACAGGGGTGAGGTCGGAAATTTCCGTGTTGCTGATGTTGAGATAATGCAGACTCGGCGAAATCATCACGGAATCGAGCGATGTGACTTGTGTGTCGGAAATGTCGAGGTATGTAAGCTGCCCGCAGTTATTAATAGGTGTGATATCGTTGATCGTGTTCCCGGAAACCGAAAGCGTGTTCAACTGGCTGAAACATGCAACCGTTTCAATGTTTGTCAAACTTGTGTTGTCGGCTCTGAACGCTGTCATGTCGCTGTTGTATTTCAGGCTTGAGATGTCGTCAATCATGGTGTTGCTTATGTTGACGTTTCTTATTTTGCTTAGGTTTCTGATAGGTGAAATGTCGTTGATGTCAGTGTTTGAGCAATCTAAAACCAGGATGTCCGACATTTCAAGAAGTGGGTCAAGACTATGAATATCAGTGTTGTAGCTGATGTCGATATCGGTTGTTTTTGACAGCGTCGTCAATGCTGAATAAACTGTCGGCATGTCGGCGGCGATTGTCTTTTCAATGACACTGTCGTCAACAGATGTGTTTATGACGATTGAGTCAAGGTAAATATGGTGCAGGTTTTTTATTTCGATTGTGTCGAAAATGAAGTTGTTTTCGCCGAAATATTGTTTCCATGCCAAAGGCATTCTGTTCCACCAGTTCCTGAGTTCTTCCGTGACATTTGGTTTGGTGGTATATATGCTTGCTATCTTAAGTTCTTTTTTGAAAGGGTCAAGATTTATCTCCATGAAACGTTTGCGTCTGTCGTTGACGGTGTCGCCGGAAATGTTGTGGCCGTTCATCGTCCTCATCGTGGTCACGAGGAAATATGTGCCGTCATTGTCGTTGGTTTTCGCTTCGATTTTCTCGACTTTGAATGAAAACTTTATGTCTTTGAAAAAGAAATCAATATCCTTGAGATACGCCTGAATGTCTTTGTTTATTGATGTTCTGCGATTTTGGTCGAGGTCGTCTTCTATCTGAACGTCTTCATCCTTGAATATTTTCAGATAGCTTTCGCGGAAGATGATGTCTTTTTCTTGTGTCGTGTTTTCCGGATCGCCGATGAAAGTGAATGTGTCTTCAAGATATTTCACCATCACGTTGATCTGTTCCTTGTATTCTTGAATGTTTTTATCCGACTGACTTCCTTTTTTCTGTGCAGATATATTGATACACAGTAATATAGCTGCGGAAAACAATAAAAATCTCTTCATTTTTTTAACTTTGCCTAATATTGGTCAGGTTGATAAATTTTCAAAAGTGTTTGTTTTTCAGCTTCATCGAGATAAACCAAATTGGATATCAGCCAGCCTGAATTATATCCCGTTCGGTTAAACCATGAAACTTCAAAATACCAGTTATTTATTTGGAAAATGTGGAACTTGACCTTGTCAACGCTGTCGAAGACGAGGTTGCCAAGTTTTATTTCGTAGAAGAATAAGGTGAGATAATCGGGCTGGTATTTTGTAGATGCATAATATTCAATGATTTGCGGGTCATTGAAAATTTTGTAAATGTTCATGAAATCAAGTTCATGACTCATCGGGTGCAGGAAATGTTTTTCTCTTTCAGCGAGTTCGCCTTGCGGGAACATCTGCTGAAATTCATTGAAGAACACATTGGAAATCACCCATTTGGAGCCGAGTCCTTCCTTTTCGATGGCCATTATCATGCTGATGTCAACAGGTTGGCCTTTCCAGATGAATCTGGCCGACACTTCAGCGAACCATCTTCCGCCGAGGAACTCGAGGTTTTGTGCGTTTTTCTTGGTGAGGTCTTCGATGAAATAATCGCGGAGACTGCCTGCCGTTCTTGGATTGTCCATGTCAAACAACAACGGCAGGACGGTCTTGCGCTTGTCTGCATTGTGATAATCGGGGCTTTTCGGGTCAATTTTAGTGCCGTATTGGTCTTCCTCATAGTTGAAACGGCTGATGAACTGACTCATTTGCTTTGTCATTGTGTAAAGTGCGGTTTCATCCATCTGGAAATCGCCAAGACTACCTGTTATTACTTGAGCGTCAACTCTTTGGAATGATGTCAATAATAATAAGAACCCGAAAAATCTCGAAAATGCTTTCATTACTTCAATGCTGTTTCTTTAACTCTCATGTCGCCGAGCATAACATCCCAGAAGCCGATGAGACGGCCGCCGATCTGTGCTTCCTTGCGCTTTACATATACTGTGATGTCTTTCTTTGTCGTGTCCTGATAAACGAGTCTGCCTTCTGCGTCGTAGCCTTTGAATGTCTGGAAGACCGTGATCACACCGACGTATGTGCCGTCAGGTTGACGCTGTAAATCAGATACATACTGAATCTTGTACCAATCGATTTCAACGCGGTCGTAGTTGAGGCGCATCAATCTTTCGAGGTACTGACGTACTTTGTAATATTCAATCTTTGTCTTTGCGAGTGATGAGACACCGATTTCCGCATCTGGTGCGAAAAGTTCTTCGGCACGGTCGATGACCCTGTTTGCTTCACTCCAAGGAGTGTCTTTTGAACCGACGATTTTCACGTATTTTGACAAGTCGCGGACTTTTTCGAGTGCGAGGCTGTCGATGTCATGCTTGCGTTCCGGTGTCAATTCTGGTTCCTGTGCGAATGACTGGAAACCTGTAAGTGCAAAAAATGCAAATGCTAATGCAAATAATATCTTTTTCATAACTGTTCTTATTTAGCGACTTTTAATTCAAGTTCTGAAATTTTACCGTTTTCCATTTTGACGTTGTTGACTTTCACGCCGACCTTCTTCTGGTCTTTGATGTAGTTGAGGTACTTCTCGGCTGTGGTAGGTTTGTCATAGTCACCGTAGTTGTTGATGAGGATGAGGACCGGTGTGTCTGCCGACTTGAAGAGTTTGAGTGCCTCGTTGATGGCTCTGTTGGCCACGTTGACATCTTTCGCGTTTGCAATCTGGAGAAGGAAGTCTTCAATGCCTGTCTTTGGCTTGTTCATCTCTTCCATCTCTCTCAATCTGCGTTCCTCGGCGAGTCTGCGTTCCTCGGCGAGTCTTGCCTGTTCCGCTTTGCAGGCGTCAATGGCTGCCTGTGCTCTGTCAATCATCTCTGCAACTTCCGGATTTTTCTTTGAGAAGTCGATTTTCTTGATCTGATCAAGGCGTGCCTGCTGTTCGTCGCAGCTCCACGCTGTGGTGCCGTCGATGATGGCTGTGAGGTCTTGCTTGGCCTGTTCTACTCTTGCTTTGTACTCTTTCTTTGACATCTTGCCTGATGATTTGCAACTGGTTGCACCAACAAGAGTAACGAGCGCAACCATGGCAATGACCAGGATGTTCTTAATAATGTGTTTCATTTTGTATAAAATTTTATAAATTAATTCAAAATTTTACTTTTAGTTGTTTGACTAATCAAATTTGCAAAATTATAAATTTTTCTTGAACGAAACATCATTGTTTCAAGAAAATTTTGCAATTTTGAAGCCGAAATGAAACACTATAATATTCCAATATTTCTGCCTGAATTGGCATGTCCTTACAGATGTGTCTATTGTAATCAATTTAGTATTACTGGAAAGCAGCATCTTCCTGATATTCAAAATGTTAAAAGTATTATTGAAAAACATCTCAACTCTTTTCAAAAGGATGACAGGTTTGTTGAGGTTGCGTTTTTCGGAGGGAATTTCACCGGACTTCCTGAAAAAATGCAGGATGATTTTCTGAAAACAGTACGGCCTTATATGGAAAAAGGCCTCGTGGATGGCGTCAGATGCAGCACCCGTCCCGATTATGTTGACGAAAAACGCATGAAAATCCTGAAGTCTTTCGGAATGAAAAACATTGAACTTGGCGCACAGACCACAAATGATGAAATTCTCTTGAAATGCGGACGCGGACATACATTTGAAGATATTGAAAAAGCGTCGCAGATTATCACAAATGAGGGGATTACACTCGGACTTCAGATGATGCTCGGCTTGCCTTTCGACACTTTCGAAAATGATATGCGGACGGCACGCGACATTGTCAGGCTTGGGGCGAAAGAAACACGCATTTATCCGTGTATCGTGGTGAAAGACACTGAATTGGAAATCCTTTATCGTGAAAGGAAATATTTCCCGCTTTCTATTGAAAATGCGGTCGAACAGTCAGCGATATTGTATGAATTTTTTTCAAATAACGGCGTGAAAGTCCTCAGAATCGGGCTTCATGCCTCGGAAGATCTTGACAATCAAGCGTATGTTGCAGGGCCGTATCATAAAAATTTCGCCGAGATGGTTTTTTCGAAAATCTGGGGAAAGAGAATAAGGTCAACTGTTGAAAAATGGCAGGATTTTCATTCGGATGATTTGACGGTCAGGAAAACAGGTGAATCGTCTGTCACGATTGAAGTTCCCGAAAATCAATTGAATCATGCAATCGGTTACAAGGCTGAAAATAAAAAAATGCTTGAAAAAAGTTATAAATCAGTGATTTATAAATCTCTTGAAAAATCATCTTCAATTCATCAAACCACGATAATCGCAAGTTCAGCAATGCCTTCGGATGCAAAGGAAAAGTTGCAGACGCTCGGAAATGTCGTCTGGCTCGAACCTTCAAATCTCGCGTATCCGTCAATCTCATCGCATCCTGATATTTTCTTTTTCTGTGACAATGAAAGAAACTGTAAATCAATTGTTTGTGCACATAACACACCAAAAGAGTGGATTGAAAAAATTGATGTGGAATTAATAAAAGGTGATAAAAACATTGGCGGAAAATATCCGGAGACGGTGCCTTACAACGCTGTCGGCATAGGCGAAATTTTAATTCATAATCTGAAGTTTTCTGATGAGAAATTGTTGACAAAACCAGTGCAAATAAATGTGAATCAGGGATATACGCGATGCAATCTTTTGGCGTTGAACGAGACGAATTATATCACGTCTGATTTGGGAATTAAGAAAACGTTTGAAAAGCGCGGTTTTAATGTGTTTTATGTTGATCCTCAACAGATTATGTTATATGGTCAGAAATATGGATTTTTCCCCGGCTGCTGCGGGCTTTTCGGCGACAATGTGGTAATTTGCGGCTCGTTGAATCATCTGAAGGAATGCAAGGAACTGAAGAAATTCATTCGGCGTAACAAAATGAAAATCATAGAATTATATAACGGCGAACTCGTTGATGTCGGAAGTTTGTTCTTTTTTAAAAAATTATAAACTCGTGCAACTTGTGTTAAAAACTTGTGTAATTTTGCGCTCATGAAAAAAATAGAACTTTTATCACCTGCAAAAAATCTCGAAGTCGGCATCGCCGCCATCAACCACGGTGCTGACGCCGTGTATATCGGCGGTCCGGGTTTCGGTGCCCGTGAGAAGGCCGGAAACAGTATCGAGGACATCGAAAAGCTGTGCCGTCATGCCGCTGTTTTTGATGCGAAAGTTTATGTCACACTCAATACTTTGTTGTTTGACAATGAGTTAGAGCAAGCCCGCAAGATGACGTGGGACTGCTGGAACGCCGGCGTTGACGCTCTCATAGTGCAGGACATGGCACTTCTTCAGATGACCGACATGCCTCCGATTGCGTTTCATGCCTCGACGCAGTGTCATAACGTTTCCGCTGAAAAAGTGAAGTTCCTCGAAGATGTCGGTTTTTCTCAGGTTGTGCTTGCAAGGGAATTGAATATCAATGAGATAAAAGACATTCGTTCAAAAACAACGGTGCCTTTGGAGTTTTTCGTCCACGGCGCGTTGTGCGTCAGTTACAGCGGACAGTGTTACTTGAGCCACGTCATCGGACATCGTTCCGCGAACCGCGGGGCGTGTGCGCAACCATGCCGGCTCGTCTGGAATCTCGAAGATGAAGACGGACATACATTAATTAATAACAGGCACCTGCTTTCACTTCGTGACCTGAACAATTCCGGGAATCTTGAAGAACTCATCGATGCCGGAATTACGTCATTTAAAATTGAAGGTCGCCTCAAAGACGCTGATTATGTGAAGAATACGACGGCTTTTTATCGTCGTGAAATAGATGGAATCATTGAAAGACGCTCCGATTTGGAACGCTCGTCGCATGGTGTCTCGACCCCGGCTTTCGAGCCGAATCTTGAGAAATCGTTCAACCGCGGCTTCACCGATTATTTCGTTCACGGTCGCCGGAAAAACATCGATGCGCCTTTCACACCGAAGTCGATGGGGGAATGCGTCGGGACGATAGAGCGAATCAATGGCAACAAATTGATTATCAACAGTGATACGGAGTTTCACAACGGCGACGGTCTTTGCTTCCTTGATAAAAGCAACGAACTTCAGGGTTTCAACGTGAACGGCGTTGAAGCCGCACCTCAGTCATTCACGAGAAAAGAAAACAGTCTGTTGATTACTCCGTCGCGCTTGTTCAAGTCAATACCGCCTCATGTCAGCCTTTTTCGGAATTTTGACATCGCCTGGCAGAAAGCTGTTGAAAATTCAACAGGACAACGTAAGGACAAAATCTGTTTGCGGCTTGCCGAAAATGAAGGCGGAATAGAACTTTTTGTCGCACATCAATATCTTGAAAATCAAGAAGTAAGTGCATCTTTGCCATTGGTTTTGTCGCAGGCTAACAATCCGGACAAAGCAATGGACACAATACGGACAAAGCTCTCGCAGTGGGGCGACACGAAGTTCGTTGTCGAGAATGTTGACATTGATTTCAGCCAGCCGTATTTCATCCCGGTATCGGCGCTTGGCGAACTGAAACGACGGCTTGTGGTGAAACTCGAAGACGCTTTGTTTGAGAAACATCAGCAGAGCAGAGAGGTCAGACAGGCTCCTAAAAATGAAATTCCATATCCAGAGAAATCGCTCACATATTTAGGTAATGTGATAAACTCGGAGTCGCGGCGATTCTATGAAAATCATGGAGTTGGAGAAATTTCCGATGGTTTGGAGAAGACGCTTCCGGATGGCGATGTCGTGGTTATGACGACCAAGCATTGCATACGTTTCTCAAACGGTTTGTGTTCAAAGGAAATCGGGAAACCGGCTTCACCTTTATATATTAGCAACGACAGAGGCCGTTTCCGCCTTGACTTTGATTGCAGGAATTGCAGGATGAAGGTGGTTTATGAAAACTCAAAAAGTTTTCTCAATCAGTGAACAGGTCGTCTAATGTCACGTCTTTTTCTTTTTTTAAATTGAGTGAATTTCCTGACAAAATCACAATCACAAGGGTCGTTGAGATTTTGTTATCGAACTTCCATCATTGATATTCAATGATTTGATAATTTTGGCGTGCGTCAGACACATTAATTTAGCTTCAAGTAAACCAATCACGTTTTAATAACAGTAATTTCTTATGAGAAATGTTTTGCCGACCATACGGCGACCATAAACTGCAATCAAATAAAAAAATTGTGCTGAATTTATTTTTCAGCACAACTTTTTTGTTTTTTAATGTTAATATTTCAACCATTTCACATTTTCATTTCCGACTTGTATAAGGTAAATTCCTGATTTCCAGTTGTTTGTGTTGACTATCTCGTTTTTGCCTGATAATAGTTTCTCATAAATTTGGCGGCCGTTGACATCGAAAATTCTGATTATGGAATTTCCATTTCTGGGGTCATTTTGAGAAATAATCAATTCGTTTTTGCCTGGATTTGGGCATACGCTTATTGAATTTTCATTATTTTCGGAAATCGAAAAATGAATTATTTCGTATGTTTCATCGCAATTTCCATCCCCATATTTGAAAATCAACGAATTATGTTGCCAATAGCAGCGTATTCCGTTCACTCCGAAATCTTTGTCTTTTATCATCAGTTTTTCAGGGAAGAAACTTGTCAGATGACCGATTCCGCAAACGATGTTGCCACTGAAAATATCGTTTTCATCACTGACAATCAACATTTTATAAGTTTTACCATTATAAACATAGTCCTCAACGGAGTCCACATTCATTGTGACATTTCCGTTTTCGGTTTCAATAACCCACGAATCGCCTGCAACGGCATTGAAGTCATAAAGAATCGTGAACTTCTCAAGTTTCTTGTTCCACCAATAAATCGTGTTGTTTTCAAAATAGACATATTCGTGTGTGACATGGGTCGATTTGTCATATAAAGTATTGGTTCTAACCACAATATGAGGTCTTTCACCTCCGACGACGGTATCGCCGCTGCTCTGTAGATATTGATAGGTGACGTTTCCATCGTCATCTGTAATTTCATAATACCATTCCGCGCCTTCTAAAATATCGACGATTCCATAGTGCGGGATCGGCGTTTCAATGTATGAAGTCACGAATAACGAATCAAACGCGCCGAAATAATTGGTGGTTGGGGTTGCTTCTATGACATGTTCCTTGAATATATGTGATGTCAGTATCTCATCAATGAATTTTAAATTTGGGTCAAGGAAAACATCATCAATGCAAGGCGGATTTTTGTTGTCTCCTATCTGATTATTGTAGTTGTTATCTGTACAAATAATTGATTGTAAGCGATTTAAACTATCATAAATGTAATCAACCCGATTATCATTGTATGGTATTGTGTCGTACATATTGACATCGCCTCTGATTGAAATCAGATTGTTGCCATTATATGTAAACTTTTGCCGTTCGGCTAATTCCAAATCTCCAATCAGGTATTGGTATTCATATTTGTGTATTTTATCAAGTTTCCCGTCATTGTATATGTAATTCACGCCACCATTGATGTAATAATCATAAGCTTGCCACTCGTAAAAGGTAAAAAAGGTTGCATCAGATATGTTTGATTGTATTCTCTTGTAGTTGTTTTTCACCGCAACAGCTGTGTTGTCTGTTGGATATTCGATTGTGCAAATATGTGAATTCTCTTTTTGTAATATGATTTTATCACCTTCATAATAGTTTCTTAAGGATGAAATCAAATAAACATCGCCATTTTCTGTCATTCCATATCCAAATATGGAATCAATGCGGTTACTGTTGTTGATGTCGTAGTAAAAATTGTATTTTATGTTATTGTATGGATCAGGGTTTAAATAAGTTATTGTTTTTTCAACAGGCAGGTTGTATCCATTGTATTTCAGGTCTATACTGTATGATAGGTGTGAATTTTCCGTTTTTAAGTCTGTGAATTTGGTCAACAGCCCCTCATCATTATATTCAAAGCTGTAAATGGTTTTTTCATCTCCCTGGTTATCAGAAAAATACCTTTCAATATTTGTTGGTTGATAAATTTTCCCCTCCTGGGCATTTGTTTTTATGCATAGTGCGGAAAGCAATGCTGCAAAAATGATTTTTGTTGATAAATGTAGTTTTTTCATATTATTACAATTTTATAAATTATTGATATTCAACTGATAGATGATTTCGTCAAAATTGCGTTTTTCATTGTCGCCGTTCATTTTATCTTGTTTTATGCGCCATTTCCGTCGGGCGAGAGAAGTATTATTCATTCCGACAAGGATGGAGACAACCTTGTTGCTGAATCCTTGTCTGACAAGGCAGCAGATGTGTAAGTCATTGTTATTCAATGTAGGATAAATATTAAGAAGTGTTTTTGAAAAATCATTGTCAATAGTGTCAACCAACTGGATATAGTCGTTCCAGTCGTTGTCGTTGAGTGTGAAATTCAAGGTGTCAGATGTTATCTTTTCAGAAAGGGAGAGAGCTGTTACATAGACTTTATTCCTTTTCATCGCTGAATTGATCTGATTTTTCATTTGCTCGATTTCAATTTGTTTTTTCAGAGTTTTCTGCCTTGAAAGATAAATGATTACAAGAAGAATGATTATGACTGATGAAATGGAGGCCACGAGCCTCAGCAGAAATATTTTTTGTTCCGACTTAAATTGTTGCTGTTGCATTTTCAAATCATATTCTGATTTGATCTTCAGAATGTTTTCGTTGTTTTTCTCATTGTCGGAAATGAGCATGTTTTCGATAAAAAGTTGTTGGTATTCAATGGCTTTTGTGAGGTTTTTCTTTGATTGTTCGATGTAACTTAGAGTTTGGTAGCACGATAGTTTCACGCCGGCTTTGTCACTTTTCAGAGCCAGTAGGAGATGTTTTTCGGCATCAGCATCATCATACATATAATAATAGGTGAGTCCGAGTGCCATGTGGCATAAAATTGAGTCGGCGCCTTTCCGCATTGCGGTTGAAATATAATCGATGGCTTTTGAATATTCGCTGTTCTCCATAAAAATGTCGCGACCGTATTCAAGATACATCTCACCTGAAATCTCATTGTCATTCAGTGAGTTGGCGATGTTTATTGCTTCATTGTAAAATTGTTTCGCCAAATTTTTGTTGCCCATTGAATTGGCTACGCGACCGCAATTGCGCAGAGCGACGGCGTACATAGCAGTATCTTTTATGTTTTCGAATATATTGGCGGCATCCTTGTGTAAATCAAAGGCTTCGGTAAACAAATCGTGTTTCCAGCACATCGCTCCGAAATTGTCTTCGATATTCGCTTTCAGGCTTAATGTTGTTGAATCTTGTTTTTTGCATTTGTTTATCTCAAATAAAGCCGTTGCGAATTTCCCGGCTGCCGCATCAGTGAAATGTTGGTTTCGCAATTCAACACCTTCGTTGAATAATGTGTTGGCTTCATTGAGATGCTTCGCGTTTTTATCGCATGACATCAAAAGCAACATCATCGCAAATAAGAAAATTATATTTCTGAATAAAAAAAACATATTTTTAAATTTTGACTTTGCAAAAGTATGTATTATTTTCAAGATATGAAGATGTTTTTAAATAATGTAGATTATTTTTATATTTAATTTTTTTTAAAATATTGTAAAACAATAAAATATAAAATATATGTAGATTATATGTAGATGATTTATAACATCATTGTCTGTGGCAATTAATTCATTTTTATGAATTGACGACGAAGTGTTGGCTTTACATCAAAACAAATGGAGTCTTATTGGCGTATAAAAAATGTGTTTCCGTTTCAACTAAAATATTATTTTTTTCCCGCACTTGATAAAATTGTGTATTTTTGCACCTTATAATTAATGGAAACAAAATTTTTGGATTATATGTTTAGAACAAACAATTGCGGTGAACTTCGCATGGCAAACGTTGGCCGGGAAGTCACTTTGAGCGGATGGGTGCAGCGCGTGCGCGACAAGGGCGCATTGATGTGGATTGACCTCCGCGACCGTTATGGAATAACACAACTCTTTCTGCAAGAAGGAGTTACTTCAGCTGAAACTTTAAAAACCGCCCGCGAAATCGGACGCGAATACGTCATCCAGGCGAAAGGCACCGTGGTTGAACGCGAGTCGAAGAACCCGAAGAACCCGACAGGCGACATCGAGATAAAGGTTGAAAGCCTCAACATCCTCACGACTTCAAAGGTGCCGCCTTTCACCATTGAAGACCAGTCGGACGGCGGCGACGACATCCGTATGAAATACCGTTACCTCGACCTTCGCCGTAACCCTGTCAAGAATAACATCATCCTCCGCCACAACATGGCTCAGGAAGTGCGTAAATATCTGTCAGGCAACGACTTCCTCGAAATCGAGACACCTTGCCTCATCAAGTCAACACCTGAAGGCGCACGCGACTTCGTCGTCCCTTCGAGGATGAACCCTGGCGAGTTCTACGCACTCCCGCAGTCACCGCAGCAGTTCAAGCAGCTTCTCATGGTCTCCGGCTTCGACCGTTATTTCCAGATCGTGCGCTGCTTCCGCGATGAAGACCTCCGTGCCGACCGTCAGCCTGAATTCACGCAGATCGACTGCGAGATGTCGTTCGTCGAGCAGGAAGACGTCATCAATATGTTCGAGGGTCTCGCGAAGCATCTCTTCAAGACCATCAAAGGCATCGAGTTCGGTGATTTCCCGCGCATGACATGGCACGACGCGATGAAATACTACGGAAGCGACAAGCCTGACATCCGTTTCGGCATGAAATTCGTTGAACTCAACGATGTCGCCAAAGGCCACGGATTCCCGGTGTTTGATGAGGCCGAACTCGTTGTCGCCATCAACGCCGAGGGCTGCGCAAACTACACGCGCAAGCAGACCGACGCTCTGACTGAATTTGTGAAACGTCCGCAGGTCGGGGCGAAAGGCCTTGTTTATGTTAAATACAGCGAAGACGGCTTGATCAAGTCATCTGTAGATAAATTTTATACACCTGAGATTCTTAAGACATGGCTTGACAAGTGCGGCGCGAAACCTGGCGACATGCTTCTCATCATGAGCGGCAAGGCGATGCCGGTGAGAGTGCAGATGAACGCGCTTCGTCTTGAGATGGGCAACCAGCTCGGACTCCGTGACCCGTATAATTATAAACCGTTGTGGGTCATTGACTTCCCGCTTCTCGAATGGGACGATGAGACGCAGCGTTACTATGCGATGCACCATCCATTCACGGCTCCGAAACCGGAAGACGAATATCTTCTTGAGCAGCCTGAACGTTGGGGTGACATCCGCGCCAACGCATACGACATCGTCTTGAACGGCGTCGAAGTCGGCGGCGGCTCGGTGCGTATCCACGACAAGAACCTGCAGAGGAAGATGTTCCACACTCTCGGCTTCACCGACGAGAAGGCGCAGGAGCAGTTCGGCTTCCTGATGAACGCTTTCGAATACGGCGCGCCGCCTCACGCAGGTCTCGCTTTCGGCTTCGATCGTCTCTGCTCGCTCTTCGGCGGTCAGGACAGCATCCGCGACTTCATCGCATTCCCGAAGAACAACCAGGGCCGCGATGTCATGGCAGAGTCGCCGTCGCAGATTTCAGACGAACAACTCGATGAATTGCAGATTAAAGTAAATTTAAAATAGGAGATTTAGGAGTTTAAGGAGTTTAGGGAATCAAAAACACCTCAAACACCTTAAACACCTAAACATTTCAAACACCTAAACACCTAATATCCTTATGAAAAGAGTATTGATTGCAACTGGCGGCGGCGATTGCCCGGGTTTGAACGCCGTGATCCGCGCCATAGTGAAAAGGGCATCCCAGGAGAAAGACTGGGAGGTCTTGGGCAGCATCCAGGCCTTCAACGGAGTGCTTTGGACTCCGCAGGAAATCGTAAAACTGACGCCGGAAGCCGTGCGCGGCATACATTTCCGCGGCGGCACGATAATTGAGACGACAAACAAAGGCGGCCCGTTCTCGTGGCCTGTCAAGAAAAACGACGGCACATGGGAGATCGTTGACCGCTCCGATGAGATGATACAGCGACTCGAATACATGGGCGTTGACTGCGTTATTAATATAGGTGGCGACGGCTCGCAGCGCATCTCGCAGAAGCTTTTCGAGAAAGGCCTGAATATCATCGGCGTGCCGAAGACCATCGACAACGACCTCTCGATGACTGACTGCACCTTCGGCTTCCAGACCGCGGTTCAGATTGCTACGGAAGCCGTTGACAAACTCGTCACCACGGCGGCAAGTCACAACCGCGTGTTTGTGCTTGAAGTCATGGGCCGTGACGCCGGCTGGATTGCGTTGAACGCGGCGGTGGCGGGCGGCGCGGAAGTGTGCCTCCTCCCGGAGTTTCCATACGACATCAATATCGTGAAGGAACGTCTTGAAAGCCGTTTCTCCAATGACAGAGGCTCCGCCATCGTGGTTATCAGTGAGGGCGCAAAACCGAGAGACGGACAGCAGATATTCGAGGTCAGCAAGGAGGTCGGATATGAGAACGTGAAGCTCGGCGGCATCGGGACGAAGTTCATAGAAGAGATGAAAGCCGCTGGTTTCCAACACGATATGCGTGAAACGACGCTCGGTCATCTGCAACGCGGCGGCGTTCCGATAGCTTACGACAGGGTACTTGCGTCGCAGTTCGGCGTGAAAGCGTTCGAGATGGTTCTCAACAAGGAATACGGCAACATGGTGGCGTATCGTCACCCGAATGTCATCAGCGTGCCAATCAGGGACGCCGTGGCGAAGATGAACTTCGTGCAGCCTGACAGCGATCTGGTCAGGACAGCGAAAGGACTCGGAATCTCGTTTGGAGTTTAAAATTACAAGATATTCATCCGGTTCGCGTCTTGTTTCAGGAAGACGAAAATCATTATCGAGAACATCAAGAGGCTGGAGCCTCCGTAACTTAAGAATGGCAATGGGATGCCGATGACAGGCACTAATCCTATTGTCATTCCTATATTAATGGCGAAGTGGAAAAAGAAAATGCATGCAATTCCGTAGCCGTATATTCTGCTGAAAGACGAGCGTTGCCGCTCGGCCAACGTGATGATTCTCAACATTAAGGCGAGGTAAAGACATATCAGGACGAGGCAACCGACGAACCCCGACTCTTCGCCGACGGTGCAGAAGATGAAGTCGGTGTGCTGTTCGGGGACGAAGTTGTATTTCGTCATCGTGCCTTGCAGGTAGCCTTTGCCGAGGAAGCCGCCGGAGCCGATTGCGATCTTCGACTGGTTCAGGTTGTATCCCACGCCCCTGATGTCTTGTTCTTTTCCTAAAATTATGTTTATACGAGTCTGCTGATGCGGTTTCAGGATGTTGTGGAAAGCGAAGTCAACGGAGAAGATGAATGCGATTGCCGCAACAAGAATCGTGGTGACAGTCATTATGTTTTTCTTTGTCCTGTCCATGAGCCAGAGGAAAATCCCGTAAATCGCTGTGACGCCGGCCATTACGTACCATTTTTTGAAACACAGCGTCAGGACGAAAAGTGTTATGGCGACGACCCCGGTGATGAGCAGTTTGCCGCCCATTCCTTCACGATAAAGCACCAGAAGGAAAGTGATAAAAACGAGGGCCGAGCCGGCGTCGCCTTGGGCAAGGACGAGCAGCATCGGAAACATCACGATTCCGTATGCGGCCAGTTGTGTCTTGCGGTCGCGGGTGTCGGTGTCCAATTTCCCGAGGTAGTGCGCCAGTGCAAGCGCCGTGCCGAATTTCGCGAATTCAGAAGGCTGGAACGATACCGGCCCCAACTGAATCCATGATGTTGATCCCGAAATCTTTGATCCGACAAGTAGGACTAAAATCAGGCAAAGTATTGATAATGCGTAAAATACGAATGCAAATGTATTGAAAAACTTGGCGTCAATTAAAAGAACCATATAACCGGCAACCAAGCTTATTCCTATGAATAGCAGCTGTTTCCCGTAATTTTGAGAAAAGTCGTATATGTGCGGGCTGTCGTCGTTATAAGCGGCGGCGTAGATACTGAAAAGGCCTATCGTTACTAACGCCAAATATATGAGCAGCAGCCAAATATCTATTTTCCCTATAATGTTTTTATTTCTCATTTTCAAGATTATCTGTTAAGATTCTTTCTTCAACCCATGTTCGTTTCACATAGCCGCGGATGTATTTTTCCATCATCAGTGACGCTATTGGCGCCGCCCACGTGGATCCGAAACCGGCGTTCTCTACGATTACCGCCACGGCGATCTGCGGGTTCTCAACCGGTGCGAATCCCATGAAGATGGAGTGGTCAAGGCCGTGCGGGTTCTGTGCTGTGCCGGTCTTGCCGCCGACTGAAATGCTGTCGATTCGTGAGTAGCGGGCTGTTCCGTGGTCGCCCTCGAAAACGCTCTGCATACCAGCTTTCACGTCCTTGAAATGTTTCTTGTCTATGTTGATGATGTTTTTAGTCGTCAAGGCGGAGTCGATGGGCGTGCCGTCGGCGAATGCCCTAATATAATGAGGTGTGTAGAAAAATCCTTCATTGCCTATTGCGGCGGCGATGTTGGCGAGTTGAAGCGGCGTGACGAGAATCTCGCCCTGCCCGATGCTTAACGAACGGATTGTCATGGAGTTCCATTTTCCGTTATAAATCTTGTCGTAAAACGCCCTTGTCGGAATGTTGCCCGAAACGACGTACGGTATGTCGGTGTTGAATGCTTTCCCGAGGCCGAAGCTTGTCACCAATTCATACCAGAATTCGTAGGCTTCCTTGGAGTTTTTGAAACGTGACGACCCGATCATATCGCGGAAGGCTTGCCAGAAATACGGGTTGCATGAGTTTTCGATGGCATCGTGGAGTCCCACGGGCGTGCGGTGGTAATGTGTACATTTTATCGGCGTACTTTCAGGGCCGCTGCACGGATATTCGCTGTCGCTGTTGATGACGCCGCTCTGCAAAGCAACCAATCCGTTGACCATCTTAAATGTGGAGCCAGGAGGATAAGTGCCGCTTATAGCTCTGTTAATCAATGGTTTGTTTGGATTAACAAGAAGTTTGTTGTAATTTGCCGAGCGTTGGCGTCCGACGAGTTCGTTCGGGTCGTAAGCCGGACTCGACACCATGGCGAGGATCTGTCCTGTCGCCGGTTCGATGGCCACGATGGAACCCGTTTTGCCACGCATCAGGAATTCGCCGTATGCCTGGAGTCCGGCGTCCATGCCGAGGATGATGTCCTTGCCGGCTTCTGGCAAAGTGTCATAACGTCCCTCCATGAAACGCTCCTTTTCGCGGTTATGAACATCGACGACGACAATCTTCAAGCCTTTCCTGCCGCGCAGCTCGCGTTCGTAGGAACTCTCAATACCCGATTTTCCAATATAGTCACCAGCCTTGTAATAATTGTCTTTTTCAATCTCTTTTTTGTTCACCTCTCCGATGCTGCCGAACGTGTGTGCTGCAATGGCTTCGGGATATTGACGCAGCGAACGTGTCTGGAAATAAAATCCCGGATAATGATACATCATCTCGGCGATATGGCCGTATTCCTCCTTGCTGATCTGTGAGATGAACACCGAAGGTGTCACCGGTGAATATTTTTTCGCCTTGTCGTAAAGTATGTTATATGTTTCATTGCTGATATTCAATAGTTTGCAAAATGAACTCGTATCAATGTCACGTGCCAGCTTCGGTATGATGATTAAATCATAAACAGCATCGTTGAAAACCAAAAGCTTTCCGTTTCGGTCAAAAACCTTCCCTCTGGCAGGATATTGCGTGATGTGACGGAGCGTGTTGTTGTCTGACGAATGTTTGTATGAATCGTCCAAAACCTGTATTGAAAAGAGCTTGACAATTATTATGATGGCGACGGCAACAAACGTCGTTGTTATCACATGCCGTCGGCCTGAATAATTTATCTTGTTCTTAATCATTGTGTTACAAATTTTTTTGTGCAATTTTTTCAAAATGCAAAATTATGAAAAGTTTGTAAAAAAAATGTTTTTGATTTCGAAAAATGTTGTATTTTTGCGGATTATCAAATTGTCTCGTTTTGAAAAGATTAATAGGACATATCACTCGGTATTTGGGAATTATTGCGATGACTATGATAGCATTCGTGTCATGCTCGGGCAGGCAGAATGAACAGATTGTCGTGTCAAGAGATTTTCCTGAAGGACAATGGGGGAGGTTTGACGATATAACAGCTGTATTCAATGCGGTCAAAGCCCCCGTCATTGTTGACGTGATTATGGAAGTGACAGTTTCAGATGATTTCCCCGATGTTTACGAATATTACAAATCCGAGGGCGGATTTGCATTCTGCATGTCTTTTGAAGGTGCTGACGGAAGCCGTCGCGCAAGGGAATATGGTTTTGCCTTGAAAGATAATGACGGCAATTGGAAGTCGGAGAAAATCGATGGGTGCTATCATTTTCAGTTTTCTTTAATCAGTGAATTGAATATCAATGAAGTAGGAGAATATAAATTTAATATAGAAAACAAATATCCGAGAGACCCGCTTTATGGCATCAGAAATTTGACATTGAAGTGTGTGCCCTCCGGAATAAAAAATTAACAAAATGAAAAGTAAAATTTGCAGATTTATCATTGTCTCTTTGGTGGTTGCTGCATCACTGATGACATCGTGTGTCTCACAGAAAAAAGTATTGATGTTGCAGAACGAACGGATGTTGGACAGCATCTCATCAGTAGAGTATGTGAACAAAAGGAGTTTCAGTTACAAAGTCCAACCCGGCGACAACCTTTATATAAGGGTGTCGAGCATGGACAAGAACTTTTCATCGTTCTTCAACCAGACAAACACGAATACGTCATCATATGGTAGTGGCTCTAATTCTTCCGGTAATGCGAGTATATATCTCAATGGCTTCACTGTCAGCGATGAAGGTCAGATTGACTTCCCGTACGCCGGCAAAATCTATGTCAAGGATCTGACAATAGAGGAGATTCAGAAGAAAATACAGACAATCATCGGTGAATATCAGAAGGAAACCATCGTTTATGTGAAGCTTGGCGTTTTCAACCTGACAATCCTCGGCGAGGTTTCGAAACCGGGCCAGTATCAGGTTTATCAGTCTGACATCAATATTTTCCAGGCTTTGTCGCTGGCTGGCAACCCTACTGATTTCGCCGACAGGGCCAATGTGAAAATAGTCCATCAGACCACCGAAGGCTCGCAGGTAGTGAGGGTGAATATAAACGATGCCGACATCCTCTCAAACGAGAATTATTATCTGAAACCAAACGACATAATTTATGTCGAGCCGTTGTCAATCAAACGCTGGGGATTCACAAGCGTCCCGTATTCTTTGATTATCTCAATGATTTCACTCGGCGTGACGCTGTTCACATTCTTTATGGTAACTATTAATAAGTAGGAAACGAAATAAAAATCAAATATCATGAATAACGAGACAAATAATATCCAAAGAACCGTTCAACAGCAGAATGAGGATGCCATTGATATCAAAACACTGATAGTAAGGGTGATAAGTTATTGGTATCTTTTTGTGATTTTCGGATTCGTTTCGCTTTGCGGAGGATATCTGTATAATAGGTATTCAAAAAATGTTTATCAGGTTTCATCTTCAATTTACGTAAAAGAGCAGAAGATGGGCATTGATGCTTCTACAATGATCACTGGAATGAATTTCAGAAGTGCGGGTAATGTTGAAAACGAGAAAGGAATCTTGCAGTCTTACATGATTGTGGAACGTGCGTTGAGGCAACTCGATTTTGATGTTTCATATTTCATAAAAGGAAGATTTTCAACTGCTGAATTGTATGGTGACAATCCGTTGAGGGTTGAGGTTGATTACACAAAGCCGCAGATGGTCGGGTTGATGTATGAAATCAAGATAATTGACAGTGAACGTTTTTTGTTGAAAGCTGAAGGCGAAAACAGGTCAATCTATGATTTTCAAAAAGACGAGTTCATTGGAAAGATTGAGAATGTGAAATTTGAGGGAACGTACAAATTTGGTGAAACAATTGTAAATGAATATAATACGTTTAAAATCGAACCGTCGTTTTATTTTGATTCAGATGATTACAAGAGAACCAAGCTGATGTTCCGTATCAATGATATGGTATCGCAGGTGAAAATGATGAGCAACTACACAATCGCCACCATCAGTAAGGAGGCGTCGCTGCTGCGTCTTACAATACAAGGTGAAAATCCAAGGAAAATAACGACATTCCTGAACCAGCTCTGCACCGAATTTATAAACAGGGATCTGGAACTGAAAAACAAGGTCCAGGAGAATACAATCGCATTCATTGACAGTCAGCTGGGTGGCATTCAGGATTCATTAAGCAAGGCGGAGTCTGACATTCAGGTTTTCCAGCAGGGCAATGATTTCATGAACCTTGACGCACAGGCGAACGAGCTTTTCAAATACCTTAAAGATCAGGAGAAGAGACGCGCTGAACTTGACCTGAACCTCAAGTACTATTACAATATCAAGAGATATCTGCAGGAAAACATCGACGATCCTGAACAGCTCATCGCTCCGAGTGCGGTCGGAATCCATGACCCGATTCTTAATACCACCGTCAACAAACTCGTTGAACTTTTCCAGACAAAGTCAACACAGCTTCTCACATCGACAGAAAAGAATCCTATCGTCCAGACCATCGACCAGCAGATTATCCAGACCAAAAAGGTGTTGATCGAGAATATCAACAATTTGATAAACAACGCCAATCTGACAATCAATGAGATAAACACAAACATCTCCCGACTTGAATCGCAGGTCAAGGATCTGCCGGAAGCCCAGAGACGTTACCTTGGATTTACCAGAAAATTCACTTACAGCGAGAACATTTATAATTTCCTGATGGAGAAACGATCTGAAGCTCAAATCCTCAGGGCGAGCAATACTCCTGACAATCAGATAATTGATGTCGCAAAAATTTCTCTTGCGAAAAAGGTTGCACCACGTAACATGACAAATTATCTGATAGCGTTGGTCATCGGATTGCTCATCCCGGCTGCTTATATCTTTTTGAAGGATTTCTTCAACACGAAGATTCTCGAACGAAAGGACATTGAAAAAGTTTGCAAGTTCCCGATAATCGGCCAGATTCCGCAGATTGATGACGACAACGTTTCCAAGACAATGGTCATTGAGAAGCCCAAATCGCCGGCCGCCGAGTCGTTCCGAGCAATAAGAACGAATATTGACTACATTATGAAAGGCGGCGACAAGTGCTGCATCATGGTGACAGGTGACATGGCTTCCGTCGGTAAGACATATATATCAATCAATCTGGCTTCGATATATGCCTTATATGGAAAGAAGACGGTTCTTGTCGGTTTCGACCTGCGTAAGCCTCGTCTGTATCAGGAGTTCGGCTTGAGCAACAAACTCGGCACTACGTCATATCTGGCGAACAAGGCATCTTTGCGTGAAATAATTCAGCCGTCAGGCAAGCTTCCGTCACTCGATGTCATTTGTGCCGGTCCTGTACCGCCAAATCCGGCGGAACTGATCGCATCGCAACGTTGCACCGAATTGTTCAAGGAGTTGAGGGAAAATTACGATTACATCGTTATTGACACTCCGCCTATTGCGTTGGTAACGGATGCGTTCCTGCTTATGAAACATTGCGATGTCACAACGTACATTGTGCGTCAAGGTGTCACAAATAAGAAGGTGTTCGAAAGTATTATAAAAGATATTGAAGGACGTAAAATGGATATTAGCCTCATTATCAATGGCATAAGATTCTCTGGTACATACGGATACCGTTATAGCAGCGGCTACGGTGGTTATGGCTACGGTTACGGCTACGGCTATGGTTATGGTTACGGCTACGGTTACGGCACAGGATATTATGGCAGTGATGACAGCCATCATAAAAAGGAAGGCATGTTCGCACGTTTCCTCAGAAAAAGAAGAAGTTGATGGGTGACGGTAAGGACATCGCCGCAAAATGGTATGCGGTTTATGTGAAATCCCGGTTTGAAAAGAAAACTGCTTGGTTGCTTGAGAGAGACGGCGTGGAAGTGTATCTGCCTCTTATCAAGAGAATCAAGCAGTGGTCAGACCGTCGCAAGACAGTGGAGGAGCCGTTGTTCAAGTCGTATGTTTTCGTTCACACCGACCTGCGGGATTATTTCAACATTTTGGACACGATAGGTGTTGTCAAGTTTGTCTGTTTTGAAGGACGGCCTGTTGAAATGCCTGACAATCAGATTGTTGCAATAAAAGAATATGTCGGGCAGGTCGAGAATGAAGGCGAGGTCGTTGTTCCTTCTGATTTCCATGAGGGTCAGTTGGTGACAATTAAATACGGTTCTCTGAAAGGGCTTCAGGGACATCTGACGGAAATACTCGGAAATCATTATGTTGTCGTTGACATTGAGATTGTCGGAAATTCATTGCCGATGAAGATTTCAAAAACAATGATTGAGGCGATTTCAAATTGACGATAGTACCATCTTCAGGATTTCGCATGATTTCATTTCGTTAAAACCGGCGACGTGAAGTTTGTAATATGTCATCACATATTCAAGCAGTTCACGTCGCTCGTTGTTTTTGATTTCAAGGCTTTTGCTGTCGAAAAGGTCAGAGTTGCAAAGGTCGTGGAATTTTCCGGATAATTGGCTGTCAACATAATACAGCAGGCCGATTTCGTCATGGTGGAAACATCCGTCTTCGAGGTTGAAAACGTACCCGTTTCTGAATCCGTTCGTGTTGGGTGCGAAACCGAGCTGGCGGCTCAGTTCTATGGCGAATTTCAACGGGAAATCGGCATATTTTTCCATGAGTTCATCAAGGTAAAGCAGCGAGTCGTGGACGAACCCGAAAAGTTCCGTGTCCGGCTCGGAGTCTTGTATTGATTTTGAAAGCAACTCGCTGGCAAACATCACGATGGCGTTTTTGTTCATCTCGAATGGGATGCTTCGGAACGTATGGCACACCGTGGCTTCTTTGATGAAACCGAGGTCACCGCGTGACCGGCTGCGGACGATGTCGAGTATCGTCAACGGTTGGAACAACGCCGCCCTTATTTTGGATGTCTTGTTGAAAGCACCTTTCACGAGGAATGACTGAAGCCCGTCTTCTTCTGTCAGAAGCTTGGCGATGAGGCTGCTGTCACCGTAACGAATTGATTTTATTACGATTGCCCGTGTCTTGTCTTGAGCATTCATGTCATCTCATGATCAGTATTTTTGTGACGCAGGTTTCTTCGCCTGTGGTGTCGCTGGCGAAGATGAAGTAAACGCCCGGTTCCACTTTCTTGCCTTTGATGTCGGTGCAGTCCCAGGTGGCCTGTCCGCCTTCGGCTTTGAGATGTGTGACGAAGGCACCGCTTGCA
Organism: Bacteroidales bacterium; assembly: GCA_024400305.1. Classification (GTDB taxonomy): domain Bacteria; phylum Bacteroidota; class Bacteroidia; order Bacteroidales; family F082; genus Limimorpha. The sequence continues at coordinate 250,581 of JAKSMX010000001.1, read as the reverse complement.
GTCGTGATTTTCACGAGTGCGTCGGTGACAAGTCCTTTGATGCCGACGACACCTGTGTATTCAGGACGGACAGGATTCGGATATGCGATGACATCTTTGTTGGTGGTCCCGCCGGTGGTTGCGCTGCCTTTGTAGGAGACGAGGCCTTTGTCGGTCACGAAATACACATTGCCTTCACCGTCAATGGCAATCTGCTTTATGGTGTTTGAAAGCAGTGGGCTGTTTTCGGTCGTGAAATGATGATATTCGGTGAGCCCGTTGTTTGAAGTGTGGAAGACGCCGTTGCTTGTGCCGAACCATAAATTGTTGGCTCCGTCCGCTGCGATACAATATATTGACTGTCCGGAAAGCAGATAATCGGCCTGACCGCTGCCGTCGTTTCGCGGGACGAGGATTTTCGAGCAGTCGTAAGTGTTGTTGTCAAAGATTTTCTTCGTGTTGTAAAACAGTCCGACGCCGTCGTTGGTGCCGACCCACACGGTTCCGTTTCTGTCGGTGGCGAAGCAGTTGATGCTGCCTGGAAGCCCGCCGTGTCCGGCGTTGCTGCTCACTGACTTTGAGGTTTTTCCGTTGTATATGGTGGCGTGTCCGTCACGATGGAGAACCCACACGTTGTTGTTGCCGTCAACCATAAGGTGGCTGATGTCGTCGCCGCCGTTTCCGATGTTGTGCGCCTCCCACGTGCCATTCGCCGTCAGCGAGGAGACGAGTTTGTCGGCGCCACTGTTGGCGAGCCATAACGTCCCCTTGCTGTCGAAGTCCATCCCGGTGACGCAGACGTAGTCGGTGCCGAGACGTTTCCCGAGGCTGCTGTTCTGATCGTCGTAGCTTGCGGTGACGTTTTTGCTTTCGAGGACCAGCAATCCGCGGGCGTACGAGCCTGCGTATATCTTCTTGCTGTCACCGGGCGCAATCGCGATGCATGAAATGTCAACGTAGTCGTTGAAAATCGGGTCGTCCCAGTTGTTCACGAACGACCACCAGTCGTTGTTGTAGTGGAAAATGCCGTCTTTGTTCCATGTGTTCGCCCATGTCGAGGTGTAGCCGCCCGAAGCGATCCAGACATCCCTGTCCTGCGCCTTTATCTCAAACATGTAATTTGAATACGGCCCGTTCACGGTGATGTCTTCGCTTGTCCCGTCATTGTTGTGTTTTCTCAGGCAATTGACTTTTGTCCCGATCCAATAGCAGTTCTTGGTCTTGTCGTAAACGGCGGAGTTGGCGATGGCGTTGTTGATGTAACTGATGCACTGTCCGTCGGAATTGAACGATTTGATGTTTGCCTGAGTCTGGTAAAGCTCTCCGGCGTAGCTTTTCACGGTGTCGTTGACAAAGACGATTCTGTCGTCAAATGCGCGGATTTCGCTGTGGAAATATTTCTCATTCGGAAGATAGGCGATCCATTTTTTCCCGTTTGAGATGAAAGTCTCGTCATAGAAATCGGTCGTTTTTGCGTTCGCAACGAGCTTGTCGGAGAAAACCACGACGTTGTCATATTCGACGTAAGGATATGGCAGCGATTCGTCAAGAGTCCATTGCTGGAAGTCGGCGAGGTTCGGATTATCAACGTCCGCATAATAGATGCCGTCGCTTGTGGCTGCGTAAAACTTGTCTTTATAAATAGTCAAGTTATTGACATTCAAATATGTGCCGCTTTCGCCGATGATGTAAGTGTCTTTAACCTCCATCCTCTCCAGGTCGATGGCGACAATGCCGAAACCGCAGCAGGCATACGCAATCTTGCCGTTGAAGAACACGTTGTTTATGACTTTGTTTCCGATGATGTTCTTGTCTTTGATGTCAACGATGTTGAAGATGTTTCCGTCTCTGTCTATGATGTCGATGTTCGCATTGCTGTATCCTATGAAAATCACATCGGCGCCTTGGCTGTATCTCATGACGTCAACGCCATAGTCAGACAGTCCGTTTACTTTCGTTATCCTATTGATACTGTTATCGTTAGTGTTAAAATAGAAAATATCGTAAGGTGTAGCTGCATAAATTTTCTCATGCATCACATCGACATTGTCAACTTGCATTCCCGGAGTGTGCGTCATCCAGCCGCCAATTTGTTGTGCGGACATTAAAGTGTTGAATGCTAATAATATAACAAGAACTGTAAATTTTTTTCTCATATCTGATTGCTGTTAAGACTCATTAAACGTTTTTCAAAACACGTTATTGTTTATGATGTCTGCCATGTCTCAAAAACATGAAAAAACACCATTTGTTGACGTGAATTTTGATGGTGCAAAAATACAAAAAATAAGGTAACAGATGAAAAAATGTTTTATTTGCGTAATAATCAATGTTTTTCAAAAACAAAATTAATTTAATAAAGTTTGTCGGCGAAAAAGAAAAATTCATATTTTTGTAGCGGTTAATATGCATGAAAACGATACGAAATGAATATAACACAACGAAATTCATTATTATTAAATTACAATTCTTATTATTAATTAAATTAACAGCTCTATGATGAAAAAGTTACTCTTTTTATTCGTAGCGATGGTCACGTCTGTAAGCCTTTGGGCGCAGGTGACATCATCAAACATCAGTGGTAAAGTTACGGGAGCAGGCAATGAGCCGCTCGCGTTCTCCACTATTGTCGCAACCCACACCGCAGCAGGTATTGAGTATTCAACAGTTGCTGACGAAAACGGCAACTACCGTTTGTCAAACGTCCGTGCCGGCGGTCCTTACACGATTCAGGTTCGTATGGTTGGCTATCAGCCGTTGAACGTTGAAGGCGTTTACGCAGCACTTGGCGAAACCAAGTACATCAGCTTCAGCATGAAGGAGGAGTCAATCAGCCTTGATGCGGTCGTCATCACAGCCGAAGCGATCAGCAACGGCATGAGCAGCGAGCGCGCCGGTGCAACGACAGCCATTTCTTCAGAGGAGATCGCACTTCTTCCTACAGTCACAAGGAGCTTGAACGATGTCCTTTCACTCACGCCGCAGGCAGCAAGCAACACAAGCGGTCTGGCAATCGGCGGCGGCAACTACCGTCAGTCATACGTCACCGTTGACGGTGCTGCATTCAACAACGCATTCGGTATCGGCCAGAACCTCCCGTCAGGCGGCAGCCCGATTTCACTCGACGCTCTCGAAGCCATGACAATCAACATCACCCCATTCGATGTCCGTCAGAGCGGCTTCACGGGCGGCGCCATCAACGCCATCACAAAAGGCGGTACAAACGAGTGGCATGCAACAGTCTATGACTATTACTACAACAACGACTTCAAAGGCTACAAGGTGAATGGTCAGGACATTCCTAACACATATTCATTGAACAACACAATCGGTGCCAGCGTCGGCGGCCCTATCATCAAGAACAAGTTGTTCTTCTTCATCAATGGCGAATACACGAAAGACGAACTTCCGGGTTCGGCAAACGTCGCTCGCACAGATGCATCACAGGCATACGGTGACGATGTCGCACAAAATCGTCCTACAGTCGGACAGATGACAGAAATCAAGAATTTCCTCGCCAACAAGTTCGGTTATGACCCGGGTCGTTATGAAGGATATTCACTTTCAACTCCGGACTATAAGATTATCGCGCGTCTGGACTGGAACATCAACAAGAACAACACCTTCATGATCCGTTTCAACAAGACACACGTGTCACAGTCGAACAACCCGTCATCATCAATGAGCCCGCTCGGTTCGACAAACACTTCATTCAGTGTCGGTGGTGTTGATTACTCATTCAACAGATACAGCGAAGGCCGTCAGTCATCATACGCGCTTCCATTCGAGAGCTCACGTTACTTCCAGGAGCAGAACTTCCTCTCATTGGCAGCTGAGTTGAACTCTCGTATCGCAGGAGGCAGAGCAAACAACATGTTCCGTTTCACATGGTCACATCAGGACGAGCCACGTTCATTCGTCGGCGACCTCTTCCCGACAGTTGATATTTTGAGCACAGAAGGTTGCGACGAAGGCAAGACAGCCATGTTGACGACATTCGGTCCCGATCCGTTCACACACGGTAACTTACGTGATGTCCAGACAATTGTCGCGACAGACGAAATGACATGGGGCAAGGGCATCAACAACTTCACGGCAGGTTTGCAGTTCGAGTGGAACAGAACAGAGAACGGTTTCATGCAGGGCGGTGCAGGTTGGTACATCTATGATTCATGGGAGTCATTTGTCGATGACGTCAACGGCGGCCTTGGAGGTGCGAAACCTGTCCTTTACATGCTCACACACCCTAACAACAACGCTCTTTCACAGGAGTATCCTTCATTCGACTACAGCCAGGCTTCAGCATATTTCCAGGACGAGCTTCACATCAGCGACTTCTTCAAACTCACAGCCGGCCTCCGTATCGAAATGCCATTCCTGTCAAATCCTAACAACAACTTGAACAAGGACTTCGCAGACGTGGCGGCGGCAAATCCGAATTCATCATTCGCAGGCCTCAGCACAGAAGACCTTCCGGACAACAGAGTGAACTTCTCACCAAGACTCGGTTTCAACTGGGACATTCTCAAGAACCGTAACCTCGTCCTCCGCGGCGGCACAGGTATCTTCACGGGTCGTATCCCGTTCGTGTGGATGGTTTCCGCAATGGGTAACGCCAACGTCCTTCAGAACCAGTACATTGCAAACGCAAAGACAGGTCTCGAAACAATCCACTTCCATCAGAGCGTCGCCGACCAGCTTCAGGAAATCTACGGCGGCACATTCCAGCAGAAAGACCTCGCAGCTCCGACAGCGGCTACAATCATTTCAAAGGACCTTATCATGCCATCAGCATGGAAGTCATCACTCGCAGTTGACGGCAACCTCCCGTTCGGCATCAAGGGAACCCTCGAAGGTATCTACAGCTACAACTACAATGAGGTTTATGCAACACAGCTCGGCATCAAGAAAGCAGAACAAGGCATCCTCCTCGCAGGCGAACATCAGGAACGCGAAGTCTGGGTGAGCGAAGGCATCAAGAATAAGGAAAATGCAACTATGGGCGGTTATTACCTCCAGAACATTGACAAGCACGGTAACTATTACTCAATCACAGCCCAGTTGAACAAGGATTTTGAATTCGGTCTCAACCTAATGGCAGCTTACACATACGCAAAAGGCAAGTCACTCAGCGACGGTACAGGCGACCAGATTTCAGAATTCGTCAACACATTCAACGTAAACGGCAGCAACACCCCGGAACTCGGCTATTCAAACTACGTCGCTCCTAACCGCGTCCTCTTCAACGCCGGCTACAGAATCAACGAAGGCAGATACACAGCCACCAACGTCGGCCTCACATACGAAGGCTACAACATCGGTTACTTCGGAGGTTATTCATACAGCAGAATTTCATACGTCATGAACAACGTCAGCGGCACGTCGGCCAACCAGCTCCTCTACATCCCGACAGCGGAAGACCTCACACAAATGAACTTCGTTGATGAAGCCAACAAAGCTGAATACGTCAACTTCATCGAAGACGACAAATACCTCAGCTCACACCGCGGCGAATATGAGGAGAGAAACGCCATCATCGTTCCTTGGCTCAACAGAATCAACTTCCATGTTTCACAGGAATTCAACTTCTATGTCAACAACGGCACAAAGAAGAACACATTCGAAATCGCATGCGATGTCAAGAACATTGCGAACCTCCTCAACAACGAATGGAGCAACTACCAGGTCTTGAACACGAACGTCGTCCTCAACTACGATGCTGAAAACCAGATCTACAAGTTCACGAAACCGGAATGGAACGACTATGCAAACACAGTCTCAACATGGTCAATCTCATTGAGCGCACGTTATAAATTCTAATAAGCGCCGCATTATGCGGAAAAACAGAAAAGCACCTCGCAAGGGGTGCTTTTTTTATGAACCGGATCCGGAAAAGAGTTTGTGTCAAAGCCGGATTTTGTGCATTCAGGCTCTGGTCTGAATTTTTGGTTGCATTATAGCATGACAGAAATGGACGTGTAATATTTTTGAACTTCTTGTTTCCTTTTTGAAATAATTCGTATCTTTGCCAATTTAAAATCTTTTTTTGCAAAATGGCTATTTACGAAAGATTTCAAGATAAGACACGGAAGAAGTTGGCGGTTCTGATTGACCCCGACAAGCCGACGGACGTTCAGGTTCTGTCGATTGTCGCGAATGCCAACGCCGCTGATGTTGATTTCTTTTTCGTCGGGGGCAGCCTGCTTACCACCGACAGTCTTGAACATTGCATAAAACTTATAAAGGCGAACTCCGACATTCCGGTGCTTATATTTCCAGGTAACTCATTGCAAATCAGCAAATATTGTGATGGGTTTCTGCTTCTTTCGCTCATCTCTGGAAGAAACGCCGAAATGCTGATAGGTCGTCATGTAGTGGCGGCTCCGTATCTCAAACTGTATGGCAACGAAATCATTCCGACGGGATACATGCTCATCGACAGCGGACGTATGACATCCGTCTCTTACATGAGCGGCACCACGCCGATTCCGTATGACAAGGACGACATCGCGATGTGCACGGCGATGGCGGGCGAGATGCTCGGACTGAAGCTCATCTATCTCGAAGGTGGCTCCCATGCAATAAATCCTGTCTCCAACTCCATGATTTCCAAGGTGAAACAGATGATTAACGTCCCGCTCATCGTGGGCGGCGGCATCCGTACCCCGGAGATGGCAGTCGAGAAAGCCAAAGCCGGTGCCGATGTCATCTGCATCGGGACGAAATTCGAAGAGGACCCCGATACGATACAGAGTTTCGCCGATATGATTCATTCTATCAATAATAACGAAAAAAACTAAATACCTCAAACACCTAATCACTAAGTACTTGAATAACTAAAAATTCCATACAATGAAAAAACTCTTTTTGACAGCATTCGCGATGATGTTCGTTTTCACATCATTCGCACAGGAGAAGAAGATGCTCACTCCGGAAGACGCATCTTACAACAACCGCAGCCTCTACCCGAAAAGCAAGAGCTACAAGTGGATGGCCGACACCGACAAATTCGTCTTCACGGAAGACGGCGTCCTTATGGTGCAGTCGCCGGGGGCGAAGTCGGCAAACGCATTGCTCAACCTCGACCAGGTCAACATCATGGCGAAGAACAGCGGATACGGGGAGTTCAAGCGCATGCCTAACATCACCTGGACCAACGAGAATGTCGGTTATTTCTACAAATCTGAAGAAGACGGAAGCGTCAGCCTCAACTCGTTGAGCCTCAGCGCAAAGTCGATGAAGAACATCGCCACAATCCCGGCGGAGGCCGAGAACCACACCATTACCGAAGCCACGATGCGTGTCGCCTACACCATCGGCAATGACCTTTACGTCGCCGACGGCAGAAACCAGCTCCGTCTCACCAACAACCCCGAACATGTCATCGCCGGACAGTCGGTGCACCGCAACGAGTTCGCCATCGACGGCGGAATCTTCTGGTCGCCCGACGGCAGCAAGATCGCGTATTACCTGATGGACGAAAGCATGGTGACGGACTATCCGCTCGTTGATATCACGGCACGCGTCGCCACCGCCACACCTATCAAGTACCCGATGGCCGGAATGACTTCGCATGTCGTGAAACTTCATGTCTATGACTTTAACACCGGCAAGGACATCGTGATGAAGACAAGCGGCCCCGAAGACCATTACCTCACGGCGATCACTTGGAACAACGACAACCAGCATGTCTATATCGGCGAGCTGAACCGCGGACAGAACTCTCTCGATTTCAACGAGTACGATGCCTTGACGGGAAAATTCACCAAGACGATTTTCCACGATGAAGATGAGCAATACGTCGAGCCTGTCGGTCCGGCGCATTTCCTTCCGGGAAGCACGACGGAGTTCGTGTGGCTCGCACAGCGCGACGGATTTTATCACATCTGGCTTCATAACACCAAGACGCTCAGTGCAAAACAAATTGAGAAAGGCGATTACGTCGTCACCTCGTTCGACGGCTTCGACGGCAACGGCAACGCTTACTACACATCCACGGAGGTCAGCCCGTTGCAGCGTCATTTCTACAAGGTGAATTTGAAGAACGGGAAGAAGACGCAGATAACGAAGGTCCACGGGACGCATTCGGTACTTCCGAGCAGGAGCGGCAACTACTATCTCGATTTCTATTCAAGCACCGACGTGGCGAGAGCTGTTGACCTTCATTATGTCAAAGGTGCTTTCACGGAGAATCTCTACACCGCCGCCGACCCGCTCAAGGAATGCAACATCGGAACAATTGAACTCGGCGAGCTGAAGGCCGAAGACGGACAGACGCTTTACACACGTCTCATCAAGCCTTACAACTTCGATCCGAAAAAGAAATATCCTGTCATCATATACGTCTATGGCGGCCCTCACGCACAGATGATTACCGACGAGTGGACAGCCGGAGCGGGCATCTACCTGCATTACCTCTCGCAGGAAGGCTTCATCGTCTTCACCTTGGATAACAGAGGCTCGGCCGATCGTGGCGAGGCCTTCGAGCAGGTCATTCACCGTCAGTGCGGGCAGTGTGAGATGCGCGACCAGATGGTGGGAGTGAATTATCTCAAGTCGCTTCCTTTCGTCGATGCGGAACGTATCGGGACAGACGGCTGGAGCTACGGCGGATTCATGTCAACATCATTGAAAATCAATTATCCTGAATCAATAAAGGTGAGTGTCGCCGGCGGCCCGGTCATCGACTGGAAATACTATGAAATAATGTACGGCGAACGTTACATGGACACCCCGGAGGAGAATCCTGAAGGCTATGAGCTGACCTGCCTCGAAAACAAGACCGACAAGCTTCAGGGCAAGCTCCTCATCATCCATTGCACGACAGACCCGACAGTGGTGTGGCAGCACAGCCTCAGCTTCGTCGAAAACTGCATCCACAACGGCAAGCAGCTCGACTACTTCGTTTATCCCGGCCACGACCACAACGTCTATGGCATGGACAGGGCGCACCTCATCACGAAGATCACCGAATACTTCAAGGCGAATCTTTAGGGTCGAAAGTTCATAAAGCTATAAAGTAGAAAGTTTGTAAAGTTCATAAAAAAGTGGCTGGCGCAAGAGGGTTTTCTTCCTTGTGGGTCAGTTCATGGTCAGGTACTTTACAAACTTTCAAACTTTTTTTTTATCTTTGCAGCCTGAAAAAAACATCACAATTATGAAGTACCCTATCGGAACCCAGACGTTCAGAAAAATCATCGAAGAGGGCATGGTCTATGTTGACAAGACCGCCCTCGTTTACAGCCTCGCGCAGAAAAACATCTGTTTCCTGTGCCGCCCGCGGCGTTTCGGCAAATCATTGTTAATATCAACATTGGAAAGCTATTTCAAAGGCGAGAGGGAGCTTTTCAAGAGCCTGAAGATTGAGGAATTGGAGAAGGACTGGATGAAATATCCGGTGTTCAGGATAGATTTCGCACAAGGCGGCTTTGGGGATCCTGAAGGTCTGAAGGAGACAATCTCATCGTATTTGGACGACTGGGAGGAATTGTATGGGGTTGAGAGCAAATACGACAAATTGGGTCTCCGTTTCTCAAAAATCCTCGCCGAAGCCCACAGAAAAACTGGCAAAAAGTGCGTCGTTCTCATCGACGAGTATGACAAGCCGCTTCTCGATGTCTTGATGGATCCTGTGGAGGCTCAAAACAGAGCCGTGCTGAAGGAATTCTACGGAACGTTCAAGGTCGCCGATGAGCATCTCCGCTTCGTGCTTCTCACAGGCGTGACGAAATTCTCGCAGGTGAGCGTGTTCAGCGGCTTCAACCAGCCGGAGGACATCAGCATGGACAGCGGGTTCGATGCGCTGTGCGGCATAACGAAGGATGAACTTGTTGAATATTTCGATTCTGAGATAGCGGCGATGGCGAGAAAACACGGCTGCACGAAAGACGAGATGTATGTGCTGCTCAAGAAGCAATACGATGGCTACCATTTCTCCGAGGGAGCGTGGGACGAAGAGTCGTCGAAAGAGGTGATGCTCGACATCTTCAACCCGTACAGCGTGCTGAATGCGCTGAACGTCAGGAAAATAGATGACTACTGGTTCGCATCCGGCACTCCGACGTACCTGATGAAGCTGCTTGACCGCAACAGGACGAACATTCAGGAGATATTGAGCAAGCAGTACGCGAAGAAATATTTCATGGACTACAAGGCCGACACCGAAGACCCCCTTGCCATGATTTACCAGAGCGGCTACCTCACGATAAAAGGCTATGACGGCAGGAAGGGGCTTTACAAATTGGACTTCCCTAACAACGAGGTCAGGAACGGTTTCGTTGACCTGCTCGCCAACGACTACCTCAACGACAGCCACGGCGGTACGAATTGCTTGGTCATGGACATCAGCGACATGCTCGGCGAGTGCCGCCTTGACGACATGCGCGACGCGTTGACCGGCTTCTTCGGCGGCATCCCTTACGACGCCAACTACCAGGAACGCGCATGGAGCTACGAGAGCCACTACCATTACACATTATACCTGATATTCAATCTGTTGTCGTGCTACACCATCCTGACGGAAAAAGAAAACTCCCGCGGTCGCGCCGACATCATCGTTGAGACAAACGACTACGTTTATATCTTCGAGTTCAAGCTTGACGGCACCGCCGCCGAAGCGTTGAAGCAGATTGATGACAAAGGCTACGCCGAGCCTTACGCCGCCGACAAGCGGAAACTGTTCCGCATCGGAGTTAATTTCTCTTCAGAGAAGAAGAATATCGTCGAGTGGGAGGCTGTTTAGTAGTTATAAAGTTCATAAAGTTATAAAGTAGAAAGTGGATGGCGCACTCCTAACCACCTCAATCACCTAAAACACCTTTACCCTGATGTATTTCTTCGGGTTCTCCTCGATCTTCTTGATCAGGACGCCGAGGTTGTCAACGGTTTTCGTGAGGTTGATGTAAAGCGAATCGTTGCTGAGCAGAAGCCCGGCGGAACCTTCGCCGTTCTTGAGATTCGTGGTGATGACATCGAGGTTGTCGATTGTTGACTGCAATGATGCAACCAATTGATTGTATTTGATTTGTGCAAGTGAGTCGCTCACCGCCGAAAGGTTTTCCGAGATGTTTCCGACGTTCTCAACGATGCCGGTGATGTTGCCTTTCTCGGAATTCATGATTTGTTGCAGGTCATTTGAAATCTTGTTTAGGTTGTTGAGTGAGGCGGAAAGGTCGTTCACGCCTTTTTTCACGTCGGCGCGTGTCGTCGCGTCCATGACCGAGTTGAGGCTGCCGACGAGGGTGTCGATTGACATCACCAATGTCTCGACTTTGTTTTTGAGCGGCATCAGTTCCGCCGAGATCATCTCGGTGATTCCGTTGTCGATGCCTGATGCGAGCGTGTCGCCGAGCTTGGCGTCGAGTGTTGAGTTTCCGAGTAAGATGTTGATTGATTTGGAGCCGAGAAGCGAGCCGGTGATGCACGCCTTGCTGTCGGCTGGAATGCGGATGTCTCTGCTCGCGGTGAACTTCACAATTATCGTGCCGTCTTTCTTCGGGTTGAAAAACAGTTCTTCAACCTGTCCGACAAACATGCCGTTTATGAGGACCTTGTTTGCGGGCGCAAGTTCGTCAACATTCTGATATACAGCGTAATAATAAGGATATTCTTCGAGCAGTGACTTGCCTTTCAGGAAGTTGTAACCCCAGATGAACAAAATGAGGGCGCCGACGAACGAAAGCCCGATGATGATGGATTTTCTCTTGTTTTCCATTTTAATTTACCCTTTTACCGTTTTCAAATTTGGCGACGAAGGCGTCCTTGTATTTTTTCGAGACGACCTCCCTGCGGTATTTCTCCGCTTCTTCTTTTGTGCTGAAACAACCCGCCGTGTATCTTATCAATCCTTTGTATTCGTAAAAATATATGTCTTTCAGACCTTTGAACGTGGCTTCCGGATTCGCGACCTTTGAGCTTCTTGAAACAAATTGAACCCTGTAAACCACACTTGTTTCGTCTTTAACAACGGTTTGGGTTTCTTGTTCTGCCTTGGCGATGATTTTCTCTTCCTGTTTCGGTTCGGCTTTCGGTTCGGCTTCGGTTTTTGTTTCTGTTCCGGTTTTTGGCTCCGTTGATGCCATGTCATAAACCGACTGCGCCTCTTTTTCGTAGTTTGTCTTGTAGGTGCAGAACGCGCGGTAAATCGCCGATGCGATGTACGATTGTCCGTTGTCGTTTGTCAGATAGTTCTCTTCTTTGGGATTGGAGATGAAACCTATTTCGACGAGAATCGAGGGCATCGCTGTCTTGTAAAGCACCAGAAATCCGGCTTGCTGTACGCCTCTGTCGCCTCTTTTGGCTTTGTTAACCAATTCATTCTGAACATATTCCGCAAGTTGAAGCGATTCATCTTTATATTCGCTTTGGATGTAGCTCATCGCGATGTAGGCCTCGGTGCTGTTCAGGTCGAAGCCGCCGTAATGTTCGTCGGCGTTGTCTTCATAGAGGATTGAGGCGTTTTCTTTCTTTGCGACGTTGAGGTTGGCGGCGTCGCGGTGCGCTCCCATGACGTATGTCTCGGCGCCGCCGGTCTTCGGCGAGTTGGAGATGGAGTTGCAGTGGATGGAGATGAAGACGTCCGCATTGTTGCGGTTGGCGATGTCCGCGCGCTCGTAAAGGTCAACGGAGGAGTCGTCGTCTCTCGTGTAGATGACTTTCACGTCAGGGTATTTCTTCTTGATGTAATCGCCTGTCTTCAAAGCGATTTTCAGCGTGATATTCTTCTCGTAGGATTTCGCTCCGACCGCCCCGCAGTCCTTCCCGCCGTGTCCGGGGTCGATGACAACGGTCTTGATTTTACCTGTTTGTGCTTGAATATCAGGAGTGAAAAGAAAAATACTCCATATTAATATAAAAAATAATGGTTTATAACTCATAATACTGTATCTTTGCAGATTGAAATATTTTACAAAATTAGATAAAAAAATCTTGTACAGACCATATACATATAAACTTTTTGTTGTTTTTTTCTTCACGCTTGTCATTGCGATGATGGGATGCGGAAGTCATAGGTTTATACATTTGACTGATAATCAGTATGATAAATCGGAAAATGCTTCCGATGACGGAAATGAAATTCATGATTTGAGAAGTGACTCTCTCATCAAAAAAGACACAATTTCACCGACTGACATGCTGTTTGTCTCTGATTCAGCTGTGAAAAATGATTCGGTTTCAAGTAATGATTCGATGGTTTTGTTAGACACAACCGCCGTTGGCGACACCGTTTCCGTGACGATTCCTGCGAAAGATGAGAAGAAATCCGCCATCGACAACCAGATTGACAGGTCGTGCAACGATTCGGTGATTCAGGACCTGAAGCACAGCAGGATTTATTATTACGGTGATGCGCAGGTGAAATACGACGACATCACCATCGAGGCCGACTGCATCGTCTTCAACTTTGAGGATCACACCGTGTTCGCCAAGGGGATGCCGGATTCGACCGGGAGGCTTGCCGGGACGCCGGTGTTCTCGCAGGATGGCAGCAAATACATGGCCGAAGAGATGACTTTCAATTTCGACACGAAGAAAGGCATCATCACCAAGGTCTTCACGGAGGAGTCGCAGGGTTATATCCACGGGAACAAAATCAAGAAGATGGATGACGGCTCCATCAACATACGTTCAGGCTCGTTCACGACATGCAGCAACCAGACGCATCCGCATTTCGAGTTCCAGTTCGCCAAGGCGCGTGTCATCCCCGATGACAAGATCGTGGCGAAGTGGGCGTATGTCAAGCTCGCCGAGACGCCGTTGCCGCTGGCGGTGCCGTTCGCGCTGATACCGAACTCCAAGGGACAGCGTTCCGGCGTGCTGATACCGTCGTTCGGCGAGTCGGCGAACCGCGGCTTCTATTTCGAGAACATGGGCTTCTACTGGGCCATCAACGACTACATGGATTTGGAGGTGCTCGCCGACATCTACACCCGCGGGAGCTGGGCGGTGAAGCCGACATTCAGGTACAACAAACGTTACAGCTACAGCGGCTCGTTCGCAGGAAGCTACGCCGTGAACAAAATCGGCACCAAAGGCTCCTCCGACTACTCGAAAAGCACAGACTTCAAGGTGCGCTGGGTGCATAAACAGGACCCGAAAGCCAGACCGAGGTCGTCGTTCTCGGCGGACGTCTATATCGTGAGTTCCAACTATAACAAATACAATGCCATCTCGACAAACGAACAGTTGAGCAACACGTTCCAGTCGAGTGTGGCGTACCAGACGAGTCTCGCCAACGACATGTTTTATCTCACCGTGAACGGAAGCCACAGCCAGAACACCCTGACGCACATCATGACGGTGACGCTTCCGGAAGTGTCGCTCACCATGAACCGCGTCAACCCGTTCAAGAAACTCGGCAAGCCGGGAAAGAAACACTGGTATCAGGACATCAACCTCAGCTATTCGATGAGCGGTAAGAACACCGTGAGCATGGCCGACTCGCTCATCTTCAAACCCGGGTGGACCGACTGTCTGCAAAACGGATTCCAGCACCGCGTGCCGCTCAACATCCCGGTGAAACTGTTCAAATACCTGTCGTGGACGACATCGGCCAACTTCACCGACAGGATGTATTTCCAATATATCAACAAGTCGTGGGAGGCCGACACCTCGCTTGCCGGCGGCGGCCGTGTCCTGACCGACACTATCCGTGACTTCCGCAACGTGTTCTCGTTCGACGTGTCGAGTAACTTCAGCACGAAGATCTATGGAATGCTGAACTTCAAAAAAGGCCCGGTCCGCGCCATACGCCACGTGTTCACCCCGACGATTGGGTTCTCGTACAACCCCGACTTCAGCACCGACTTCTGGAACAGCTACGGCCATTATGTCGATGGCAGCGGCATACAACGTCTGTACAGCTATTACGAAGGCAGCCTCTACGGCTCGCCGCCGAGCGCCGAATCCGGACGCGTGACGTACAGCTTCGGCAACAATCTTGAAATAAAAGTGCCGTCGAGAAAAGACACCGTCACAGGAATGAAGAAGATCGCACTTATCGAAAGCTTCTCATTCTCAGGAAGCTACGACATCGCGAAAGACTCGCTCAACTGGTCGTACCTCTCGATGAGCGGCAGGACGACGCTTTTCAAGAACTTCTCCATACAGTATTCAAGCACGTGGGACCCTTACGCACTCGACGCCACCGGCACGAAGAACATCAACAAGTTCGAGTGGGAGGTGAACAGACGTCTTTTCAGAAAGAAAAGCGTGAATTGGAACTTCAGCGCGAACTATACTCTTAATAATGAGACGTTTAAGAAGAAAAAGAACAAAGGAGGGGAGACCAAGCCCAAGACATCGCCGAACGCCTCCGAGCAGGAGATGAATGACATCATGAGCAATCCGGGCGGTTACGTTGACTGGAGCACGCAATGGTCGCTGTCGTTGAGCTACAGCCTGAATATCACAAACACGCCGACATACATCAACTACGTCACGAAAGATTTCCGGAGGACAGTCCAGACACTTGGTGTCAGGGGCGACATCAACCTCTCACCGAAATGGAAGTTCTCGGCGCAGACAGGTTACGATTTTGAACAGAAAAAGCTTTCATACACATCACTCACCATTTACCGTGACCTGCATTGCTGGGAGATGCGATTCAACGTCATCCCTTACGGGACATATAAATCGTGGAATTTCCAGATCAACATAAAGGCGGCGGCGTTGCAGGACCTGAAGCTGACCAAGAAGAAGGACTATCGCGATAATTATTAGGTGAGATAGGTGATTAGGTGGAAGGAAAAAAGGTGAAGGGAGAACCGCGTAGCGGTTCCACATCCGTAAGAATGTTAAACGTTAAAAATATAGAAAAATGAAAAAAGCTATTGCAACAAAGAACGCCCCAGGCGCCATCGGCCCTTACAGCCAAGCCATCGCAGCAAACGGAATGTTATTCATCTCAGGTCAGCTCCCGATTGACCCGGCGACAGGTGCATTCCCGGAAGGCGGCATCACGGAACAGACCGAACAGTGCATGAAGAACCTCCAGGCCATCCTCACCGAGGCCGGCTGCACCTTCGACAACGTCGTCAAATCAACATGCCTGCTCAGCGACATGGCCAATTTCGGCGCCATGAACGCCGTCTATGGCAAGTATTTCTCGGGCGACTGCCCGGCACGCGCCGCTTTCGCAGTGAAGCAGCTGCCTAAAGACGCTCTCATTGAAATTGAAATGATAGCAGCTCTTTAATTGAAAAGCGTGGAGTGAAAAAACAACCCCGTGTAAATCTGATGTTTATGCGGGGTTGTCATGGTAAATGAAAAATCATTTTAATATGAAAAAAATATCATTGATAATTACGGTGTTGATTGCGGCTTTTGCAATGACATCATGCTCAAAGGACGATTTAGAATCAAATCAGGAATTGATAGTCGGCAGGTGGAAATCGGTGTCGGCGAACTATTATGAGGTTTACAACTCCGACGGCACCGGCAAAATGTGGAACGAAGACGATGATGTCTATGAAGACGAGGCCGACACGTTCACATGGCAGCTGGAGGACAGCGACAAAAGCAAGTTCACCCAGATCATAAACTTCCATTCCGGCTCGGCATCGCTTCCGCAGATGTGTAACATATTGGTTCTCACCGAATCGTCGTTCTCGTATAACAACGACGGATGGCGCAGGACGGAAAACCTGAAACGCGTGAATTAACTAAATCCTATAAAATATGAAAAAACCTCTGAAAATAACGCTTATCAGCCTTGGCTCGCTTATAGGCTTGATTCTCATAGTGTTGGTGGTTGTCTTTGACATCGTGCTGAATTCAAAGCGAACCACCGCATTGGTCAACAAATATGCGTCGAAGTTCATCACATGCGAATATAACATCGGAAAAGTTGACATAACATTTTTCAAGACTTTCCCTGATGTCGGCGTGGAAATCGACGACCTTGTGCTTGTCAACAAGATGCAGGACTGCCCTAATGACACTCTCGCGGCAATCAAAGAATGCGTGGTGGCATTGAATATCAAAGAGTTGGTTTCAAACAAGAATATCATCGTCAACAAGGCGAACCTTTATGGCGGCTGCGTCAACGCTTTTTTCAACGAAAAAGGTGAAAACAACTTCGACATTTTTGTGAGCGGCGATGAAGAAGAAAAAGAAGAGGAGAAAGAACCGGTGTCATACAGCATTGACCTCGACAAACTGAAACTCAAAGACGTAAACCTTTCTTATACAGACCTCTCGTCGAATACCAACGCCGCCGTGAACGGCATGGACATGACTTTGAAAGTGAAGGTTGACGAGGAGGCTTATCTCGGAGATCTTTATCTGAAAATCAATGATATAGATGCGAATATCGCTGACGACTCGACTTCAATCAACAGCGTGATGGAGGATTTCAAGCTTGAAAGCGGGTTGAAATATGTCGGTGACATCGTCGAATGCTCTCCGAAGATCAGTCTTGGAAAGACCGACTTCCTGATGAGCGGCAACGACATGATCTCCGCCGATTTTGATTGCTTTGCCATTGA
The DNA here is from genome assembly GCA_024400305.1 of Bacteroidales bacterium. Taxonomy (GTDB): domain Bacteria; phylum Bacteroidota; class Bacteroidia; order Bacteroidales; family F082; genus Limimorpha. Next base: position 233,116 of record JAKSMX010000001.1, on the reverse strand, counting down.
GACACAATGCGTTATGCGTGACTTTAATCTTCTGGACTGCTCTGGAACCGGAATAAGAATCGACAGTGTTTCTCTTTCGCTCGGCGAAGACGAATATCTGAATGACGTAAATGTCACGATAGATTCAAGGTCGCCGCTTCGTATGGCCTTGAAGGAAAAAGACATTACAATTGGTGATTTGTCGTTGGCAGTCAATGACTTGATTATAGGTCTCGCCGGTCATCTCGCGATGAATGAGGACGGCATCGACATGAATGTTGATGTCAAGACCAACACTTTGGAGGTCGCGAAGACCATCGATTTCGTCCCGGACGCCGTCTTGGGCGACGCTCTCGATGGCATCTACGCCGACGGCAAGCTGAAATTGAACGCCAATGTCGCGGGCGTTTACAACGAAAATTCGATGCCCGTCGTCACCGCCGACATCGCCTTCAACGACGGGTTTTTCGAGATGCCGGAAGCTCTGCCATTCCCGGTAAGGGCGATAAATACTGACATTAATGCAAAATTAGACTTGAACGGTGAAACAGATATCACACTTAACTCATTGAAAGCCAAGATGAACAACAGCAGCGTCGATGTGAAAGGAAAAGTGAATGACGCCCTCAACGAAAGCCGCCGTTGCGACATCAGGGTCAAGGCCGACGTGAAAACCGCCGATGTGAAACCGTTCATTCCTGACGACATAAAGGTGAAGGGGACAATCAACGCCGATGTCTATATGAAAGGCAGCGTGGCTGAAGTAACGAACATGAATCTTTCGAACTCGCAGTTCGATGTGAAGCTCGCACTGAAAGACCTCATCGTAAATTATTGTGACACAATCAATTTGGTGTCGAATAATTTCAATGTCAATGTGGCGTATCCGCGCCGCGTCCCGAATGAAAACGTGAAGAAGTTCGCGCAGCTGAAAGTCAACGGCACCGACCTCGTCGCGAATGTCTCGGAGATGATGTCGGTGAACCTCGATGACTTTGACATCAGCGGTTTCGTTTCTGACATCGTCGGCGGCTCGAAACAGCCTTCAGTCACCGGCGAGTTCGGCTTCTCACACCTTGTTTTTAACATGGATGACATCAATGTTGACGCCGACAACACCAACGGGGCGGTGACGATGCTGGAACAGGCGGATGGCGGCGATGTTTCATATACGGCTGCCTTGAACAGCGACAGCCTCTCGTTCTCGATGGACGGCCTCGCACTCAACACTGAATCAATGGCTTTGGATGCACGTGCCGACTGCGACGAGACAAAAGAAAAACCGCTTGAAAAGTGGAACCCGAAGTTCGACATCGACCTGTCAAACGCCTTGGTTGACGTTGACGGCCTTGATGAGTCGGTGATTATTCCGAGCGTCAATATGAAATACAACGAGAACGGGCTTCTTGTGGAAGACAGCAGAGTGATACTCGGCAATTCTGATTTCAGCCTGAAGGGTGAGATGACCAATCTCATTGAATATTTTAATAACAACGAGCTGCTGCGCGGCGACTTCAGGTTCACGTCCGACTACACCGATGTCAGCGAGTTGCTTGGCTTGTTCAGTGGCATGGGAAGCACCGACACCGTGGCGGAACAAACCACTGCCGACACGACACTTGTTGAAGACGACCCGTTTATCGTGCCGCTCGGAACTGACATCACGTTGCACACCTTAATTAATAGAGCCAAATTCTCTGATGTTGATGTCAAAAACATAGGCGGCGACGTGACCGTCAAGAACGGAAACCTCGTCTTGCGTGAAGTCGGCTTCACCACCGATGCCGCCACGATGATGCTCACCGCCATATACAAGTCGCCGAGAAAGAACAATTTATACGCCGGCTTCGACTTCCATCTGCTCGACATCGACATAGCCGAGATGATAAAACTCGTCCCCGACATCGACACCATCGTGCCTATGCTGAAGTCTTTCGCGGGAAACGCCGAGTTCCATCTCGCGGCGGAGACAAACCTCAAGGCGGACTATTCGCTGAAATATTCGACACTCAAGGCGGCGTGCAGCATTGAAGGCTCCGACTTGGTGGTGCTTGACAGCGAGACATTCAAGACAATAAAGAAACTGTTGAGGTTCGACAAGAACACCGAGAACAAAATCGACACGCTCGACGTGCAGTTCACGCTGTTCAGAAACGAAATCGATGTGTATCCGTTTGTCGTGTCACTCGACAAATATCAGGCGGCACTTTACGGACGGCATAACCTCGATATGAGCTACGACTATAACATCTCTGTCCTTAACCCGCCGATTCTCAATCTGTTGGGACTTGAGATAAAAGGCCCTGACTTCGACAATATGAAATTCAAACTCAGGAAAGGCAAGGTCAAAAACATCTTCAAGCCAGAGAAACGCAATTTCGTGGAAGAGAAAATCATGGATCTGAAGAAGACCATTTCTGAATCGTTGAAGGAGGATTTGCAGGAGAGATATTAAACCGCACGGCGATAGAAGCAATGCCGCCAAATCTTGAGACACTCACCAAAATCTAAAAGGTTCTCAACGTTGAGGTTTCTGAACTGGTTCGTGCTGGCGAAGTGCAAATTGAAGTTGAAGTTAATCATTCTCTAATCTTGAATCTCGATGGACAACAGACAATATAACGCTCTCTTCTCTTTCATCTGGAACATCGCCAACGATGTTCTGGTGCATGCCTTTGAGAAGGACGACTACAAAAAGATAATCCTGCCGTTCATGGTGTTGCGTCGCATCGACGTGCTCCTTGAACCGACCAAAGCCGCCGTTCTCGAAAGGAAGGAGTTCTGTGACAGCCATCATATAGCCGACTACACTCCGTTCCTCACTCAGGTTACTGGCTATCCGTTCTACAACACCAGTGCCTTCACCATGAAGACGCTGAAGAACGAAATCGATCCACAGCGTCTGAAGATGAATATCATTGAGTATTTCAATGGTTTCTCGCAGGACGTTCAGGACATCATAGACAAGTTCAAACTCCGTCAGCAGGTGGATAATCTCACAGAAACAAACCGCCTCGGTTCGCTCCTTGAAAAGTTCACGGATGATAACATAAACCTCTCTGTGAAGCCTGTGATGCAGGAAGTGACACGTGAAGATGGCACAAAGGAAATGGTTGAACGTTTGCCTGGACTCGACAACCACACCATGGGAACCATCTTTGAGGAGCTGTTGCGTAAATTCAATGAGGAAAACAACGTGACCGAAGCCGGTGAACACTTCACACCTCGTGACTATGTTCGTTTGCTCGGACAGTTGGCCGTTGAGCCAATCAAGGATAAGATAACCGACAATACATACACTATCTATGATGGTGCATGTGGTACTGGCGGCATCTTGACTATTGCACAGGAAGAGATTGAGCGCATAGCCAATGAAGAAGGCAGGCGTGTCCGCACAAGTATCTTCGGGCAGGAGTTGCAGCCTGATACCTACGCAACCTGTAAGGCTGACCTCATGATAAATGGCAATATCAACAAGTTCTCTTATCGTCTTGGCACAGTTGACCATCAGTATATTGCCTTTGGCTCGACCATCAGCCAGGATGGACATGCCGGCGAGAAATTCGACTTCTGCATCAGCAACCCTCCTTTCGGTACTCCATGGAAGGAAGACCTGAAGAATTGGGGCGTCGGCGACAAGAAAGAAGTAACCGACCCTCGTTTCTTTGATGGCGTAACAAGTTTCATGCCGGATATTGGCGACTGCCAGATGCTTTTCCTTGCAAACAACGTAAGTCGTATGAAGGACACACCGTTGGAGACCCGCATAGTTGAAGTTCACAATGGCTCCTCGTTGTTCACAGGCAATGCAGGCGGTGGCGAAAGCAATCTCCGCAAGTATATCATTGAGAATGACCTTCTTGAAGCCATCGTTGCGATGCCAGAGAAGGATTTCTACAATACTGGTATTGGTACTTATGTCTGGATAATTACTAACCGCAAGGAAGAACGTCGTAAGGGATTAGTACAACTTATTGACGCAACAAATATCAGCACTCCACTCCGTAAAAACCTTGGAGAGAAGAACTGTGAGACTTCTGAAACTGACCGCAAAAAAATCGTTCAGCTTCTCATGGATTTCAAGGAAACACCAGAAAGCAAGATATTCAAGAATGAAGAGTTCGGTTATTGGCAGGTCCCCGTGCTCCGTCCGAAGCGTGATGAAGAAGGCAACATCATCTTGAAAAAGGGGAAGCCGGTCATGGCATGCGAGAAGAAAGAGTCTGAACAGATACCACTTCTATACCTTGGCGGAATCGAAGCTTTTTATGAAAAGGAAGTCAAGCCATACGACGCAGAGGCAGAGTTTGGCGAACCAATCATCGGCTACGAGCTGTCATTCACCAAATATTTCTACAAACCAGTGCAGCTCCGCACCCTTGATGCCATCATGGAGGACATCCGCAGCATAGAGCGTGACACCGATGGATTGTTGGACGAGATAATGAAGTAAGCGTATGAATGAATTGACAAAAACAGGAAATGTCTTGAATGACATTCGTAAGATTATAGAAGAAGGAAGACGACAGGCGTATGCTGCAGCTGGTCAAGTTGTCATTGTTACCTATTGGAATATAGGCAAGCGAATTGTAGAGGAAGAACAGCAAGGGCAGGAAAGAGCCAAGTATGGTGCAAGACTTATTGCTAATCTTGCCCAACAACTTACGTTGGAGTATGGATCAGGATATGGCAGGCGCAGTTTAGAGCAATATCGTCGTTTCTACTTAAGTTTCAGAGATTTGGAAATTGCGAACGCGTGCGTTCGTAATCTGACTTGGACACATTTACGTATCATTATGCGTGAAGCAACGCCCGAGGGAAGATTATGGTATCTTAAGGAAGCATCAGAACAGATGTGGAGTACACGTACTTTGGAGCGTAATGTTTCCACCCAATACTATGGTCGCATGATGGCTTCTCAACGTCAGCAACTGGAATTACCGTCGCCAGTGATCGAAAAAGGAGAAGACCCCAAGGAGTATATCAAGAATCCCGTTGTTGCAGAATTCATGGGATTTCGCAAGGATACTAAATTTGACGAATCGGAGATGGAGCAGGCTTTGATTGACAATCTTCAGCAGTTTATCATGGAACTCGGCCGTGGCTTCGCCTTTGTGGATAGACAGAAACACATCAAGACAGATACCGAGGACTATTATATTGACCTGGTGTTCTATAATTATCGAATGAAGCGATTTGTCTTGTTTGAACTGAAGACGCACAAATTGTCACATCAAGACGTTGGGCAACTCGATATGTATGTGCGCATGTTTGACGACATCGTTAAGGGAGAAGATGATAACCCAACCTTAGGAGTCTTGCTTTGTACCGAAACGGACAAGACCATAGCCCGGTATTCCGTACTGCATGAGAGCGACCAGCTGTTTGCTTCGAAATATATGGCATACATGCCAACTGAAGAGGAACTTCGTCGAGAGATAGAACAGCAAAAACAGTTCTTTCTCGCTCAGCATGGTAAAGAAGAATAACTCATGGAAGACTAACTTGTGGCACAACGATACGATACATATAAGGATAGTGGAGTGCAATGGCTCGGGGAAATTCCGGGGCATTGGGAATGTGTGCAAAATAGATTTATATTTAAGGAAAATGTCAGAGCACCCCAACCCAATGACATTCCATTGTCATTATCACAAGTTGATGGACTAATCCCTACTGATGATATGAAAGAATCATCTTTAAAAACCTCATCTTATGATAACTGGAAAAGAGTTCTTGAGGAGGACATTGTACTAAATAGGTTCAAAGCTCATTTAGGAGTGCTGTTTGCATCAAAATATGTTGGAATGGTTTCATTTCACTACGGAGTTTTTGAAAAAAATAGACCGATAGTGCCCAAGTATTATGAGTATATGTTCCATTCTAATCAATTCAGATTGATATTGGGATTTGCCTCCAAAGGTATGACTGTGGGACTTCAGAATCTTGGAAATGCAGACTTTTACAATTTAAAATCATTGTTTCCCCTTCTCCCCGAACAACATGCTATTGTCTCTTACCTTGATGACAAGTGTGGGAAGATTGACGAATGGGTAGCCCAGAAGCGGAAGGAGTTGGAACTGCTTGGCGAAATGAAACAACGTGTCACAGCATCTGCTGTGACACGAGGTCTCAATCCAAACGTCACGATGAAACAAACCAATATTCCTTGGCTGCCAGAAGTGCCAGAGCATTGGGATTGTGTAAAACTAAAGATGTTTTGTCAAGACAACAAAGAAAAGAACAAAGGGAATGTAGAGTCTTGCGTTCTCTCATTAAGCTATGGCAATGTAATAGTAAAAAAGAACATTAACTTTGGTTTAGTACCAGAGAATTACGAGAGTTATCAAATCGTTAATCCCGGCTATATTATTCTACGACTTACTGATTTACAAAACGATCATAAAAGTTTAAGAACTGGACTTGTAAAGAATCGTGGCATTATCACTTCGGCCTATGTTGGCTTAGTCGTGAAGAATATGAATAGTGAATATACTCAGCTACTACTGCATTCTTACGATGTAATGAAGGTGTTCTATGATATGGGTGGAGGATTGCGTCAATCGATGAGTTACAACGATATTTCAAATATCTACATTCCCGTCCCTCCTCTCTCCGAGCAACGCGCCATCGTCTCCCACATCACCGAGCGCACAGCGAAGATAGACAAGATGGTGGAGAACGTAAACAAGGAGATTGAAGGTATAAAAGAATATAAACAGCGTCTAATCAGCGACGTAGTGACAGGACAGATAAAAGTTTGCTAATACATACACTATGGACACTTCAGAAACAGGACTTGAAAAGATATGATTGGCTCCGTGAACATAACGGCTACGAGCAGGAAACTCCACACGCTTACAACAAGGACTTCGCCCTGGTTGACAAGTGGGTGGAACGTTTCGTTACCGAAACCCAGCCGGAGAAGGTGAAGCAGTCAATGTGCTTCGCCTCGCCAAGTGAGCGCTTCAAGTTCTTCACCGGCTGGCAAGCGAGATAACAAAGCGCGGCGTGACAGACGTACTGCGCAAGGGATATAAGTTCAACGGCTCAACCTTTGATCTGTATTATCCGTTGCCGTCAGAACTGAATCCAAGTGCCAAGGTGGCATACGAGCATAACATTTTCGGTGTCATACGTCAGGTGATGTATTCAAAGGTGAATGCCAACGAGATTGATTTTGTTGTGTTCGTCAACGGCCTGCCGCTCGCCACATTCGAGCTGAAGTACAACTCTTTGACAGCATCATCGTGGTGACGGACCGCGTGAATCTCGACAGGCAGATACGTGACAACATCAATGCCTTCCGGAGATTGAGCAATCTCGTGGGATGGGCGGATAAGTCAGGAACACTCCGTGAGCTGTTGACGGGAGGGAAAAAGATTATCATCAGCACCATCTTCAAGTTCTCGTTCATCCTCGATGAGATTGGCAGTTCATTGAAGGACAAACGCTTTGCCATTATCATAGATGAAGCACACAGCAGTCAGAACGGATCGCTGTCAGCAAACCTTGCAACAGGTATCTCTGGCAATGCGGCTCCGGTCATGCCTTTTCACCCGGAAGAAACGTCGCTTTGCATGGCGGCGGAAGAACAAGCTCGGTTGAGGAAGGCTTCATCCTCGATGTGCTGAAGAACTACACACCTTATTCTTCTTATTATCGTGTGCTGAAGGCTGTTGAAGACGATCCTGAATACGACAAGAAGAAGGCGCTGGGCAAGATACGTGCATACATGGAGCGTCAGCCGGAAACCATAGAAAAGAAGTGTGAAATCATAGTCGAGCACTTCCTGAAGAAGGTCTATATGAAGATTGGTGGCAAGGCTCGTGCCATATTGAAAAACCGTGACGAAGTACAACGTCAGATAGAGGAACTGCCGGCTCGCATTGCGACAAGCGTTGGCTTTGCGAATGCCGTCCGCAATGGTGACAGGCAGGTGGCACAGATAACCTTCAACGATGACATCATCAACATCGTCGCTGCCATGCTGGAGGAAAAGACGGAGTTCGTGCAAGCGTACTTCGCCAATCCTGACTTCCAGAACTTTGTGAATGCAAGGGTGTTCCAGGCTGCGGTGAGCCAGTTGTCGTCTCAAAGAATTTGATGACATGGAAAAAACCGATTTCAATCGCCATTTTCGTGCGGGAATTAGAGATGAGAGATAAGAGTGAAGAGTTGAGAGTGAAGAGTTGAGAGTGAAGAGTTGAGAGTGAAGTTGGCTGGCGCATGATGGTTTTTTTCATTGTGCGCTGCCAGCAGGGCTGTATTTCGATAACCGGATACACGGCACGTGCGCCCGGCAATGGCGATCTGATTGTTCAAAAGTCATGAATAAAAAAAGTGACAATCGTTGAAAATCAACCGATTATCACTTAATGTTGTGGAGCATAGGAGAATCGAACTCCTGACCTTTTGAATGCCATTCAAACGCTCTACCAACTGAGCTAATACCCCGCCTGAATTGCACTGCAAAAATACACATTTTTTCAATACGCGCAACATTTTTTTTCGGTGTGAAAGAAAATTTTTTCAACCGTTCTTCTCTTAACTTTTCTTCCTGCGGTGCGGCGTCTTCGTTCCCTCTTCTGTTCCTTCCTCCGTTTTTTTCGATGGTTTGCGGAAGATGTCGAGCCGGTCTTTCGGCCTGATTTCCTCCTGCCAGTCGAAGCCTTTGAGCAGTTCCTTGCCCGGTGTCATCTTCTCTTTCGGATAGAGCGTCTCCGTCGTTTTCTTGAAATATTTGATGTTTGAGATTTCGCGGTCTTCAATCTTGATGTCCATAGATGAACTCTGCGAGAAGTTGATCCCGACGAGTGTGCCGTCTTCCTCGCGTATCCAGTAGGCTGTCTCGGCGTTGCCTTCGTTATAGACGTGGTCGATGTCGTTGTCTTTGAAGTAAGCCGTTATGGTCTTCCCTTTGATCTGGTTGTAGCCTTCGATTGTATCTCGTTGAATTATAAAGCCGTTCGGATAGAGAAGTACGCTGTCGATGGTTTCGTTCGCCACTACGATGTTGATGGAGTCGCCTTGAAGCTGGCTTTTCTCGGCCCAGATGACGGGGGTGCCGCGCATCCTCGCCGTCGAGTCGCTGACGGTGAAGCTGAGCGAGTCGCATTTTCCCTGAAGGTCGTTGCGGAAGAAACGCACGTTGTAATATGCCAGGGCGCGTGTCAGTTTCTCGGTGACGGTGTCCATATAGACGTAAAGCGTGTCGGAATGCAGGAAGAGAGTGTCGTCCTCGCCGTAGTACAGGGCGCGGACGCTGTCGGTGACGAATCCCCTGCCGAGCCTCTTCCACATCTCCGCATAGTCGCCGAGAACCATGGCTTTGTTGACGGTGTCAGTCATCACAACGTTGCCAATCGCCTCCGCATGGTCTTTCGCCTTGTCGTAAAACATTGACGTTGAAGTGATTGAATGTTCCTTGCTTGTTATCTTTGCGTTTTTGTCGAGATACACCAGACCGTTGACGCCGTCGTACCAGCCGTGGTTTCCGTCGAGGACGTAGTCATCGCTGACGATTTTCGTCGGGCCGAAGAACGTCATCTTCTCCTCCTGTATCTCATAAACCAAGGAGTCGGTGAACATCTGGTATTTGGGTGTTGTGACGACGACATCCTTCCGGAAGAAAGCCGTTTCCGTGTCGTCATGGTAATAGCCTTTCTCGCTCACAAGATGCTTGTCGTTGCGGTCGATCGTGCCGTGATGCGGGTAAGTGGCGAGATGCTGCTCCCGGTCGTATGTCATGTAATTGGTTTTCAGGATGGTGGAGTCGTCTTTCAGGATGACGTTCCTGAAAAGTTCGGCTAATTTCGTCTCGCCGAGGTATTTGCAGCTGTCGCAGAAGATGTCGGTGCTGTCGTTCACCTTGATGTGGACGTGGCTGTAGCCGTTGAAAAGCTGTGACTTGTCGTTGAAATATGAGCTGTCGCTGTAGAAATAGGTGGAGTCGTGGCGCATCACCACGTTGCCGATGAGCCTGTCGGCGTCGCTGTTGATGTTGGTGTCGTATTCGCTCCTGTCGGCGTGAATTATGTGTATGCGCGTCTTTCTTTTCTGCTGCGCGTTGACGTTCAGGCAGAAAAGGCAGACTACTGCGGCGATTATTATTCTGAAATTTTTCATTCTGCAAAAATACGGATTTTAGTTTAAAGGAATGGTATTGAAAAAAATTTTGAGTTTGAAAATTAATAAAGCAAACCAAATGACCATAAAGGGATTATGTTCTCGGCAGCATATTCAATATCATCACGTACAACAAAACCGTTATCAACATCTTGAATTTGTTTTTTGCCTTTTTTCTTGCCACCGACCTCAAATGTGTATTCGCCTATGCGGAAATCGCTTTCGCGAGACGAAATGACATCATGTCTCACTCGTGTCTGATTATAAAAGAATGTTTCACGTACGTTGCCGATATCAATTTTTTCACCGACCAAGGCATATTGCAGATTTGTGTTGTCGAGATATAATTTCTCCACTTTGCCAAGTCCGCGCATGCCACCAGTGCTATCGCGAAGTTGTCCTATCATCCCCGCCTGTTCCATGTAAAGAAGATAGTTTGGAATGTCGTTTCGGCTTACGTGAATCTCACTGGCCAATCCGTTAGCCTCTGGTTTATATGGTGCATTTTGTGCGATAATGTTTAACATCTGCCTTAATTTTCGACCGGTTGCAGGAGTGATTCTGGCGTATTGTGGGATGTCAACTTCCATTGTCTGGCGGATTACTTGCTCCAATCTGGTGTAAAATGCACCTTCTTTTGAAAAAGGATAGTAGCCATCTTTAAGATATTGCCGGAAAAATGGTAAAGGATGTTTAATCTCACCGAGATTCGCTTTGCCAGAAAGTACATCTTCAAATGAAAAGACAGGCACTTCAATGTCGCATGTCAATAATATGTACTCACGGAACGACATTCCATACATATATGTCATAACCATCCTTCGGCTCAAGTCAGTCTCGCCTTTAAGTAGGTCGAGAACAGAAGAACCAGTTATGAATGTCTTCAAATCAGGATGCGTGTCGTAAATTTGCTTTATCTCCCGACTCCAGCCATCATATTTGTGAATCTCATCAATATATAGATGTTCGCCGCCATCTTTCACAAAATCATCAGCCAACTGAATTAAGGAATGGGTCATGAAATAACTATGGTCAGCTGAAACGTACAACGATTTTTCATTTGGAGTAAGCAGAATGTGCTGTAAAACCAACGTGCTTTTACCCACACCGCGAGGCCCACTCAAGCATACGAGACGGAGGTTCCAGTCTATTTCGTCATAATTGTATCGCTTGAATTTCAAAGAAACAAGACTCATCTGTTCCTTCATGTATTGTATTAATGTAGCGTCTGTCATACTATATTTTTTTATTTGCACCTTGTAGGGTGCATAAAAGCACCACTTTGTGCATCTTACATGGTGCAAAATTACAAAAAATAATGATATGAACCCGTTGGAGGAATAAAATCCTCATGCATGTCATTGTTTTCTTGGTTTTTTATACAAAATTGACGTAGCTACGTCCTGTTTTTGAGTTTTTCACACGAAAAGACGCTTGCAATCGATTTTTTGGAAGTCAAATATGCCCTGAATTAATTCCGCCGACAAATTATGGAACTCATTAATTTAAAAAGTTTGAGGTAATCAGGAACTAAATTCCTAATCACCTCAAACTTCTGATTACCTTAAATTCCTACTCGTACATCTTGGCTTCGACTTCGCCGTCGAGGACCATGACGCCGTTTATTGCGAGGGCCGCCATCTCGTCTTCGCCAGGATAGACATAGACCGGGGCGATTTTGTGGAGGTGGTCGTTGAGGATCGAGCAGAAGAGCTTGTCGTAGGCCATGCCGCCTGTGACGAAGATGCCGTCAACGTCCATCGAGAACGCTGATGCAGCGAGGCCGCCGACCTCCTTGGCGATCTGGTAAGCCATTGCGCGATAGACTTTCTCCCATTCCTTGTTGCCGGCGCGGACTTCCTTCTCCACTGTGAGGGCGTCGTTGGTGCCGAGGTATGCGACGAAGCCGCCCTGTCCCTTGAGCATCAGGTCGATGTCCTTCTTGGTGTATTTGCCGCTGAAGCAGGCGTTCATCAACGGGCCTGACGGGAGGACGCCGGAGCGTTCTGGTGTGAACGGGCCGTCGCCGTTCAGTGCGTTGTTGACGTCAACGACACGGCCTTTCTTGTGCGCCGCCACGGAGATGCCGCCGCCGAGGTGGATGCCGATGAGGTTGAGGTCTTCGTATTTCCTGTTCACCGCCTTGGCGTGTGTGCGGGCGATGATCTTCTGGTTCAAGGCATGGAATATCGACTTGCGCGGGAACAGCGGGTGTCCGGAATAACGCGCCACGTCGTCCATCTCGTCAACGACGACAGGGTCGGCGATGTAGGCTTTCACTCCGAACTCCTTGGCGATGCTGTTTGCGATGAGGCCGCCGAGGTTGCAGGCGTGTTCGCCGTTGGCCGCCTCGTTGAGGTCGCGGATCATGGCGGCGTTCACCTCATAGACGCCTGACGTCAACGGGTGGAGGAGACCGCCGCGGCCGACGACCGCCGTGAGGCCTGTGAGGTCGATGCCCTCTGCCTTCAGCTCGCTCATAATCACATCCTTGCGGAACTCAAACTGGTCGGCGATTTTTTCAAATTTCGAGACTTCCTCCGTTGAGTGTTTGATGTTTTTCTTGAAAACCTGTTCTTTGTCGTGGAACACAGCGATCTTTGTCGATGTCGAACCTGGGTTGATAATCAATAATTTGTACATTTCAATTTATTTTAGAGATTAATAATTATTTTGCTAACATTGCCGCCAGAGCGATTGAATAGAGTTTTGTCTTGGCTGTGTCGCCGCGTGATGAGAGGACGCAGGGGACCTTGGCACCCATGACGCACGAACCCATCTCGGAGTGGTCGAACTTGGTGCAGCATTTGTAGAACACGTTGGCGCTCTCGATGTTCGGGAAGAGGAGGCAGTCGGCGTCGCCGGCCACAGGGCTCTTGAAGCCTTTGATGGCCACGGCTTCGGCATCGATGGCGAGGTCCAAGGAGATGGGGCCGTCAACCATTGCGCCTTTGATCTGACCGCGGTCGGCCATCTTCGCGAGAAGCGCCGCCTCAACGCAGGCCGGCATCCCGTAGCTCATCTGCTCCGTGGCGGCGATGACCGCGATCTTCGGGCAGGCGATGCCGAGCGCCTTGGCTGTCGTCTGGAGGTTCTTCAAGATGGTCTGTTTCTGCTTGAAGTCAGGTGCCGGCATGATGGCCGCATCGCTGACGAACAACAATTTATGGTAGTTCGGGTTCTCGATGACCGCCATGTGGGCGAGTGTCACGTTCGGCGGGCAGAGTCCGCGTTCCTTGTTGAGGATGGCGCGCATGTACTTGTCGGTAGGTAGAAGACCTTTCATGAGGATATCGCCTTCGCCTCTGTTGATGATGTCGCATGCCATCGCAGCCGCCTTCACGTCGTCAGTCTCCTGAACGATCTTGAATTTGTTGACATCGATGTTCTCGGCCTTGCAGACACCTTCGATGGTGGCGCGGTCGCCGACCAATGTGGCGTCAATCAAACCGTGGTCGATGGCGTCGCTGACAGCGCAGATTGTGTGGTCATCGTTTGCGTAAGCCGCAACTAAACGTTTTTTCGGACGGCTCTTGAGCACGTCAAACATCTGTTCAAGTTTTGTAATTTCCATATTTCTATATTTTTATGTTGATAAATTAAATTTTCTAACAGCCTATATATCTTGATATTACGAGTTTCAGGATTTCGCTTGTGCCTTCGCCGATCTGGAGGATTCGCTGGTCGCGGTAGAAACGTTCCATGTCGAAGTCTTTCAGCAGCCCGTGTCCGCCCATCACCTGAACGGCCTTGTCGCAGACCTCCGCCGCCACCGTCGAGCAGTAGAGTTTCGCCATCGCCGCTTCTTTCCCGAAAGGAAGATGTGCGTCTTTCATGCGGCAGGCCTTGTAAAGAAGCTCGCGTGCCGCCTCGATTTTTGTTGCCATCTCGGCGAGCATGAAACTCACGGCCTGGAACTTGCATATCGGCTTGCCGAACTGCACGCGTCTCTTTGAATAATCCAACGCCATCTCGTAGGCACCTTGGGCGCAGCCGAGTCCCATCGCGCCGATTGACAGACGGCCGCCGTCCAACGTAGCGAGCATGATATGTGAGCCTTGTCCCGGCTTTCCGAGGACGTTTTCGTTTGAAAGGCGCACGTCGTTGAATTTCAGCTCGCCGGTGTTGGAGGCGCGCCACATCATCTTGCGGTCCATCGGACGTTGCGTGAAGCCCGGCGTGTCGTTCTCAATGAGGAAGGCGGTGAACTCCGGCTTGCCGTCGCTCTCGCCGCTGACGACCTGAATGGTGCTTCCGAGTGTCATCGGGGTGGCACTGTTGGTGATGAAAATCTTCGAGCCGTTGACAACCCACTGGCCGTCAACGAGTCTTGCCGTCGATTTTGTTCCGCGCGAGTCGCAGCCCGCCGTCTCTTCAGTCAGGCCGAAGCCCCAGAGATGGTCTTTGCACAGGCGCGGGAGGTATCTCTCTTTCTGTTCTTTTGTTCCGTATTCCTTTATCGGGCCGATGCCCAATGAGTTGTCGGCCGCGATGGTGGCCGCCGTCGAGCCGTCGATGCGGGCGAGTTCCTCAACGGCTATTATATAAGATAAGGTGTCGAGTTCCCGGCCGCCGTATTCTTTCGGGACGCAGATGCCGAGAAGACCGGCGTCACCCATTTTTTTTGTCAGCTCCACGTCGAACTTCTCGTGTTCGTCGTTGAACGCCGCCACCGGTTTCACCTCTCTCTCGGCAAACTCGCGCACCTCGGCGCGAAACTCAATCTGTTTTTCGTTAAGTCCGAAATTCATATACTCAATTCTATTAAAACTTTCTTCTTGTCAACTTTGTCGCCAACTTTCACGTTGACTTTCGCGACCTTCCCGTCGCATTTCGCCACTATGTCGGAAAACATCTTCATGGCCACGGTGACGCAAAGCACATCGCCGCGTCTTACCGTGTCGCCTTCGCTCACACAGATTTTCTCGATGTTGCAGGGCATCGGCGCATAGTATTTTAAATCCTCATCGCCGAACTCCTCCTGCGAAAACTCGCGCATGTCGTTGAGCTGGTCGCCTCGGTGACAGATGAAATCCAACCCGCGGAAATGCACGCAGGACTCGTGACCCGGCGTCTGTGAGACGAAAATCGCCTCCGTGCGTCCGTTGATTATCACCTTGCGGATGCCGCTGTCGTTCTGCGTGAGCATGACGGAATATTCAATGCCGTTTATCGTGCAATGTAAAGCCTTGTGTGTCAATGATTTGATTGAGACATGGCATTTTACATTTTCGACAAACACATTCAATGACATCTGAAAACGCCAGTAGCCGATGGCATTCCATACGTTGTCAATATTTCTGTTTTCCAAATAATTTTTGTTGAAATCATAGAACAGAAACATTGCGGCGACATCTTCTTTCTTGATGTTTTCGCGTGTGCGCCGTGTCGTTTCAATCAGTTCATCCTGATGTTTCTCGCAATATGAAGTATCAATCTTGTTATCTATAAAGTCTTGATTTTCAATGATACTTTGCAGATATGGAATGTTGTTTTTCTCTGTTTGGACGATATATTCGCGTAATGCCTTGCGCATGATTTCCATTGCGTCGGAGCGTCGTTTGCCGAAGCATATCACTTTCGCAATCATCGGGTCGTAGTTCGGGGAGATAGTGCAGGCGTTGTCGATGCTGCTGTCGATTCTCAATCCGCGCATCTGCGGTTCGTGGTAGAGTGTCACCTCGTCTGGTGCCGGGGCGAAGTTGTTTTCCGGGTCTTCGGCATATACGCGGCATTCGATGGCGTGACCGTTGTCTTGGATGACGTCTTGTGTCCAGCCCATCTCCTTGCCGCGGGCGATTCGGATCTGTTCCTCGACGATGTCGATGCCGGTGCGTTGCTCCGTGACCGGATGCTCCACCTGGATGCGGGTGTTCATCTCGAGGAAATAGAAGTTCAAGTCCTTGTCAACGAGGAACTCGACGGTGCCGGCGTTCTTGTAACCGACTTGCCTGCAAAGACTTACGGCGGTATCGCAGATTTCCTTGCGTTTTTCCGGAGTCAGTGTCGGCGACGGCGACTCTTCTATGATTTTCTGGTAGCGGCGTTGCACCGAGCATTCGCGCTCGAAGAGGTGGACGACGTTTCCGAAATGGTCGGCGAGAACCTGCACCTCGATATGACGCGGGTTCTCAATATATTGTTCCACGAACACCTCTCCGTTTCCGAAGAACTGCAACGCCTGGCTCGAAGCCGTTTCGAGGGCCGGTCTCAATGCGGCGGTGTCTTTCACGATGTGCATTCCTTTGCCGCCGCCGCCCGCCGCCGCCTTGATGAGGACGGGGTAGGGGAGGCTTCCGGCTCTGCTGACGATCTCGTCGATGGTCCCGGTCATGCCGAAAGTGACGGGGATGTGGTGTTCGATGGCGAACCGGCGCGCCGCCACCTTGTTGCCCATGAGACGCATGGCGTCGGCGTCGGGGCCGATGAAGATGATGTTGTTCTCGGCGCAGGCCTCGGCAAACTCCGGGCTTTCTGACAGAAACCCGTAGCCGGGATGAACGGCGTCGGCGCCTGTGTCGAGTGCTGCATCTATTATTTTCTGAATGTTTAAGTATGTGTCGCGGATCGTTCCGCCGCCGAGCGGACGCGCTTCGTCGGCCATCCTGCAAAAAAGGGCGTCGGAATCGTTGTCGGCATATATCGCGACAGAACTGATACTCAACTTCTTAAGCGTCCTTATTACACGAACGGCAATCTCGCCTCGAGCAGCGACAAGCACTTTATGAATCTTTCTTGAAGGCATAATATATTAATCGTTGCAAAAGTACGACTTTTTATTTGAAAAACAAATAAAAGTGATAAAATAAAAACACAAGGCGCAGTGGGTTTGTAATACATTGCGCTTTGTGTTCCATTGACTTTCTTCTTCAGTCTCTTTTTTAGAAATGCCGCACCCCATTTTTATTCTTCTCCTTTGGCTGCTGTTGAGAGCAGTCCGCAGGCGGCGTCGATGTCTTGTCCGCGTGAGGCGCGCACCGTCGCTATGATGCCTTTGTCGTTGAGGCGGTCGCGGAAACGTATCATGTCGTCCATCGTCGGGCTTTGCATCGGCACGCCCGGTACGGCGTGGAATCTTATCAGGTTCACGCGGCAGCGCAGCGGGCCGAGCTGTCTTGCGAGTTCGTTGACATGCCTCTGGCTGTCGTTAAGTCCTTTGAACACAATGTATTCGAACGACACGCGGCGTTGTCCGCTCCAGTCGTGCTGGCGGATGGCGTGTATCACCTCGCTTATCGGGAACTTGTTCTCAATTGGCATGATCTTCGTGCGTTCGTCGTGGAACGGGCTGTGCAGACTGACCGCAAGGTTGCATCTCGACTCCTGCATGAAACGTTTCATGTTCGGAATCAGACCTGATGTCGAGACGGTGATGCGTGTCGGGCTCATCGCCAGACCCCATTCCGATGTCATGATGTCAAGCACCCGCATGATGTTGTCGTAGTTGTCCATCGGCTCGCCCATGCCCATGAAGACGAAGTTCGAGAGTTTTTCGAACTCCGGGAGGTTGAGAATCTGATTTATGATGTCGCCGGCCGAAAGGTTTCCCTCAAAACCCTGCTTCCCTGTCTGGCAGAACTGGCAGTTCATCTTGCATCCGACCTGGCACGACACACACAGCGTGGCGCGTTCCCTTTCGGGGATGTAAGCCGCCTCGATGAAACCGTTCTCCGCAGGGAAAAGGTATTTCTTCGTGCCGTCTTTCGACTCCTGGACGGTGATGAAGTCGCGGTAGCCTGTCGTGTAGTTTTCTGATAACAGCTGACGCGTCGCCTTCGAGAGGTTCGTCATCTCATCGAAGGTCTTAACCCGTTTAAGGTAAAGCCATTCAACGAGTTGTTTCGCCGTGAATTTCGGCAGGTTGTGCTGAGCCACGAGCTCCTGAAGCTCCGCAAATGACATTCCAAGTAATGATTTCATATTTGTTTTCTATTTATTTTTACCAAAAATCAAACTGTTTTTAATATGTGTTTCTTGAACTTCCTGATGATCCATTTCTTAAGTCTTACGATATGGACAAAGAAAGTCATTGTTTTCCAACGAAATGAATTGCAATGTATTACAATTCCGTTTTTTCTTTTGAAGGAAGACATGACCGCAACAATGTCTTTGCTGTTGAATTTTTCAAAAGAATACAGATTGTCGCCGCGTGCCACAATGGTCTCGCCTTCGGTGTGATGGAAGCGGTGCAGTATGTGTCTGCCGTTGTAACGGAAAAGCAGCACGGCGTTTTTGTTGAGTACATCAGTGTTCACGACAGGCGAAAGCGTGACGAGGCAGCCGTCCTCAAGTGTCGGTGTCATGCTCGTGCCTCGCAGCGGAATGGTTATGTTCTCGCCGCGTGCCACGCATTTTTCGACTTCATCGAACACTATTTCGTTTGGTACCGTTATCATTTCCCGAATATTGTTTTTCTCGAAAGTTCTGCTGCCTCCACATCCGGCAGGCAGTCGAGTTTGTAAACCGGCACTTGCATCAGAATCTCCGACACGCTGTCGAGTACTTTCCCGTTCAGCTCATCGACTTTTGCGAACGCCGGCGGGAACGACGGGAACAACGCTGTTATCGATTCAAGCGGGTTGAGGCGTCTCATCTTGTTTTCCGGTGCCTGTGCCAGACGCACCACGGCTTTCAGCGGGTACGATTGCGTCTTGTAGCACGGTGTCTTCCCGCTCCACGGCGAGCCGAAAACCATAGGTTTCCCGCTTTCGGTGGAGACGATGGGGCTGTCATCGTTCAGAAGCGAGGCACCCTCGAAGTTGTTGTACCACAGCCTCGTATGTGTGCTCTTTCCTGTCCCCGACTCGCCGAGGAACATGACGGCTTGTCCTTCATACACGACGCAGGACGTGTGAACACCGTATGCTCCGACCTCCGAGCCGAAGAGGTTGAAAGCGAACCACAATGCGAATCTCATCGCATCGGCGTCATTGAGGGAGGTGCCGAATATCTGCCCGCCGCGGTACTCCATGTTGAAACGGACGTTCCTTTCCTCGCTTTCCATCTCGAAGGCGGGGATGTCGCCCCTGAAGCCGAACCTGCTCGTAATGCCGTCGGATTCAACTTCATAAACTTTTTTCAATGGCGTCAACGAAAGCACTTTCTCATCGAGATTGACGATCCAAGGTTCGATGCCGTCATGCTTTTCGATGCTGTTTTCGCCGATCTCAAAGACATCGAAGCCGTTCATCTCGCGGACGCACCTGACGGAGTCGCCGCCGTTGACGACCATCACGTGTCCGCCGATGAAATATCTGACGGTTCTTTTATTAGATGAGCAAGCCATTGTCCTCGAGATTTTTCACCCACTTGGCGGCGTCGTTCCTTGCTGTCGCTTCATCGACATCGTATCTCTCGAGAAGGAGACCTGTCGCGTCGTCAACTGTGAAATCTTTGTCTGACAATGAGTTCCACAGGTAAAGAGCGGTCTCGTTGAATGCCACGATGCGTGTCATCAGGTTGTTTTCGTGAAGCATGGCAATCTGTTCTCCGGCCACATTGCGGATTTTTATCTTTTCATTTATTCTCATTTGAAGAAATTTTCAAACGGCAAAAGTACGAAATAATATTGAATTTTGGTTGTCCGAATCAAAGATTCTTTTCCAAAATGATTCTGAATGTCGTGCCTTGGCCGATGGTGCTGCTTTTCACGAATATTTTTCCTTTGTGGTAGTCTTCGACTATGCGTTTCGCGAGCGAGAGGCCGAGGCCCCAGCCGCGTTTCTTCGACGTGTAGCCGGGCTTGAAGACCTGCGTGAACATCGAGCGCGGCATCCCTTTGCCGGTGTCGGTGACGTCGATGAAGATGTTGGCATCGTCTTCGGTCATCTCGATGGTGAGGCTGCCGTGGTCGGTCATGGTGTCGATGGCGTTTTTCGTGAGGTTCTCCAGGACCCATCCGAACAGGGCGGCGTTGAGAGGCACAACAATCTCGCGTTCAGGGAGTTGTATCTGGAAGTCGAATTTCGACGAGAACCGTTTTTGCAAATAACGCATTGTCTTGCGTGTTACCTCGACCACGTCGCTCGGCTCCAACGTCGGGATGGAACCGATTTTGGAGAAACGTTCCGTTATCGTCTTCAGCCTCTCGATGTCGCTCTCCATGTCGGACGTCCCGATGAACGGCTTCTCTTCGAGTTTCAGAAGCTCGACCCAGCCCATGAGCGAGCTGAGCGGCGTGCCGATCTGATGCGCCGTCTCCTTCGCCATTCCCGCCCACACCTGGTTCTGCTCCGAACGTCGGGCGTAACTGAAGAGCAGGTATGCAATCACAAAGAAGAAAGCGAAGATAAGTATCTGAATCACAGGAAAATAACGCATCTGCTGAAGAAGGTCGGAGCCTCTGTAGTAGATATAGACCTTGTTGCCGTTGAGGTAGTTCACCTTGATGGGGAAGTGGTCTTCCTGCATGATTTGGAGCTGTCTTGCGACGTATCCCTTGTCCTGCATCTTCAGGCTGTCGAGTTTCCCGTAAGCCAGCACCTTGTTGTCAACACTGTCAACGATGATGACCGGCGCGCCCACGGCGTTGTCGGTGACATCGGCGACGAAAATCTGGAACATGCCATCGAGGACGCTTTTCAGCTCGGTGTAGATGAGCGACTCGTTGTAAAAAAGCCACGACGTCTTGCCGTAAAGGTCAATCTTTATCGGCGGATAGACGTTGAACTCCGCGACCATCTCATCGTCGAAGTATTTCTTGTCCCTGAACTTTTCCGGAAGGTTGATGGAGTTGCGTATCTTCCCGTTGTTGTCGGCGATGACGACCGGAATGCTGATGTTGCTCCTTATGATTTCAAGGTAGATGGATGTGTTTTCGTCAGGGCCGGATTCTAAGAAACTCTTGTACGCCAATGCCAGAAGCTCCACGCGTTTCTGCTCCTGCTCGCTTACCTCGTCGAAAAATGTCTCCGTGTATTTCATCAGCTCCACGTGACTCTGCACCGCATCAGCCCACATCTCAATCTGCTTTGTCTCCTGCGCCGCAAATCTTTTTACCAAAATGTTTGTGTAATATATTGAAGCACAAACGATTATCAAGGCCATGACAGCCAATGCTATCTTCCATCTCTTCTTATGTGTATAGAAATTCGCTTTCATATCATTTTGAAAGTCGCAAAATTAGTATTTTTATGCAAACAATGTTCAGTCCAATTGAAAAATGTTGTACTTTTGTACGTTTTTTTGAAACGTGGAAAAACTTGAATTATTACAATTCGGAATCTAAATAATTTAAACAAAACAGTGAAGCGGTGAGACGTTTCATCAAGAAATAGCATAAAATGGATTACAATTTTGAGGAAATTGAAAAGAAATGGCAGGGGTTTTGGCGTGAGAACAAGACGTATCAAGTTGAGATAGATCACTCAAAACCAAAGTTTTACGTGCTTGACATGTTCCCGTATCCGTCGGGGGCGGGTCTTCATGTCGGGCATCCGCTCGGCTACATCGCATCAGACATCTACGCTCGTTACAAGCGTCTGAAGGGCTTCAACGTGCTTCACCCGATGGGTTATGATGCATACGGGCTTCCGGCGGAGCAGTACGCCATCCAGACAGGCACGCATCCTGCGGTCACTACCGAAAAGAACATCAACCGTTACCGCGAGCAGATGGACAAGATCGGTTTCTGCTACGACTGGAACCGCGAGGTGCGCACCAGTGACCCTCATTATTATAAATGGACGCAATGGACGTTCATCCAGCTCTTCAACTCTTATTATTGCAACAAGGCGAAACATGCGCGTCCTATTGCCGAACTCGTTGAGGTTTTCGGCAAGTGCGGCACTGAAGGCCTCGACGCGGCTTGCACAAAACCATTGACTTTCACCGCGGAGCAGTGGAATGCGATGAGCGAGAAGCAGCAGCAGGAGACATTGATGAACTACCGTCTCGCATACCTCGCCGACACGATGGTGAACTGGTGTCCGGAACTCGGCACGGTGCTCGCCAACGATGAGGTCCAGGACGGTCTCTCGGTGCGCGGCGGATTCCCGGTGGAACGCAAGTCGATGCGGCAGTGGCTGTTGAGAATCACCGCTTACGCGGAACGCCTCCTCGAAGGCCTCGAGACCGTCGATTGGAACGAGTCGATAAAGGACGTGCAGCGCAACTGGATCGGGAAGTCGATGGGCGCATCGGTGTTCTTCAAAGTTGCCGACAAAGATATTGATTTCGAGGTGTTCACGACGCGCGCCGACACGCTGTTCGGCGTGACATTCATGGTGCTCGCGCCTGAACATGAACTGATAAAGACACTCACCACCAAAGAACAACGTTCCGCCGTTGAGGAATACGTCTCATGGGCGAAGAACCGTTCTGAACGTGAACGTATGTCGGAGGTGAAGAAGGTGAGCGGAGTGTTCACCGGCTCATACGCCGTCAACCCGTTCAACGGCAAACACATCCCGATCTGGGTGTCGGATTATGTCCTGATGGGCTACGGCACCGGTGCTATCATGGCGGTGCCGGCGCACGACAGCCGCGACTTCGCTTTTGCAAGACATTTTGAACTGCCTGTAATTCAAGTTGTTTCAAAACCGGGCGAGGAACAGACCGACCCTTCGGCATGGACGGAGTCGTTCGACGCGAAAGAAGGCGTCCTCGTCAATTCGGAGTTCCTCAACGGACTTACCGTTAAAGAGGGCATCATGCGCATGATTCAGGAGCTGGAGAAGCTCGGCATCGGAAAGGGCAAGACGAACTACCGTCTCCGTGACGCTATCTTCAGCCGTCAGCGTTACTGGGGCGAGCCATTCCCGATGTATTACAAAAACGGAATGCCTTATCCGATGGATGTAGATAAGCTGCCGCTCGAACTCCCCTCAATCGACCAATACAAACCGACCGACAACGGTGAGCCGCCTTTGGCGCGTGCCAAGAACTGGGTCACGGAAGACGGCTGCCCGATAGAGACGAACACCATGCCGGGATTCGCCGGCTCAAGCGGATATTACCTCCGTTACATGGACCCGCACAACGAGAACGAATATTTCAGCAAGGAAGCCAACGACTATTGGCAGCAGGTTGACCTTTACATCGGCGGCGCCGAACACGGCACAGGACACCTCATCTACAGCCGTTTCTGGAACAAGTTCCTGTTCGACATCGGCATCGCATGCAAGGACGAGCCGTTCAAGAAGATGGTCAATCAGGGCATGATTCAGGGAAGGACGAGTTTCGTATATCGCGCCAATTACGAGAAGATGGCGGAATGGACGCTCTGGCAGGAATTGAAAGACAACAAGCTCGGCGTTGAGTTTGTGAGAGACTACAAGATGGGACGCCGTCAGTTCGACTTCTATTGCCCGTCGAAGAATCTCATCATCGAGACAAAGAAGATGGCAAGTCTCGAAAAGGTCGCCGACGCATACGAAGATATAGCTAAACAACTCGGCTGCAAACTGTTCCTGCCTCCGTTGCGCGACATCCTCATGCCGGGTGAGCTGGAGAAAACGGTTCAGAAAATCAAAGATATCATAGCAGGTAAGGGTGTCCCTTCGTTCGAAGACGGCGACGGGATGGAATTTCATAACCTCTTCGTATCAAAGAACGTGGCCGGCCGCGAGGAATACACCGACGGCATCCGTGTTGACATTAATATGGTTCATAACGACATTCTTGATACAGAAGCGTTTAAGGTGTGGCGCGATGACCTCAAGGACGCCCGGTTCATCTTCGAGAAAGACAAAGACGGCAACGATATCATGGTGTGCGGCTGGGAGATCGAGAAAATGTCGAAGTCGAAGTTCAACGTGCAGAACCCCGACGACCTCGTTGTCAAATACGGTGCCGATACGCTGCGTCTCTATGAAATGTTCCTCGGCCCGCTCGAACAGTCGAAGCCGTGGGACACACAAGGCATCGAGGGCGTGTTCCGTTTCATCCGCAAGTTCTGGAAACTTTACAACGGCGAGAACAACGAGCTGACAATCAGTGATGAACCGGCGACGAAAGCAGAACTCAAGACTTTGCACAAGCTTATCAAGAAGGAAGAGGAAGACATCGAACGCATCTCGTTCAACACAGTCGTCTCCGCTTTCATGATCTGTGTGAACGAACTCGCCGACATGAAGTGCAACAAACGTGAAATCCTTGAGCCTCTTGCAATTATGATTTCGCCTTACGCACCGCATATCGCCGAGGAACTCTGGCATCAGATGGGCCACAACGACAGCGTCGTCAACCAGAAATTCCCTGAATTTGACGAGAAACATATTGTCGAAGACACGTTCCTCTATCCTGTCTCGTTCAACGGAAAGAAACGTTTCGACATCGAACTTCCTCTCGGCATGAGCCATGACGAGATGCGCGATGTTGTGCTTGCGGCGCCGGAAGCGAAGAAATGGATTGAGGGAATGGTTGTCCGCAAGGCCATCATCATCCCGAAAAAAATTATAAATATTGTGGTAGGATAGTAGGATATTTAGGAGTTTAAGGAGATAAGGTTTCTAACTACCTAATCTCCTAATAACCTAACTACCTGATTTTAAAGGTATGAAGAAACTTATAAGTGCTATATTATTAATGGGTGTTGCGATTTTCGGGCGGGGTGTTGCCGCTTTCGCACAGGATCTGACGAAGCCGGAAGACGATCCGATTATCACAAACCGCATTGCCGAATGGCAGGATCTGAAGTTCGGATTCATGATGCACTGGGGGATGTATTCCCAATGGGGTGTCGTGGAGTCGTGGTCGATTTGCAACGAAGACTGGATTGACAGGGGAGATGTCAATTACATTCAGTATAAAAATGATTATCAGGCACTTAATAAGACTTTCAACCCTGTGAAGTTCAACCCTGACGAATGGGCGGCGTTGGCAAAGGAGGCCGGGATGAAATATGTGGTGTTCACCACGAAACATCATGACGGCTTCTGCATGTACGACACCAGGGAAACGGCGTATTCGACAGTCGATGCTTCGTGTCCTTTTTCGGAAAATGAAAAGGCCGACATCACCGGTGAGATAGTGAAATCCTTTAGAAATCAAGGTTTTTGGACGGGACTTTATTTCTCGAAGGCCGACTGGCATCACGAGGATTACTGGGCGGAGCAATGGGCGACACCCGACCGAAATGTCAACTACGACCCGCAGAAATATCCTGAAAGATGGCAGCGTTTCAGCGATTTCACCTACAACCAGATCAAGGAGCTGGCGCACAACTACGGCGACATCGACATCCTGTGGCTCGACGGCGGCTGGGTCCGTCCGGAATACAGCATCGACGACGAGACGCGCCCGTGGCTCGGCTGCAAGGCCTACATACAGGACATCGACATGCCGAAGATTGCGGCGATGGCCCGCGAGAACAACCCCGACCTGCTGATTGTTGACCGCTCTGTCCACGGGAAATACGAGAACTACCAGACACCGGAGCAGCAGGTCCCCGACACGTTGCTTCCGTTCCCGTGGGAGACGTGTATGTCGATGGGCAACTCATGGTCGTATGTAGAGACTGATGATTACAAGACAACCAATAAGATAATCCATCTTTTGGTCGATATTGTGGCGAAAGGCGGGAATTATCTCCTCAACGTCGGGCCGTCGCCGGAAGGTGAGCTGCCACCGACAGCCGTTTCAAGGATGCATGAAATAGGCAAGTGGATGAAAATCAATGGGAATGCCATTTACAAGACAAGACCGATCTATCCTTATTGCTCCGGGAAATTCCGTTTCACACAGATTCCAGCATCTGAAAACAGCAAGCAGAAAATCTATGCTTTCTATCTCTTGGACGAAGGCGAGAAACTGCCGCAAACAATTGAGGTCAAATGTGATATAAAAGGACTTGACAAAGGGCATCCGAAGATTCTTGGTTGCAGGAACAAGGTCTCGGTGAGAAAATCCGCTGACGAATACCTTATTAATATTAATGGTGAAGTGACGGCCGAACATGCCGTGGTGTTTGAATTTTAGATTTATTTTATATGAAAGAAGAATTAAAAAAACAGGAACTCCCTAACCTCGTGGCTGATATGAGCCTTGCGGAATGGGGAAGAAAAGACATCGAGATTTCGGAACATGAGATGCCGGGGCTTATGGCGTTGCGCAGGAAATACGGCGAGGAGAAACCGCTCAGAGGCGCGAAGGTCAGCGGTTCGTTGCACATGACGGTGCAGACCGCGTGTCTCATCGAGACGTTGAAGGCTCTCGGTGCGGATGTGCGCTGGGCGAGCTGCAACATCTTCTCGACACAGGACCACGCCGCCGCCGCAATAGCCGCGACAGGCACTCCCGTCTTCGCATGGAAAGGTGAGACACTCGAGGACTACTGGTGGTGCACCATGCGCGCCCTCACTTTCCCCGACGGCAGCGGCCCTGACCTTATCGTTGATGACGGCGGTGACGCCACCTTGTTGATTCACAAAGGTTTCGACTGCGAAAACGACCCTAAACTCATGGAGGTCAAGCCTTCAAACGAAGAAGAGAAAGCTCTGATGAGCGTCATCATCGCGACATATAAGGAAGACCCGACGCATTGGCACAAGGTCGTTGAGAACTGGAAGGGTGTCTCTGAAGAGACCACGACGGGCGTCCACCGTCTCTACCAGATGAAAGAGGCAGGCAAGCTCCTCGTCCCGGCCATCAACGTGAACGACAGCGTCACGAAGTCGAAGTTCGACAACCTCTACGGCTGCCGCGAGTCGTTGGCCGACGGCATCAAACGCGCCACCGACGTGATGTTAGCGGGCAAGGTCGTCGTCGTCCTCGGCTACGGCGATGTCGGCAAGGGCTGCGCACAGTCGATGCGTTCTTACGGCGCACGCGTCATCGTGACGGAAATAGACCCGATATGCGCACTTCAGGCCGCCATGGAAGGTTATGAAGTCACCACTATGGAAGAGGCCGTCAAGGAAGGCAACGTGTTCGTCACATGTACCGGCAACTGTGATGTTGTCACGCTCGAACATATACTCCGGATGAAGAACCAGGCCATCGTGTGCAACATCGGTCATTTCGACAACGAGATTCAGGTGAGCCGACTCGAAAACTTCGAGGGAATAAAGAAAGTGAACATCAAGCCTCAGGTTGACAAGTTCATTTTCCCAGACGGGCACGAGATATTCCTACTCGCTGAAGGCCGTCTCGTGAACCTCGGCTGCGCCACAGGCCACGCCAGCTTCGTGATGAGCAACTCGTTCACAAACCAGACCTTGGCACAGATGGATCTCTGGAAGAACCGCGGCAAATATCCTGTTGATGTATATTGCCTTCCGAAATATCTCGATGAGGAAGTGGCACGACTTCATCTCGAGAAAATCGGCGTGAAACTTACCAAGCTGACGCAGAAACAAGCCGACTATATCGGTGTCCCTGTTGAAGGCCCGTACAAAGCTGATATTTACAGATATTAGTCGAAAGTTCATAAAGTTAGAAAGTTGAAAGTGGCTGGCGCACAATGGTTTGTCTTCCTTGTGCGCCAGCCTCTCTTATCTCTTATCTAATTATAAACTCTCAACATCGTGCCGTCGTACTGCGTGTAGTACTGGATGAGGTTGTAGCCTGGACCGCCTTCAATAAGGCCGCCGTCGAGGATGGAGTATTTGTAGCCGAGGCAGCTGTCGATGACAAACGGCGGATCCACATAAAGTCTGTTCTCCTCGCCGCAGGCATTCGGGTCGTTCGGCGGTGTCCGCTCGTAGGCTCTGAATTCATCCTGCGAATATCTGTAGATGATGATTCCGCGGCTCGGATAACGTGACATGACATACATCCAGCCGCTCACGATGTTCAGGTCGAAATATTCCATCGAGTTCGGGTTGATCGTGAAGTTGATGTCAACATCAGGCTCGTTCGGGTTCTCCGGCCTGCTGTTGCAGGAAGCAAACAAGCCCGACAAAATGACTGTGACACCGAATATCTTGAAGATTTTTTTCATTTTTTCAAAAAATTTTTGAACAAAAATACATAAAATCGGTTTATGTATGATAAGTAATTGAAAAATGTGTAAATTTGTCCGATTTTTTTTAAAACAATGGATAAACGTCTGAATTTCATATTTTCGTGTGCCGTCGCGTTTTTTTGCCTTGCCTTGGGTATGGGAAACACTGTTTCAGGGCAGGACAGCGATGGCTTTGTGGTTTTCCGGAACTCTTATCATCGAACCGTAACCCCTTCATCCATGAGCTCTTACACCGTCACCGCCATGGCTCAGGACGACCGCGGCCTGATATGGCTCGGCACTGTCAACGGACTTTTTTATTTCGACAACTACAATTTCACGAGTTACGAATGCGACGAGTCAATCAACGCGATGATTACGAGTCTGCTGTGTGTCGGCGACAGCCTTTTTGTCGGCACCGAAAGCGGGCTTTCGATAGTCAACATCGGCGACTGCAAGGTGTCTGGCCTGTTTGCTGACAAAAAGATAAATGCCATGCACAACGCCCGCGGCAATGTCGTGATGATAGGCACCGACGACGGCCTTTTTGAACTCGACAGGAAAGGGAAGAAGATCTCAAAGATTTGCGATAACACTTTGGCTGTTAATGACATGGCCTTCGATGAATATAGGAATCAGTGGTGGATTGCGGGCGCCGACGGCGTGTTTGTCAAAAGTGACGGCGACATCAGGAAATTCAACGATGTGAAGGTCAGCGACATCTGCGTCTTCGACAGAAATCACGTCTTCTTTGGGACGGAAAACGGTTTGTACAAGGCTGAAAATGAGACGGATAGCCTTTGCCTGATCCGTTTTGAGATTACAGGAAGAGGCATGATAACTCCTGACATCACCAACGTCATCGACTTCGATGAGGATGAGATCCTTGTCGGCACCAACGGCAACGGTGTCTTCAGGTTCAATGTCAATGACGGCTCGACAATCAACATAACACGTTACGGCTCTGCGAACCTCAGCCTTTCCGATGACTATGTCACAAAGCTTTTCAAGGACGACTCCGAGCGTTATTGGATTGCCACCGCATTGGGGATCAACAGCATGGTGAAGAATAATTCGAGTTTCACCTCCTTCAGCCTTTATAACGGAAGCACTCACAACCTTCCTGTCAGAAGCATCGCGCAGGTTGGTGAAAACGAACTGTTCATGGGTACCGACGACGGCGTTTTCGTCTTCAACAGGACGAAGAACTCGTACAACAGCTTCGAGGATTACTATAATCTTGATGACAGCAGGATGGCATCGGTCAGGGTGGGCAAGGTGTTTTATGACAGGGACAGGTATCTCTGGGTCGGGACACGCTATCGAGGCGTCTTCTGTTTCGACACCGGGAACAGGGTCTTTCTAGAGTGGCTCCCTGACTTCTCCCGCCAGATTATCAATGATATATGCAATGACAATCACGGTGGAATATGGCTCGCGACGAGCAGCGGCGTCTCGAAGATCAACGTCAAGGAGAAGTCGTCTGAAAGAATGTTCAACGGATATTCGCGCGGGCTTCTTTGTGACGGCGATTTCATGTATATCACAGTTGACAAAGGCCTTTTGCGCTATTCCATCATGGATGGAAGTCGTGAGGTTTTTGAAGTTGAAGACAACAATGTGCTGTACAACATCACAAAGGGGAACGACGGCAAACTTTACATCGGCTCGTATCACAACGGTGTCGTGACTTTTGACATTGACACCAAGACTTTCGGGGTGTTCAAGAACGCAAAGGACGGTGTCAGCCCAATAGCGTATTCGGTGGTTTTTGACAATGAAGACAACGCATGGGTCGCGTCGAATGTCGGAATCTGGACTTACAACAAGGCGACACGAGCCATCTCCATTTACAATGTCAGCGACGGGCTGCAGGGCAACGACTTCACTATGAACGGCGCGATGCGCGGAAACTACGGCATGATGTATTTCGGCGGATTCAATGGCTTCACAATGTTCAACCCGTTGAATATCAATCAGGAGAAGACCGAACCGAAATTGATGGTTTACAACGTCCACACATCTTTGGGAAACGACATGATGAACATCCGCAACAACGACACCCTGCGCCTGAAGTTTGAGGAAAATTCTTTCATAATTAACTTCTCTGCCTATAACTTGTTCAAAATCAATAAAATAAAATACAGATACAAGCTCGACGGCTATGACAAGCAGTGGACCGACACCGGCTCCACCGTCCATGGCGCCGAATACAGAAACCTGCCCGCAGGGACATACACCTTTATATTAATAGCGTCGAACGAGGCGAATATCCAGAACAGCGTCCCGTTCCATCTGACGATTGTCGTGAAGCCGAAATGGTACGGCACGATATATTTCAAGGTCGTGGCGGTGCTGGCCGTTCTCCTTCTCGTTTTCCTTTTGGTCTATGGCAAAATCAGGAAGGAACGCCGCAAGATAGCACATGCGAGGGAAATCAACGAGCTTGAGCGGAAGATGTTCCAGCTTAAAGGCCAGGCGTTGCAGCTGCAGATGAACCCGCATTTCCTTTATAACACGTTGAACAGCATCCAGAGTTTCATCCTGACAAACGACACCATAAAGGCGTCGATGTATCTTTCCAGCTTCGCCAAACTCATGCGCAAGGTGCTGAACAACGCGAGCCGCGAGAAGATCCTGCTCTCGGAGGAGCTGGAGTCGATACGCCTGTATCTCGACCTGGAGAAGCTCAGGCTCAACGACAGGTTTGACTATAAGATTGTTGTTGACGACAACATACAGATGAACAAGGTCGAGATTGCATCGATGCTGTTGCAGCCGTTTGCGGAGAACGCCGTGATTCACGGCCTTGCTTACAAGGCGGCTGGCGGGCTGCTGAAGATTGAAGTCAGGCGGATGAGTGCCGGCAGCATTTTGTTTGTCATCGAGGACAACGGCATCGGGCGTGTGAAGGCGGCGCAGATAAGGAGGGAGCTGGGCAAGACCGAGAAATCTCATGCCACGAGCATAACAAAACAGAGATTGGAAATTCTTAACGAGGTGTCGAAAGGCGAGTACAGCGTGAAAATCACCGATTTATACGATGATGCCGGAAACGCCTGCGGCACCAGGGTCGAAATAATAATGTGTTGCAATGATTAGAAGTATAATAATTGAAGACGAGAAGCTGTCGCGCGACGTGTTGCGCACGGTGATCACGAAGTTCACGCCGGATGTGACGATCTGCGCCGAGTGCGCCGATGCGAAGTCGGGGATAACGGCCATAAGGAATTACCGCCCCGACCTGGTGTTTCTCGACATCGAGATGCCCGACGGGACCGGGCTGGATGTCATCAGGGAGTTCAACAGCGATGATTTCTGCGTGATAATCATCTCCGCATACGAGCATTACGCCATCGACGCATTCCATCTCTCGGTCGTTGACTATCTTCTTAAGCCATTGGATATCAACGATTATTTGAATGCCATCACGAAGGTGAAGGCGGAGATGGAGAGGAGAGTTGCGGAGCGGAAGTACAACGAGTTCGTGAAGAATCTCGATACCGCCGGCAACCAGCAGAGCAGGAAGATCGTGCTTTCAACTTCCGATGAGATGAATGTGGTGAATGTCGATGACATCGTGCATTGCGTTTCGGACAATTATTATACGGTTTTCCATTTCAAGGACGGCGGAAGCGTGATGATAAGCAAGACGTTGAAGGAGGTGGAGGAGATGCTGGAACCCTTTGGATTTACAAGGACTCACAAGTCGCATTTGGTCAACGACAGCTGCATCATGAATTTCGTCCGTGACAGCATGGAGTTGGTGCTGTCGGACGGTTCGAGGATACCTGTTTCGAGACGGAAAAAAGAAAAAATCATCGAATTAATTCGCAATTTGTGAGAAATGCACACTATTAATAGTAGGTGTATGATGTGAAAATGCGTTCTTAACGGGTGAAAAAAGTTCCTAAAACCCTAAAATTTTCGGTGTAAGTGCAAAAAGGCGAAAAAAAAATATTTTTTTAAATGTCTTATTTTGAGAGAGTTATAAGGTATTTTTGTGTATTGTTGAAAAATATTTTAGGAGTTATTTTTCATTTTGTTTGTAAGGTTTCAAAAATTGTTGTAATTTTGAACCCCGTTTATAATGCAACATAACGTAGTATAACATAAAATTTCAAGGTATGTTAAGAAAATTACTATTTACCCTCTGCATTATGCTGACGTCGTGGTCGTTGGCATTTGCACAACAAGGTCGACTAAAGGGTGTCATTACTGACAAAACGACCGGTGAGACAATTCCGTTTGCAAACGTTGTTCTTGAGAGCGGCGGCGTGCAGATCGGAGGTGCTTCATCCGATTTCGATGGCAACTATGACATCAACCCTATTCCTCCGGGAACGTACGACCTGAAAGCGACTTTTGTTGGCTACAACACATTCATTATGAAAGGTGTTGTCATTTCGCCTAACAAAATCACATTCCAGGACATCGCTTTGAGCATGCAGTCAGAAGTGCTGGATGCCGTTGAGATTGTCGATTACAAGGTGCCTTTGATTTCAAAGGACCAGACTTCTTCGGGTGCGACCATCACCGCCGAGGAAATCGCCAAGATGCCGAGCCGTTCAGCAAACGCTGTCGCGGCTACGGTCGGTGGCGTGTTCCAGTCGGGCGATGGTGACATGAACATGCGTGGCGCCCGTTCCGAAGGTACAGTTTATTATGTTGACGGTGTCCGTGTCATCGGTTCATCATCAGTCCCGCAATCAGCTATCGACCAGGTCGAGGTCATGCTTTCAGGTACTCCGGCCATGTACGGTGACGCCACAGGCGGTATCATCAACATGACAACGAAAGGCCCTTCAAGGCAGTTCGGCTTCGGCGTTGAATTAGAGCAGTCAGTCGATAGCTACGGCCATAGCAGAGCCGGTCTCAACTTGCAGGGACCACTCATCAAGAACAGAAAGACCAAGGAGACAATCGTCGGTTTCTTCCTCGCAGGTGAGTTCAACTACAGCAAGGACGGCGCCATCTCCGCTATCGGTCACTACAAGGCCACCGACAGCTGGCTGGAATCCATCAAGAACAAGCCTCTCCGTATCGCCGGCGCAAGCAATGCGGTCTATCCTAACGGTGAATATACGAGGATGGGTTCAATGGAATATATCAAGAACTCCATGAACACAGCAAACTGGGACGCCACAGCCACGGGTAACCTTAATATCCGCACGACCGAAACCATCAACCTTATCATCGGTGGCAACTACAACAAGTCAAGAGGTCACGGATTCTCACGTAACCATGAGTATTTCAACTACGACAAGAACTACATCTACGAAGACCAGACATGGCGTGTTTACGGACGTTTCTCACAGAGATTCCCGACAGATCCTGAAAGCACATCATTGTTCAAGAACTTCTACTACAGCCTGCAGGTTGACTACTCGCGCTACAATGCCTTGAACTACGACCCTGACCATGGCAAGGACATCTGGAAATATGGATACCTCGGTAAATATTCCATCTATAAGACTCCTACCTACGAACTCGGCTCGGCGGATGTGACAGTCCGCAATGAGGCCGGCGACTCAATCGGTCATCATGTTTATGACAACGTGTGGGTCTTGAACAGCTGGGACAATGATACTCTGGTCACATTCGAGCCAGGTACATTCAATCCGTTGCTATCGAATTATACCTCACAGATTTATGACCTTTACACTGACCCATATCTGCACTATGACAACTTCGACAACCTTCAGTTGAACATGGGTCTTCTCAACTCACAGTCACCAAGCGCATTCTACGGCCTCTATGCAGCTCCCGGCACAGTCCAGACAAGCTACGCATACAGCGAAAGCGACCTGTTCAACGTGAGCCTCGCAACAGCCATGACAATAGGGAACCACGAACTTAAGATCGGTTTCCAGTATGAGCAGCGTAACAGCAGGTCATACGGTGTCGCGGGAAGCAGCCTCTGGTACATGATGAGGAACCTCGCCAACTTCCATATCGACCAGTTGGACATGAGCAATCCTGAAGTCGTTTCATACGACGGCTTCGTTGATACAATCATTTACAAGAGAAAGTACAATGCTGACGACCAGTATATGTTTGACGCCAACCTCCGTAAGGCATTGGGTCTTAATGTCAATGGGACAGACTGGATCAACACAGATTCATACGATTTCAATGACAACAGCATTGAATACTATGACGAATACGGTGTCATGCACAAGGCAATTCTCAAAGACGGCTATGACATCAGCATGTTCACACCTGACGAGTTGACGCAGGATGGTAACTCATACGTTTCATACTACGGGTACGACTATAAAGGCAACAAGCTCTCAAGCCAGCCGAGTTTCAATGACTTCTTCACTGAAGTTGACGAAAACGGTAATTACACGCGTCCGGTGGGTTCATACAGACCTATCTACATCGCAGGTTACATCCAGGATAAGTTCGCATTCAAAGACCTTATCTTCAACGTCGGTCTCCGTGTTGACCGCTTCGACGCCAACCAGAAGGTCTTGAAGGACCCGTATATCCTTTATGATTACTATACAGTCGGTGACCAGCTCAGCGAAGCTGACAACAGCAAGATCGAACTTCCGAACGGCACGCTTGTCAACCGCCCTTCGAACATAGGCAATGACTTCGCGATGTATGTCAACAAGATCGACGACATCACGAGCATCCAGGGCTTCCGCAGCGGCAACACATGGTACAATGCAGAAGGCGCTGAGATCAGCGACCCTACCACATTGGATGCTGGTGCCGGTGTCACAGCATGGGTTAAGAATGAAACACAGCAGCATGTTGACCAGAACTCATTTGCGGACTACGATCCGAAATGGTGCGTCATGCCGCGTATCTCATTCTCCTTCCCGATCTCCGACGAGGCTTTGTTCTTCGCACACTATGATGTGTTGACACAGCGTCCGTCGAACATCTACACGAACATCTACACATATTACTATTTCTCACAGATCAGCGCTACGATCAACAACCCGGCTTTGAAGCCGTCGCAGACAATCGACTATGAACTCGGTTTCACCCAGAAGCTGAACAACACGTCGTCAATGACAATCACCGCTTACTACCGTGAGTTGCGTGACATGATCCAGATGTATCGTTACACAGGTGCATACCCGAAGGATTACTCATCATACAGCAACTTGGACTTCGGTACTGTCAAGGGTCTCACGGCATCATACGACCTTCGCAGGACCAAGAATGTCCGTTTGCGTGCATCATACACATTGCAGTTCACCAACGCCACCGGTGCTTCATCGACGACGATGAGCGCATTGATCGCGGCTGGTGTCCCTAACTTGCGTTCAACATTCCCGATGCCTTGGGACCGCCGTCACCAGTTCAATGTCACTTTGGACTACCGTTTCGCAGACGGTAAGGACTACAACGGCCCGGTGTCAAAGCGTGAGAAATCAGGCAAGAAGCCTATCCAGTGGCTTGCCAACACAGGTCTCGCAATCACGTTGCAGGGCGGTTCAGGTACTCCTTACACCGCATCATCGAATATCAACTCACCTATCGCCGGCAACACGTCGAACATCCTTAAGGGTTCATACTACGGATCACGCCTCCCGTGGGCATTCCGTTTCGACCTCCGTCTTGACAAGGACATCTACTTCAAGGCCAACAAGGAGAAAGACGGACGTGAGGCTTACCTCAATGTCTATCTGCAGGTTCTCAACGTGCTCAATTCAAAGAATGTCGAGGGTGTCTATGCATCAACAGGCAACCCTGATGATGACGGCTACCTCTCAGCACCTGAATGGCAGCGTGAAATCAACACACAGACAAACGCTGACGCATATTGCGAATTGTACAGCTTGTATGTGAACAACTTCTACAATTACTCGTCACCACGTCAGTTCAGAATTGGTGTTATCTTTAACTTCTAAACAGAAAAAAATTACTGGTAATATGAAGACTTTATTTCGTTTATTAACTGTTGCATTTCTTATTGCAAGTGTAACTGAAGCAAGATCCGAGAAGTACCATTATGAAGGGCCACAGACTCGGAATCTGAAACAAGTCACAGCCGGATGTACACCTTCTTCAACATTTGCATGGCTGAACATCAACAATGCAAGAGTCCGTGTCAATGCCGGTGGTGATATGTGGTGGGACCTCCCTGGTGGATCCGGTGCAAAATACTACATCCCGGCAAACGGTTCCGCAACATCACTGTATGCTGGTTCATTGTGGATCGCAGGTATGGACGTCAACAACCAGCTGAAGTGTTCCGCAATCCGCTTCCGTCAGAAAGGTAACGACTTCTGGACAGGTCCGCTGACAGTTGACGGAACAGCGTCCATCGATGCTCAGACATGTATGATGTACGATAAAATGTACATAATCACACGCGCTGAAGTTGATGATTTCCTCGCTAACTTTGAAGGGCCGGGAAGCTTCAAAGAAGGTTACACAATTCCTTCAAGCATCGCGAACTGGCCTGCTCACGGCCCGGCCAACGCAAGCCACTATCTCGCACCTTTCTATGATTACGATGAAGACGGCGAGTACAACCCAAGCCAGGGCGACTATCCTTATTACGATATTGATAATGTATTGTGCCACACACAGGTTCCTACAATGGAGGAAGAATGGAAGGGCACAGTGAAAGGCTCCATCCTCGCTGACCAGGTCATCAAGGGCGACCAGACAATCTGGTGGGTGTTCAATGATAAAGGTAACTCTCACACTGAGACCGGCGGTGCCGCCATCGGTATGGAAATCAGAGCACAAGCCTTTGCTTTCGCGACCAATGACGAAATCAACAACATGACGTTCTACAGCTATGAGATTATCAACCGTTCAACTTACACCTTGACGAACACATACTTCTCACCTTGGACAGACGTTGACCTTGGCTATGCGAAGGACGACTATGTCGGCTGCGACGTGTCACGTGGTCTCGGTTACGGTTACAACGGAGCTCCTGTTGACGGTAGCGGTCAGACCGAGGCATACGGTGCGAACCCTCCGGCGGTCGGTGTTGACTTCTTCCAGGGACCTTATCTCGATCCTGACGGACTGGACAATCCTAAATATGTGTATGATGATATTACTGGCGACAGCACCCAGATCTGCGACGAAAGCATCAACGGTGTGAACTTCGGCAATGGTATCGTCGATGACGAACGTTTCGGTATGCGCCGTTTCGTTTACCACAACAACACGAACAACCCAATCAACGGTGACCCTGACGAAGCAGCAGAATATTATCTTCTCCTCCAGGGTATCTGGAAGAACGGCGCCAAGATGGAATACGGCGGAACAGCAGTTCCTGGCGCAGCCGGTACAGTAGGCCCTGCCTGCGACTTCATGTTCCCGTTCGATTCTGACCCTTGCAACTGGGGTACAGGCGGTGTTGTCCCTAACGGCGGATTTAACCAGAACGGATTCTATTGGAGTGAGGAAACAGGTGACAGCGGCAACCCGAACCCTGTCGAAGACCGTCGTTTCATGCAGTCAGCCGGTCCTTTCACATTGAAGGCAGGTGCTGTCAACTACATCACGTTCGGTGTGCCGTGGGCCCGCGCAAACACAGGCAAGGCCTGGGCATCAGTGGAATTGCTCCGTAAAGTTGACGATAAGTGCCAGTCAATGTTCGACAACTGCTTCAAAGTCCTTGACGGACCTAACGCTCCGGACCTCACAATCCGCGAACTTGACAGAAAGCTCGTCATTTACTTGTCAAATTCAGAGACATCAAACAACTACAACGAGAGCTATGTTGAAAAAGATCCTAACATCCAAGGACCACACCCGGTTGATTCAACAATGGATAAAGACCCGTACTACCGCTTCGAGGGCTATCAGGTCTATCAGCTCGCCAACGAGCGCGTGAGCGTTGATGAACTTAATGATGAAACAAAGGCGCGTCTCGTCTATCAGTGCGACGTCAAGAACAATGTAGGTACAATTATCAATTTCATCTATAACGATGACCTCAAACACAATGTTCCTACGATGATGGTTCAGGGCGGTGACAACGGCATCCACCATTCATTCATCGTCACACAGGATGAGTTCACGTCAAACAACGACCCGACTCTTGTCAACCACAAGACATACTACTTCATGGCAATTGCATACGCTTACAACAGTTATATGGAATATTCAGACGACCCGAACGTGCTCAACGGCCTCCATGGTCAGAAAGAGCCTTACCTCGCAGGTCGTAAGAACATCAAGTTGTATTCGGCTGTTCCTCACAAGATCATCAATGGTACTGAAGTCACGTCAAACTACAATGACCAGCCTGAAATCACACGCTGGGTCGGTCGTGGTAACGGTGGTCTCCAGACAGAGATTTGTGACAGTCAGATTGAAGAATTGCTCGCCAAAGCTCCGGCTAACTATTCAAACGGCCCGGAGAGAAACGTTTACGGTATGGAATCTTATCCGGTCATCTATCACCCGACATACAAGAAGGGTTACGGCCCTGTCAATGTGAAGATTGTTGACCCGTTGAATGTCAAGCCGGCTGATTATTCTCTCGAATTCTTTGATTTCAAACCTACTACTATTTACAATGTTACTGGTGACCAGGGTATTGCCGGTGACTCGGCACAGAAAATGGCTTTCAGTTGGGTTCTGACAGATGTCGAAACAGGAGAGACGTTCTGGGCAATCAAGACAACTGAGGAAAACAACGAACAGCTGTTCCTTGAGAGAGGTATTTCTGTTGACATCCTCCAGTCATGGGATTTCGGTCCTATCAAGGTTGGTACGACAGGTACACAGTCAGATGAGGTTGCCGCCTATGCAACACTTTCACCTCAGAACGGCATGATAACCACATCGGTCATTTACGCTGACAGTTCAAATCGTTGGCTCAGCGGTATCAGAGACAGTGATGTCTTGGCCAACAACGCATTGAACTGGATCCGTTCTGGTACCTACAAGGACACTGGTGAGAACGGTGATCCTGCGAACAACGACTATAACATGAAGTCCGGTGCATACGAAAAGGGCTCAAAGCCATATGACCCGACAGAAGACTTCGAAAATATCGCTGAAGGCACATGGGCTCCTTACATCCTCTGTAACATGAGCGGTAACGCCGGAGCATACAATCCGGGCCCTGTCTATCCGAAAGCCAACTGCCGCGAGGATACGATTTTCCACAGAATCGGTTCAATCGACATCGTGTTGACAGCCGACAAGTCAAAATGGACACGCTGCCCTGTCGTGGAGATGTGTATGGACAAGAACCTCTCGGAAGGTAATATGAAGAGATTCTCACTGCGTGACCACGCATCAGTTGACAGAGATGGTAACTATGCTGAATCAAAGGATATGGAACCCAGCGATGACCCGAACGATCCTAACTACATCAGCGCACACGGCATGGGCTGGTTCCCGGGATACGCAATCGACATCGAAACAGGCGCACGTCTCAACATGCTCTACGGTGAAGACTCGTTCTATCCTGATCTCAACGGACGCGATATGTTGTTCAATCCACCAGCGGTGACAGAACTTGTTGCACAGAATGACCCGTCAGTCCAGATAGCTGACCCTGTCATATTCGACCAGATTGACGGGACAGCGATCTTCGGAGCCAAGCATTTTGTCTATATCTTCCCGATGGTTGACAACGTAAGAAAGGGTTCAAACTCACTCGGATTCTTCGAGTTCGGCTGCCCTGCATACGATGCCGGTCGCAAATTGTATGAGACATTGGAATTCATGGATTTGAAAGATAAGGACATCTTCAGAGTTGTGTTCTGGAGCTTGCCGACATGGGTCGGAATGCCAATGGCAATCGAAGGCAAGGAATGGTTGCCTGAAAACAACCCTGTCAAGATCTCCGTCCGTATCAACACTCCATACAAGGAAGGTTATGGTACAATGCAGCTTGATACACTTACAGACTATGTGTATGACACTATTTATCACAACGGTTTGCTCCCGTACTACGAGTTCTCAACCAAGGGCTGCGAACCCACGAAGAATGTCGCTGAGAAAGCAGCA
This sequence comes from Bacteroidales bacterium, assembly GCA_024400305.1. Taxonomy (GTDB): domain Bacteria; phylum Bacteroidota; class Bacteroidia; order Bacteroidales; family F082; genus Limimorpha. The sequence goes on along the minus strand of JAKSMX010000001.1, from coordinate 193,167 downwards.
AGCGACCTCGACCTTATCAAGGTTGTTCCTAACCCTTACTACGCTTACTCAAGCTATGAAGGAAACGCCCTCGTTCACAAGGTGAAGATTGCCAACGTCCCTGACAAGTGCGTCGTCACAATCTACTCGGTGAATGGAACCAAGATCCGCCAGTTCAAGAAGGATGACGCAACAACGACATCCATAGATTGGGATTTGACCAACCACGCCAACACCCCAATAGCCAGCGGCATCTACATCATCCATGTCAAGGACAACACGACAGGCGGTGAAAAAACTGTTAAATTCTACTGCGCAATGCGTCAGATTGACTTAAATACATTCTAATTATTATTTTGCGAACAATTTAAAAGTACACGATCATGAAAAAGTTATTTAGAACTATCGTAATATTAAGCTTGACAATCATTATTGGATTCACGAGCACAGAAGCATTCGCAGGTAATAAGGATAGAGCAGGTCAGGCAGGTGCAAATGAACTGTTGATTAACCCATGGGCTGCTTCAGCAGGCTGGGCAAACGCCGGTATGGCTTCTGTCAAAGGCGTTGACGCCATGTGGGGCAATGTCGCGGGTATCTCATTTGTCAACACAATGGACATCGATTTCTCATACACAAACTGGCTTTCAGGTTCAGAGACCAGCATCTATTCGTTTGGCGCCTTGGTCAGACTCTCCGAGTCAATGGTGTTGGGTCTCAACGTGATGTCAATGAACTTCGGCGAAATTGACAAGACAACAGTGGAGAACCCTGATGGTGGTATCGGCACATTCAAACCAAGTTTGATGAACATCAACGTCGCTGTCGCGAAGTCATTCTCAAACAGCATCCACGGCGGTATCTTGGTCAAGATTATCAGTGAGTCAATAGCTGATATGAAAGGCTCTGGCGTCGCAATCGATGCAGGCATCCAGTATGTGACAGGTATCACCGATAACGTACACTTCGGTATCACCTTGAAGAACATCGGACCTACAATGAAATTCTCAGGTGACGGTCTTGACATGCCGGCCATCTTCGAAGGCATGACATCTTCACTGACAGTCGACAACCGCACCGATGAATTCGAGCTTCCGACACAGTTGTGCATCGCAGCTGCATACGACTTCAATTTCCAGAACAGCAGCCGTTTGTCACTTGCATTCAACTTCAATTCAAACGCTTTCTCAAAAGACCAGTTCATCGCAGGTATTGAGGGCTCTTTCAGAGACATCCTCATTCTCCGTGGCGGTTACACATTCGAGAAAGGCATTTTCAAAGACATTGAAGAGGCGGATTGCACAAACGTCCACAAAGGTCTGTCACTCGGTGCTTCAGTCCAGGCTCCTCTCAACAAGAAGGGTCTTAAGGTCTGCATCGACTACGCATACCGCAACACTGCTCACTGGAATGGCACTCATTCAATCGGTGCAAGAATTTTATTCTAAAAAAAGTCTTGCATTTGAAAAAATAGTTGTATCTTTGCATACAATTTCAGGTAAAAAAGGGCCCTTATCCATTTAAGGGTCTCTTTTTTACATAAACAATAAATAATAATATGGCAGATATTGAATACTTTACCCAAGCAGGATTGCAGAAACTCAAGGATGAACTTGAGAACCTCTGCGTGAACGAACGCCCGAAAATTGCAGCGGCGATAGCTGAAGCGCGTGACAAAGGTGACCTGTCAGAAAACGCTGAATACGATGCAGCAAAGGAAGCACAGCAGCTCCTTGAGATGAAAATAGTGAACCTCCAACTGACAATCGCCAACGCACGCGTCATCGATGAGTCGAAGATGGACACTTCAAAGGTGCTTATTCTCTCGACAGTGAAGATTAAGAATCTCAAGACCAAGGCTGTGATGACCTATACAATCGTGCCAGAAAAAGAGGCGAACCTCAAGGCCGGGAAGATCTCCATCACATCACCGATAGCCAAGGGTCTCCTCGGAAAAGCTGTCGGCGAACAGGTCGATATACAGGTCCCGGCAGGGAAAATGACATTTGAAATCGTTGAAATAACAAGAGAGTAACATGGCATCGATATTTTCAAGAATAGTCGCGGGCGAAATTCCAAGCTATAAGATTGCGGAAAACGACAAGTTCTACGCATTCTTCGACATCAACCCGCTCGCTCCGGGACACACACTCGTCATTCCGAAGAAGGAAACTGATTACATCTTCGATATAGAGGACGAAGATCTCGCCGAGATGATCGTCTTCGCAAAGAAAGTCGCGGTCGCGATAAAGAAAGCCTTCCCGTGCCTTAAGGTCGGAATGGCTGTGCTCGGCCTCGAAGTCCCTCACGCACACATCCACCTCGTGCCGATGCAGTGCGAAGGTGACTTGGATTTCAAAAAAGCGAAACTTCAGCCTACAAAAGAACAGTTCGTTGAATGGCAAAATAAAATCATCGAAAATTTTTGATCATACTTATAGTGGTTTTAGTTTATGTTATTTTAAGTAAAGGTCACTTTATGTGGCCTTTTTTTGCATGTTATGAAGGAAAAAAGCTTTTTTGGAAACTATCTTGACCTGATAGTGACATCGTGGGTGATGATTCTCATGATGCGAATTGCCGAATGCGGCGCAATGCTCGTGAATTTCGGAAATGAAAAGGGTTTGCTGCTGTCAGAACTCACCGGCTTGGGTATCGACATCGTATATGTAAATCTTGCGTTGACGGCGCTTTTTCCGTTTTATCTCGCGCTTTCCAAATGTTCGAGGAAAATGGCCGACGCTGTCTGTCTTACGGTTTTCGTGCTTTTTGAAATCGCGCATCTGCTCATATTGCAATACTTTTTCAACCAGCACAAACCGCTCGGATCGCTGTTTTTCGGCTATTCCCTTGACGAGATTTTGTTCACGGTGACGACGGCCGATGTGCCGGTGACAAAAGTCGTCTTGCTTATAGCTGGATTGATTGCCTTGTCGGTGATGTCGTTTTTTGTGATAAAAAAAAACAAAGCGAAAAACAAGACACAGATCAAGACCGTGACGCTTGCGTCGCTGCCGGTGGCCGTCATTCTGATCGTTTTCGCGTCAAGATATTACAACGACTTCACTGTCAACAAGTCATTGGTGTTTTACAAGGCGGCGGTTGAGTACAAGACTGAGGAGAAAGTATATTGCCGTGAAATTTCAGACGCCGAAGTTGAAGAATATCATCAGATGTTTCCGGAGAAAAAATTCGTCTCAAACGAGTTTCCGCTGCTTCACGGATACGAAACCGCCGACAGCCTCGGTTATTATTTCAACGAGTTTGAACGCAAGCCGAACATCGTGATTCTTTTCGTCGAAGGCCTAAACGACGATTTCGCACATGACTTTCATGGTGCGAATCTGATGCCGAACCTTCGTGAAATAATGGAGAAGAGCCTTTATTGGAATCGTTGTTTCACGCTCGGAGAACGCTCGTTCGCGGTGGTGCCGTCGGTGCTCGGCTCGCTTCCGTATGGCGAAATCGGCTTCACGCTGCTCGATCAGCTTCCGCTTCATCTGACTTTGACTTCGGTGCTTGAGGAGAATGGCTATCAGACAGATTTCTTCTACGGACAAGGCAGCTGGTTCCACAAGAAGAATGTTTTCTTCAAGAAAAACAACATCAATTTGATTTTTGACAACGCGAAATATTCCGACAAATATGAAAAGATTGTCGTCGGAAAGGAAAATTATTTCTGGGGATATAATGACAAATGCCTGTTTGAACAGTCGCTCGAAGTCATTGACACTCTTGGTGATACGCCTCGTTTGGACATGTATTTCACCGGCTCGACGCACTCGCCGTTCATCATCTCCGAAACAGAGAAATATGACAGACGTTTGGATGAGATCTGTGAGAATCTTGAAAACAACGCCGACAGGAAGTTCTTCAAACATTACAGGAATTATGCCCGGACGCTGCTCTTTTTGGACGACGCATTCGGTGATTTCATCGGAAGCTATTCAGAACGTGACGACTTCCGGAACACGATCTTCGTGATTACCGGCGACCATCCGATGTGCGAGATTGCGCCCGGAAACTCGCTGAAACGTTATCACGTGCCGTTCATCGTCTATTCGCCGAACCTGAAAGCTCCGGCGACATTCTCGAACACCGTGAGCCATCTCGATTTCTACGAGACGATGATTGCGTTTATGGAGAGATACGGCGTCGGACGGCCTGAAATGAGCGCGTCTTTCGGCGGGAACATGTTTGCGGAAAGCAACGACATCGCCTTCATGGACGAACCAAGAAACGTGATCGATTTCTATTCCGACGGCCATTACATCTCCGGCAAGGATCTGTATGAAGTCGGAAAAGATCTCAACATCAGGAAAATCAACGACAGGGATTTGTATGAGACCTTGCGTCACAGGCTTGAAATAGTGCGAAACATAAGTGAATATTCATCTTTGGAAAACAAGATTATGCCGGCGGATGTTTATTGCAAAGCATTGAACGACACTTTGTTACGTGAATTCAAGAGCGATGCTGACATCGTTTTTTCAGGACAGTATCAGAATGTCCTGACGAAAATTGATGTCACGGAGTTTGATACCTTGGTTTTCGATTTCTCGCTTGATTATCACGGCGTTGACGGTGCTTGCCAGCTTGTTTATAGGATTACGGACGAAAATGGCGCGAATATCTCGACGGAATATCTGGGTTTTGGCAAAGACGGACGGAAATTCGCCTTTCACAGGCAGATTCCGTTGGCTGGCAAAGGAGGGAAAACGTTTTTTAATGCGTTCTTTTACAACCCGGAGCAGCAGAAATGCACAATCTCGAAGCTCGATGGAATATTGTTGGGAAATATCAAATAAAACTTTCAAAGATATTGTTTTAAACCGTATTTTTGCAAAAATTTTGAGCTTGCGTGATGCGGCTTGCAATGAAGAAATTTAAAAGGGAAAAAAGTGGAAGAAAAATTTAAAATGGTTGCCAAGACCATGGCGGGTCTTGAGGATTTATTGATGGAAGAACTGACGGCGCTTGGCGCGGAAAACGTGGAGAAACTGTACAGGGCGGTGTCATTTGAAGGTGACAACGAGATGATGTACAAGGCGAATTACCTCTGCCGCACTGCGTTGCGTATCTTGAAGCCGGTGGCGAAGTTCGTGGCGCGTGACGAAATGGCGCTTTACAACAACGTGGCGAAGATCGAATGGCACGATATTTTTAATCTTGAAGAGACTTTCGCCATCGACGCCGTGGTGAGCGGGCCGTATTTCACGCATTCGCAATATGCGGCCTTGAAGGTGAAAGACGCAATCGCCGATGAGTTCCGTCAGCATTTCGGTGCCCGCCCTTCTGTAGATGTTGACAATCCGACCCTCAGGATAAACGTATATATTGAAAACGAGAAGGTTACGCTTTCATTCGACAGCTCCGGCGACTCGCTTCACAAACGCGGCTACCGTAAGGCCGTTGACAAGGCCCCGATGAACGAGGTCCTGGCCGCCGGTCTCATAAAACTCACCGGATGGAACTATGACTGCAACTTTGTTGACTGCATGTGCGGCTCCGGCACCATTCCGATAGAGGCTGCCATGGCTGCGATGAACATCCCGGCGGGTTACTTCCGCGAAAACTATGGCTTCATGTCGTGGCACGACTTCGAGGAAGGCACGTGGGACAAGATGAAAGAGGAGGCCGACGACGCAATCCGCGACTTCGACTTTGAAATCTTCGCCTCCGACCATTCCGCAAAGGCGGTTGACATCGCTCGGCGCAACATCGCCGCGGCGCATCTGAGCCACGACATCAACCTCAGCCAACAGGATATGTTCGACCTCATCCCGCCTGAAGGCGGCGGCGTGATGCTCATCAACCCGCCTTACGGCGAACGCCTTGAAGAAGACGACATCGTCCGACTTTACAAAGGCATCGGCGATGCGCTGAAACTGCATTTCAAGGGCTTCACCGCTTGGATCATAAGCTCAGACAAGGACTCGCTGAAACAAATCGGCCTCAAGCCGTCAAAGAAAATCGAGCTTTTCAACGGGCCGCTTGAATGCAAATTGGAGAGATTCGACATCTTCGAGGGAAGCTACAAAGACCAGAAAGCGGGGATGTGCGAGATTTTCGACCCGGAAAATGACGAGGCGCGTCAGGCACTTCTTTCGATGAAAGACGAAGATGATGAGGCTGAAAACCAATGCGAAGCGTATCCGGTTGAAGACATGGAAAGCGACGAGTAAATATCATAAGTGAAAAGATTTTTTCAACATATCAGCGACTTTTCGGTAATGATGCTTTGCTTCATCATTGCGCTCTTTGTTGTGAAAATCATTGAAATTGCCGCCGTCGTCCATTTCGGAGCCGAAACCATCGACTTTGGCGGCGCAGTCTATGGGAACCTCATTTCGTGCGGATTCGTCTCGCTTGTGGTTTTTCTGTTGTATCTGCCGCTGTCTCTTTTCTCAAAAAAAACAGCGCAATGGACGGCTTCAATCTTGTTCGGTTTGATGCTTCTCTGCGAAACCGGACTGCTTATCTATCACAGCTCAACCGGCTTGCTGATGGGTAAGGAACTGATTGTCAGACCGTTGTGGGAGACAATTCAAACGGTGAAAAGCTTCGCCAACGTTTTCATGATTGTTGCGGTAATCGTTCTGTGGATTGGTTTCGCTGTTTTATTAAAATGGATTTCAAACAGGAAACGGAACGGTGTCATTGCCGTGATTATGACAGCGTTGATACTCGTTTCCGCACCGTTGTTTTTCATCTTGAAACCGAATCATGATGAGACAACCGTGAACAAGACATGGTATTTTGTGCGTGAATGCCTGAAAAGAAGCACTTTTGATGATGCTTTTTCAAAAAACGCAAATGATGAAGACACGATTGACAAGTATCTGAAGCTGTTCAAAGGTCGGCGCGTGATTGACAGACAATATCCTTTGGAGCGGAAAGACAACATCAAAAACGTTCTGGGACCATATTTTAGAACCTCTGATGATAAACCTGATGTCGTGATCATCATAGTCGAATCGCTCGGCGCGGACATTTTTGGCGTCAACGACTGCGGTTTTTGTTACACGCCTTTTTTGGATTCCTTGTCGGAGCATTCGCTTCTCTGGACGAACTGTCTTGCCACCACGCCGCGCAGTTTCGGGGTGGTCCCGGCCGTCATCGGCTCCGTGCCGCATGGTCTTAAGGGTTTCCAGTTCGGCGATATTCCGGAACACAACAGCATCATCTCCATACTGAAAAACAATGGCTATAAGACAAATGCGTTTTATGCCGGGAACTTCTCCTTCGACCGCGTTTATGACTACCTGGTGGAACAGGAAATTGATTACATGTCGCCTTTTTATGCTGAATATCACGCCGATGATCCGAAAACAAGAGAAGGGACGTATTGGGGCTATCATGATGCGCAGATGTTTGCCAAAAGTTTGGAAATCATCGAGAAAGAAGATGAAAACCAACCTTGTCTCGACATTTTCGTCACGATTTCGCAGCACGAGGATCTGATGTTGAAAGACAAAACTCTTGAGCAGAGGTTTTATGACGAGGCGAAAACGATTTTCGAGGCGCAGCCGAAGAGATGCCGGGCTTCTCAAAAAGACGCGGTCGGGAAACTGGCGGCGACACTTTACACCGATGACGCCATCCGTAAGTTCATCAATGGTTATAATAATGACGGAAATCATGAAAATACGATTTTCGTCATCACCGGCGACCACAGCATGAATTTCAACGACATCAATCCGCTCGACGCCTTCCACGTCCCGTTGATTATCTGGTCCCCGCTTCTTGAACGCCCCGACCGTTTCGAGGCGTTGGTGTCGCACAACGACATCGCCCCTTCGCTGACGGCTTTGCTGCGCGACAATTTCGGACTGAAAACACCGAAAACCGTGCACTGGGTGAGCAACGGAATAGACACCGCTCACGAATTTCGGTCAAAGGTGAGAACGTATTTCCTGCGCTACAGCCGCGAGGTCTATGACTTCATTTACGATAATTACTATTTCACCAAATTCGGAGGAAAAGATAAAACCTACTTGATTAACAGTGATTTAAGTCTCTCCGAAGTAAAAAATGATAATCTTGCCGAAAGTCTGAACGACAAATTCCTGACGATGGTCTCGGTTGACAATTATGTCTATTCAAACAACAAACTGACCGCAAATCCGCTTTTCCCGAAAGGTGATTTTAATCTTATTGATGATGTAATTCTTTCTGATTCAATATTTTGCGCATCAAAACCTGAAAAGCCGAGTGTGATGAAGCCGGAGGCAGTCATGATTTATCAGAAGAAGTTCGATGGTGAACATCAGGCGTTGAAATTGGTTGTCACCGCCGATGTGAAATATACCGGACGCGTCTGGCAAGACCAGTTCACGAATATAGTTGTGGAATGCATGGGCGGGAGGATGCAGAAAATATATTCCTACGATTACGTCTCAAAATACATCATGGAGCGTGACCTGAAGCGTGACACCTGGTTGCGCTTCGAGCTTTCAAAACTTATCTCCACGGAAAATTCCGATGATGTCGAACTGAAACTCAATCTGTTTCCGACTCACAAGGATGAGATGTGGGATCCGGAACACACCATCACCATGAAAAACGTGGAGGTCAAGGTGTTTGATGTAAGAAATCAGTAGTCAATAGGTTCCGGATAATCGACGAGGACCACTTTCACGCTTTTGTTACGGCAGAGCATCTGTGTGTGCGCCGCGTTTTCTTCGTTCAATTCTTTCGGTGTGTCCCAGAAATGAATGTTCTGTTCCGGGAACGAGTCGCAGAGCATGGGGTAGGCGGTAAATTCGCTGCTTATCGCATCGGGATGTAACTCATTGATTTTGTTTCTAATAATTTTGCAAACGCTGATGCTGTCAGCTTTGGTCTTGTTGTTCCAATAAAAAATATTGTCAACCCAGAGAATCGTTGCGTAATTGAATTTCTTGACAATCTTCAATGTGTTGACATCTTGATTCTCAATCATGAAATTCCGCTTGCTGACGTTATGAAGATTCATGATGCTGTCGAGGCATTGCAGGGCAGCTTCGGCGTTTTCTGTTGAGAGATTCTTGAAATCAATCCAATAACGCGTCTTGTCCGGCTCCTTTATCATCGAGATCCATGTGTCGAAGGTGTGGCCTTTCTCGGCGTCGTCTTCCTGCCTTCCGATGAAGATGCTGTTGTGTTTCTTTGAATAAACCAGGTCAACTTCGAGTCCGTCGAAGGTCCCGGCGTATCTTTCGGCTTCATATTCGGAATAGACGCCGTGTTTCCAGATCTTTGAGTCTGGGTAGGAAAATGTCTCGTTGTCTTTGCCGGAACTTGACACACAGGAACTTATGGATAAGACTGCCAGTAAAAGCAAAGATGTTATTGTGAGTTTTTTCATGATGAAAACTTAATGTTGTTGTAATTAATCAATTTCAATATCGTAATATTTTTTCATTATTGCTTTGATCCGTTTGTTTCTTTTCACTGGAATATCGTTTGTTGAAAGGTCATTGAAGTATTTTTCAGGCTCCGAGAACAATGTCTTTCGTGCGTTTTTCAGTTTTTCTTCATCAGAGATATTGTCGATTGTTTTTGCGATTTCATTGGCGACACTGTCAATCTCTTCGTCATCGTGGCAAAGGTAAAGCAATGTCTTTGGCAGGAATCCGTTGCTGAAGACAAAAAGCTGGGCGGGTGAATATGCCAGATTAATTATTTTATACCGCAGTATTTCGTCAAGGTGATCGAATTCATCGAGCGATTTGTATTTCTCGTGATGAAACAACGAGCTGTTATAATACCAATAAGGTGATTTTTCAAAGATTCCGCCTATCGGGACGGATTTCAGGATGTTCCAGTTGTAGGAGTCGCCAACCACGAGATATTTTGGGAAGACGGTGGTCGAGTCTTCAGTGAATTCGGTTTCGGCTTTGTAATACACGTTCCCTTTGATGGGTCGCATGAGGTTCAGCAGTTTCTCTATGTCATCGTCGGGCTTTTCAGGTTCGCAAGGGTGAATCCCGACAACCGAATAGTTGTTCAGATTCATGCCGTTTTCATGTTCTATGTATTTCACAATCGTGTCGAAGGCGTAAACGCTGGCGACGTGCGACCAATGGAGACCGCTTTTCGGGAACAACGGGTATTTCGTCTTCCCTTTTTGATTTATGAACCATTGATTCAGATCAATATAATTGACATTCAGGCTGTCGAATGCTTGTCTGTAAAACTCGATTGCATGAAATGGCTTCCGTTTGTACTTGTCGTTTTCCGGCAGAAATTCGGGGAAGACAAACGACTTACCCGGCTCAAAGGTCATGAAAATGAAGATGCCATATTCCTTGAGGATGTTCTGTACTTTGCACATCCGGCCTGCCTCGAGTGCGAGCCTCCTTGCCATCTCGTTTTCGTCGGAAGTGTAGTTGTACATGGCACTTTCGTGATAGTTTTCAACGTCGTTTGAACCGTAGAGCCAGTTGTCTTTACCAATAATGATAGTCTTGTTAAGCGCTTTTTTGTAAAAATCCCAAATATATTGGTTGTAAAATCTGATGAAAACCTCGCGGAAACCGAAATTGTAGCGCAGATAATCATCTATGTTTTTTTGCATTGAACCGTCACAATAACTCTCGAAGGTGAATTCCGGAGCTTTGGGCGTGTAATATACGCCGTTAAGCTCCTTCGGCTTGAAGATATGTGCTTTCCCTTGGATGAAAATCACCGCAAAAAAAGCCAGGGTGATGAAAGCCAATATGTAACAGATTTTATTTTTCATCATTCTGACTTCCAATAATTGATTTCGCTTCAAGTTCAAGCATTTTCTCCACGGAAATGTTTTCGTTTTTGGCGTTGGCTTCGATGACTTTCATTTTTTCGGGGTCTTTCTCAATTTCATTCATGAGAAGCGACACTTTTACTTGCTGCGGGTCTTTTATACTTTCCAGGGCGTCTTCAACGAAACCTCTTGTGCCGTCATACCATTGGTATCCGACGGAATAAACGACAATGAAGTCGGAGTTTAAAATGCTTCTCAACCGATTGATATTGCTGACCTTATCTTCTTTTTTGGCAAAGCCTCTGTAAGCGCGGTTGTAGTAGAACCAGTTTTCATAATATGAGATGAGCTTGGTTTTTGCGGGCATGTATTCAAATGCGAAGATGAACGAGTCGCCGACAAACAGCACTTTCGGTTTTCTGTTCTGGCCGCCGCTTTCGACCGACACGTGTGCGGTGTATTTCGGCGTGTCGTTGGGGACCTTGAAAAGGAGGTTGAGTGTCGCCTCGTCGTCCTGACGGCCTTCATATTTCGTTTCGGTGATGCTGTCTATCTTCATCTTCGGGATGCCGAAGTCATTGAGGCTGTTCATGAAACGGAAAAGTGAATCGTATGCATAGACGGCGGCGAAAGTCCAATGCGAGTCCATCGGCATGAAAAGGTTCCGTGATGAGGTGTCGGCAATCTCCTTGTACCAGGGAATCAAATTAATGTTCGGAAAGCCGGTTTCTTCAAATCTTTTCGTGAAATAGTCGGCGGCGTTGAGTGTCGTGCTGTCTTTCTCCATCTCCGGAAGATATTGTGGATATATGAAAGGCTTGTCGGGCGCGATGAACGACAACAGCTCAATTCCGTGGTCGTTTTTCAATATCGACCTCAACTCGTTGAGCATATCGACTTGACTGTCAATATATTCGGTTAATTCTTCGTTTGTCTTGAAATGAGAATAAAACTCAAGTCCGTAATAATCTTTCACGCCGGGAAAGTAAAACATCCAGTGATCTTTGCCGGGGGTGAAGAAATTGTTGCATGTTATCTTATAGAAACTGTAACGGTATTGGTTGTAGAGACGCGTGCCGAATTCCCTGAAACCGTAGTTGTCACGCAGATAGTCTTCTACTGCCTTTTGAAAGGAATTGTCCTTGTAGCTTTCAAAATTGAATTGCGGGGCTTCGGTTTTTTCCTTGTCGTTTTTCAGCGGTTTCGTTTCAAACGGATGCCATGATGTCTGCGCCATAATGATGAATATCATGGCTGACGTCAGGAAAAACAATGTTTTATATACATTTTTTTTCATTTGGTCTGGTTTTTGTTTTTGATTATCCAGATTGCATCCAATCTCATCATCTCTTCAAGTGTCTTGCCGTTTTCCTTCGCCTTGTTTTCTATCATTTTCATTTTCTCGGGCGATTGCTTGAACTCTTCTATGTATTTCTGAATTTCAAATTGAAAAAATATTGAGTCGTTTATTTGTTCGTTTCGCATGAGTGGTCTGCCGTCAACAATGTTTTCGGCTTCGGTTTTCAATATTCTGTTGATGTTCTCATTTTGCAGTGTTGATTGTATGTCAAGCAGTTTCATCCATTCGCCGTCGTTTTCTATTTTGTTCATCGCTTTGGCGATGTTGATGCCGCGTTCGTTTCTTATCGTTGGAACACCTTCTGTGTCAAGGCCTTTGATAAGCAACGGATGGTTGCGCAGCAGCCACTCGGCTTCGTCTTTTGAATAATTGTCAGCTTCCATGTAACGTCTGACCTCGGCGTCCCAAAGGCTGTCGTTCACGCAGAGTTTTATCAGTGCTTTTTCGGCAAAGCCATACGAAATCTTGTACATTTGCGACGGTTCGTTGAAAAAGACAATGAAGTCGGCGTTCATGATCCTTTGGAGGATGTCAACCTGGGTTATCGGCTGGCTTTTCATGAGTTTCGGGCCGTATTGTTCTGTCTTATTGTAAAACCAATATCTCACGTCGCTGAAAATCTCTTCGAGCGGAATATATTGGTTGAAGGCTCTGAAATATGAGTTGCCTATGAATATTCCGTTGGTTTTCAATGAATTGGAATCCGCCACGACAGTAACCTCCCTTTCGTGGTAGTCGTATGGATAAAGCTCGATCGGTCTCATCAGATTGAGGCCGAACTCGAGGTCGTGTATCACGTTTTTGGTTTCCTGGCTGTTTTCGCGTCGTCCGCCGAATTTCACATGCGGCATGTTGATGCCTTTCAGCTGCGCCATGAAGCGGAAAAGCGAGTCGCCGGCGTAGGCTGCCGGGAAAATCCAGTGCGCCGAAGCCTGCGGGATTATCGGGAAATCAATTGTGTCCTGGATGGCCTGGAACATGGAATGCATGTCGAGGTACGGGAATCCTGTCTTGGCAAAAGCGTCGCGGTAATAGTCGTATGCATGTATCGTCGTGGTGTCGTAATCCCATTCCGGCAGAAATTCTGGATATGACGTTGATTTTTCCGGCGATGTAAATACCATGAAATCAATGTCATAGCTTTTCAAGACACCTCTCAGCTTGTTCAGGATCTCAACTTGACTTTCAAATTTGTTTGTTGCGGCTTTGTTTGAGTCGCACCAGCGGTACATCTCGTTGCCGTAAAATTCATTGACACTGTAAGTGAAATACAGCCAGTTGTCCTTGCCGATGGTCACTTCGTTGCTGTATGTCTTCCGGTAGAAGTCCCAAAGATATTGATTGTAAAACCTTATCAATATTTCGCGAAAGCCGAAATTATATCTCAAGTGGTTTTCGGCGTCATTCTGCCATTTGGCGGTCTTGTAACTGTCAAAATTCAGTTCGGGCTTTTTTGCCTCGCGGGTTTCGCCGTTCAGTTTTTTGAGTTCTATAAAATGCGTTTTCTGCTGCGCAATGACTGTCGCAAACATTGCTAATGTCAAGAAACACAATATGTTATAGATTATTTTTTTCATAAAGAAATCAAAATCTGAAATATATGAACGGACTGAAGCCGACTGCGTTGATGGATGCGATGCAGAAAAACATCATGAACATTGCGAAGACCCACGCCACCACTGTGCCTGAAACTGAATGTTCTTTGTAATAAACAGTGTCTTGCAGTTTTTTCCCGAAAGGGAAGAGCGTGATGAACGAAAACACGAGCGCGACAATGAGCGTCGTGAAGAATTGCGAGTCGTAAATTTTGCTTATTGATTGGAAATCAAAGGCGAAAAGTCTTGATATGAATATCTGGCATTGTGCGAGGTCTTCGATTCTGAAGATTGCCCATCCAACCATCACGATGATGAAAGTGATCAGCACGCTCGGCGCTTTCCCGATTCTGTCATAGAATTTCTTCAGCCCCATGCGCTCCAGCACGAGCCAGAACCCGTGATATGCGCCCCAGATGACGAAGCTCCAGCTTGCGCCGTGCCAGAGTCCTGAAAGCAGGAACACAACCCATAAGTTGAAGTACATCCTCGGTTTTGAGACGCGGTTGCCGCCAAGCGGGATGTAAAGGTAATTGCGCATGAATGAACCTAACGTGATGTGCCATCTGCGCCAGAACTCGGTGATACTGCGTGAGTTATACGGGTTGTCGAAGTTTTCCGGGAAATGGAACCCCATGATCTTGCCGAGTCCGATGGCCATGTCGGAATAGCCCGCGAAGTCGAAATAAAGCTGCATCGTGTATGCCGCAATCGTGATCCATGCGGTGCCGCTGTCCATCACGGCGAAGTCGGTGGCAAAGAGCTTGTCAACCTGAATGCCGATGACATCGGCAATCAACACCTTCTTTGAAAGACCGATGACAAAACGGAATAAACCTTGCAGACATTGTTCGGCGCTGTAGCTGCGCTCGCGTATTTCGCTCTCAATGTCGCAATATCTGACTATCGGGCCGGCGATGAGCTGCGGGAACATCATGATATAGACGATGTAGTCGCTGAGTCTTTTCATGGGTTCGTTGCCGCCTCGGTAGGTGTCGATGACGTATGTTATCGACTGGAAAGTGAAAAATGAAATTCCGATCGGAAGAATGACTTTCGCCAAAGTGACGGCGTTCCACCCGAACAATGATGTCAAGGCATTGATGTTGTCAACCAGGAAGTTGGCGTATTTGTAATAGATTAACAATCCGAGACTTATGGCGATGGCAAGCCCGCAGTAAAATTTCTTCAGCGTGCGTTTTTCTGTCTTGTGCATCATTTTCACAAGGAAGAAGTTCGCAATTGTCGAGCCGAGCAGAATAAGGATGAAGTCGGGTGCGCCGTAGCCGTAAAAAACTATCGAGAATAGGAGGATGATGTAGTTCCTGAACTTTTTCGGACATGCGAAATAGCATACGAGAAAAATCGGAAGGAAATACAAAAGAAATATGTTGCTACTGAATACCATATTGGAGTTTCTTTTTAAATTTGCAAAGTTATTAAAAAATGTTATATGTCAGACAAAAAATGATTATTTTTGCAGATTATTAATTCAAATATCTTTCGATGAAAGAAGACTTTGAGGAAAAATCACATCGGTGTGGAATGTTGAACAAAATGATTGAAAATTCGTCATTACACGGATTCCTGAATCTGACGTTTTGGGCAGCGGTCACGATAGTGTTGGCGCGTCTGTTTGAGACGGTGTTTGTCACGTATTATTTCGGTGACTTCTTTTCGCATTTCGCCAACAACCTGCTCGGGATGTGCTTCGACTTCGTTTATCTGACGCTGGTGTCGGCGGTCGTCGCCGTGCCGTTCTGCCTTTTCTCGAAATTGTCGGAGAAGAAAACTCTGCTGGTTTTCAGATGGTTATATGCGATAATCGCACTTGTCGCCATGCTTCTCGTCGGATATTACTCGCAGACGGGAGCGCCTCTCGACAGGGTTTTCTTCATGTATTCGATGGAAGAAATCATTGAGATAATATCATCGTCGCAGACTACGGTGTGGTGGATGTGGATATGCATCGCCATGGTGCCGGTGTTTCTTTTTTTCTTAAGCAAAAATGAATTGAAAATCAGGAAGATGACACCTGTCTGCCTGATGTCTGCGTTTGTTGTGTGCTGCATTTTGAGAGTGGTCTTTTACGATTCTACGGTCAACAATCTGAATTATTATGAGCAGTCGGACAAGA
Source organism: Bacteroidales bacterium (assembly GCA_024400305.1). Lineage (GTDB taxonomy): Bacteria > Bacteroidota > Bacteroidia > Bacteroidales > F082 > Limimorpha. The sequence goes on along the minus strand of JAKSMX010000001.1, from coordinate 177,370 downwards.
TATGTTATTTCCTGAAGTCGCTTGGAATGAGCCGGGAGGATGATTATAATTTCGACAATGGCGTTTCGGCCGAGGAGTTGGAGAAGTTTCGTTCCTATTTTCCTGAAAATGAATTTGTCAGTGCGGATTATCCTTTTCTGCACAGGGAGAACGGCGGCGATGTGCTGGGACATTTCTTCGATCTCGGTGACGAGAAACCGAACATTGTGATGATTGTCGTTGAAGGTATGGGGCGCGAAAACAGCGGCAGGTACAGCAAATACATCTCGACGACTCCGTTTCTCGATTCGCTTGCCGACCATTCGCTGTATTGGCTCAACTGCATGTCGGTGTCGCAGCGCACGGCGGGCGTGTTTCCGGCTCTGTTCGGCGCCTTGCCGTTCGGAAGGGAGGGCTTCATGGCTTTCAAACGCAACGCCCCGGAATTCAATTCGCTGCCTAAAATATTGAAAAACAACGGATATGATTTCTCGTTTTATTACGGAGGCAAGGCTGACTTCGACAATATGTCGGATTTTGTCGAGTTGAACGGCGGGTCACAGTACTTCGCCGAGAGATACGCCTCGTCCGACCAGCGCAGCGAGTGGGGTCTGTACGACAAATTTCTCTTCGCTAAGGCGGCTGAAAACATTGATTTCCAATCGGAAACTCCACGTTTCGACCTCTATTTGACGCTTACGAGCCACACACCTTGGGATTATCCGGACAGGGATAAATACATTGACGAATATTCAAAGTTGACATCCGACGAGGGTAAGACGCATTATTATGATGCCAAGTCAACGGCTTCGTATCTATATGTGGATGAAGCACTTAAACAGATTTTCAACGCTTATCGCGACAAGCCCGGCTTCGAGAAAACGATTTTCATAATCACCGGCGACCACAATTACTATTTTTACACAAATGTGCTTGAAAGGTATCATGTGCCGTTGCTGATATGGTCGCCGATGCTTAAGGAAAACAGGTATTTCCCGGCTGTGGCCAGCCATCGTGACGTGGCGCCATCGTTGTTGAGTCTGCTTTCACATAGATATGACATGGCGGTGCCAGATGAAGTTTCATGGCTCAATTCCGGCCTTGACACCGCCTCGATGTTCCAAAGTACAACATTCTCGCCGCAAATGGATGCGTCGCGAAACATAGTGAACATGATTTATCGCGATTACTATGTTGACAACGGTAACGTTTATAAAATAAAGTACGTTGACAATCAACTGAAACTCGTTGAAGCCTTCGACTCCGGAAACAGAATGATGTCGCTGTTCAAACTTTATAAGGCAATGGATAAGTATGTGTGTGACAATGACTTGCTTATATGCTCCGACAAACATGATGCCTTTGAATGGTCGCGGCTTGAAGACCAGTCCGTCATGATGACCGACACCATCGTCACAAACGATGATTTCCCGCTTAAGGTTGTCGATTTGCCTTTGGACGCGGATTACAATGCACTCAAGGTTCATTTCAGTCTGGATCTTCTTTTCGAGGAAAAGGATGCGAAACAGGGAATCTCGATGGCACTTGTCACCAAAATCGTTGACATTGCCGGGAAAACTGTTTATTGTGGCCGTAACGATATAATGTCGTTCAATGAGTTGGTGAAACATTATGAATACACCGAGACGATGAAAAGGAGCAATTACATGTACTCCGACGGCTCGCATCTGATGATTTATCTTTGGAATTGGAACAATCTGAAGATGGGGATCACAAATGTGCAGAGCAATATAGAAGTATCGGTTGGATGTGAAAGTCGTTCTTGTGGATTATGACAAATCTATTTCGTATTAAATGTTTTTGTTTTCAAAAAATCATTATTTTTGCAAAAATTTTTTTCAGGATTAATACAAATATCATTCGATGAAAGAAGACTTCGTAGAAGAATTGCGCTGGCGCGGGATGCTGAACAACATGACCCCCGGCACGGAAGAACAGCTAAAGAAAGAAATGACAACGGCTTACCTCGGCATCGACCCGACCGCCGACTCATTGCATATCGGACACCTCTGCGGCATCATGATGCTCCGCCATTTCCAGGCCGCAGGACATAAACCCCTCGCTCTGCTCGGCGGCGCCACCGGCATGATCGGCGACCCGTCAGGAAAATCGGCGGAACGTAACCTCTTGAACGACGAGACTTTACAACACAATCAGGCCTGTATCAAGAAGCAACTCGCCAAGTTCCTCGACTTCGACAGCGACCAGCCTAACCGCGCCGAACTCGTCAACAATTACGACTGGATGAAAGACTACACTTTCCTTCATTTCATCCGCGACATCGGCAAGCACATCACCGTCAACTACATGATGGCGAAGGATTCGGTGAAGAAACGCTTCAACGGCGAAGGCGACGGCATGTCGTTCACCGAGTTCAGCTACCAGCTCGTTCAGGGTTACGACTTCCTCTATCTGTTTGAACACAAAGGCTGCAAGTTGCAGATGGGCGGTTCCGACCAATGGGGCAACATCACCACCGGCACCGAACTCATCCGACGCAAACTCGGCGCCGACAAGGAGGCCTTCGCCCTCACATGCAACCTCATCACCAAGGCCGACGGCGGCAAGTTCGGCAAGACCGAAAAAGGCAACATCTGGCTCGACCCGGAAAAAACCTCGCCGTACGCTTTCTATCAGTTCTGGATGAACTGCACCGACGAGGACGCAGCCAAATACATCAAGATCTTCACGCTGTTGAGCAAGGAGGAAATCGATGCGTTGATAGCGAGACACACCGCCGAGCCGCATCTACGCGAGCTTCAGCGCACACTCGCACGCGAGCTCACCACAATAGTCCACTCGAAGGAAGACCTCGAAATGGCTGAAGAGGCGACACAGATCCTTTTCGGAAAAGGAACCGCCGAGGCGCTTCATAAGTTTGATGAACAGACTCTGCTGAGCATCTTCGAAGGCGTTCCGCAGGCATCGTTCTCGAAAGACACTGTCGCTCAAGGTGTTAATATCGTTGATTTCCTTGTCCAGACAAACGTCTTCCCGTCGAAGGGCGAGGCACGCAAGATGCTTCAGGGCAACGGTGTCTCCATCAACAAGGAAAAAGTCACCGACCAGAAAGTCATCAACGACAACGACCTCCTGAACGGGAAATATATCCTTGTGCAGAAAGGAAAGAAGAATTATTATCTGATTACGTTAGAATAGGAAATTAGGTGGGTGTTTGAGGAGTATAGGTGTATAGGTCATTAGTATCTCAAGCACCTAATCACCTTAAGCACCTAATCACCTTAAACACCTAATCACCTCAAACACCTAATCACCTCAAACACCTGAACCATGAACTACTGGGCGTTTTTGCTTCCGACACTGTTCCTTGTGCTTCTGTCGTTTGCCGCGATAGGCATCAAGATGATCGTGAAGAAAGACGGCAAATTTGAGCGCAGGTGCGCCCATTCGCTCGACCCGGACGCGAAGTGCGTGTGCGGTGGCGGAAAGTGCCGGAATCAGTTTGAAAAGGAGGAGAAGGAAGTGGAGGAATCTACGGTTTCAAGCAACCGATAGGCACCACAAACACGCCGTCGTCACGTTTGTAGGGATAGTCGCCGATTCCTGTCAAGACCATCATGAAAGCGGGACTTTTCATCCGTGTGGTATCAATGATGTTGGCAAGTGACAAGAGCGATTTCGCGCCTTTGTCAATCCAGATGTCTCCGCCGATTTTTACCTCTATCAGGCCGTATTGCCCGTTTCTCAAATGAATCACGGCATCACATTCAAGTTTGTTGCTGTCGCGATAGTGATAGACGTTGCCGCCCAAGGCATCGGCATATACTCGTAAATCTCTCACTGCCAATGTCTCAAACAGAAATCCGAAACTTTCCATGTCGTTTATAAGGTCGTCGGGGCCGAGTCCCAAAGCTGCTGTTGCGATGCTTGGGTCGGCGAAATAACGAGTCTCGCCTGTTCTGATTGCGGCTTTGCTGCGAAGATTCGGATTCCATGCAGGCATGTCTTCTTCGACAAAGATCTTCTTTAATATCTTGATGTATTCAGCCACTGTCTCGTCAGTCATGCTCGGCTGCGAATTGGCAGTGAGGTCTGAATATATCGTTGTTATTGTTGTCTGTCCGCCTTGATGACGGCTCAGGCTTCTCACGATTCTTCGCATGAAATCAGCGTCGCGCTGAATGTCATCGACTCTCGAAATGTCGCTGTTCAATACGCCGTCCAAATAATTGTTCGCGACTTTCAACGATGCGTTCTGTTTCATTTTCAATGTCTCCGGCCAACCGCCGCGGCAGGTCAGATATGCCAAACGGTCGAGATTTATTGATGAAATCCCGTCGGGAATTGCGCCCTTGAACAATTGCTGGAGACTTACATCGCCGCTGCTGTCACCTGATTCCCACAACGACATCGGACGCATGGTGAGCCACGCGAAACGTCCGGTGCCGGAGTGCCATATCTTCTGTCGTTCTTTTTCTTTCGGAACGGCGGAACCAGTGAAAATAAACTGCCCTTGATGGCATGGCCGGTGGTCAATTTCATAGCGTGCCGTGTCCCATAGTTCAGGCACGAGTTCCCATTCGTCTATCAGACGTGGCGTTTCGCCTTCGAGAAGACGTTGCGGATTCGTCTTTCCAAGCTGGATGTTCTGCCCGATTGTGGCGGGATTATCCATGTATAAGACACTTTTTGCATGATGTGCCGCCGTGGTGGTCTTGCCGCACCATTTGGCTCCCTGAATGACCACGGCACCTGATGCTTCAAGCTGTTCTTCCAAGATTTTGTCCGCTATTCTTGACCTGTATTCTTCCATTGCAGTTTGATTTTTATTTCGGCTGCAAAAGTACTAATATTTAATGATATACACAAGAAAAATTTTTTTCAGTCGGTGAGTTGAGGTATTTTCAGTCGGTGAGTTGTGGTATTTTCAGTCGGTGAGTTGAGGTGTTTTCAGTCGGTGAGTTGAGGTGTTTATCTCGCCGTCTTCAACATAAATAAAATACGCTTCGACGTTTTTTTCTCTTTCGAGAAGTTCGATGGCTTTCTCTCTTCCGACGAGCATGCAGATGGAGGCAAGGCAGTCGGCCCATGTCGCGTTTTCGGCGATGATCGTCGCGCTCAAGAGGTCTTGCGGCACAGGATAGCCTGTCTTCGGGTCGATGCTGTGCGAATAGCGGACCCCGTCTTTCTCGATGTATTTTCTGTAATTCCCTGATGTCACGATGCCTCTGTCTTTGAGGCTCAGCTTGATCTGGACTGAACGCCCTGAATCGAAGTTCTCGGCGGGTTTCTCAATCCCGATGACCCATCGCTCGCCGTTTGGCTTCGTGCCTCGCGCCATGATTTCGCCGCCGACATCAACGAGGTAGTTGAAAATACCGTTGGTTTCCAACAGCTTGCCGATAAGATCTGCAGTGTAACCCTGCGCCACGGCGTTGAAGTCGAGCGTCATGTCGGGATTAACTTTCACGACTTTGTCGTTGATAATTTCGATTTTCCGGTAGTCAACGAGTTGGCGGATGGAATCGACCATCTCCGGTGTCATCTCAAGCTCTTTTTTGTAATGGAACCCCCACGCCGAGACGAGCGGCCCTATCGTCGCGTCAAACGCGCCGCCGGAAAACTCCGACGCCCTGCGCGACCACTCGAAATTGTCTTTAAATATCTGATTCACAACGACATCTTCGTTGCGGTTCACTTTCCTTATGATGGAGTTCTCGTTCCAAAGCGAGACGGAGTTGTCAACGGCATCGAAGATTGAATCTATTTCCTTTTCAAAACTCCGTCCTTCTTCATCAAAATATGTTATTGAAAAATAACTTCCCTGCGTCACGCCCGAATAACTCATTTTCTGCTGTCTTTGGCACGATGCAAAAAACATCAAGATAAACGTGGCGACAAAAATCTTTTTCATAAAATTTTGTGTTAGTCGGCGAAATCTGCGTGACGAAATTTATTTTTGCTGCGACCTAATTGTATAATAACCAATGAGTTGGTCGTAAATCATATTCGGGTCGTGAACATAGAGATAAACCGTGTAGAGGTTGTCGGTCTCCCAGAAGTTGCCGTTTATCGGCTCGAGCGTGGTCTTGCCGCTGTTGCGGTCTTTGGCGACATACATGTAATCGTAGTAGCCTTGCTTGAGCATCAGGCTCTTTTTGTAGCAGCCTTCGTTGAAATCATAATCCATCTTGGAATCGTCGTCGAGCCGCCAGTTGGTGATTGCGCCGAGGATGTAAACGTCTTTGTCCATCATGTAATCGGGCCAGTCGAGCGCAAAATCAACGCGGGCGTAGTCGCCTTCAATCCTTGGGTCGAGATAATTCTTTTCGAGATAAATGCTCATCAAGCCGTAGATGTCTTGTTCTTCGGTGTAAGTAACGTGGTTGCGCTTGGTGTCGTGGTAAAGCGTGACGACATAATAATCGTCTTCGCGATATACTGTCCTGGTCTTTTCCGGACGTGTGTCGAAGTTGCTTGTGTTTATTCTAAGATATTGATTGCCAGATTCAAAGACGGTTTTTTCGTTGTTGATATAAGAAAGTTTCTCCGGATAGATGTAAGTCGGTTTCAGTCCGACGACGGCGTTGTCCCAGCGGCCGTTTTGCTGGATTGTGACGAAAGAATATTCATCGGGGCGGTTGTTGAACATCTCCGGGTAGCTTATCTCGATGTCAATCTCCTGCTGCTCCTTGCCGAGATTCAGGTCAAACGGATAGCGCGGCATCGTCACATCGATGACGGAGTTGTTGTCAACAACCATGAATCTTCTCGTGAAATAAATGTCGTCAGGTTCTTCGCCGAAGACGACGAGAAGATAATTCCCGGAAACGGTTGGCATCATGTCTTCCGTCGGGAATTGCTGCTCGAAATGCACGTAGTCAACGAAAGTGTTCAGTGAAAACTCGTAATTGAGAAGCTCATTCTGTTGGAAACCATTGATATACTGATGTTTCTGCAATCCGTCAGGCTGCCATTTGTGGTCGCAGTGAACGTAGGTGTAATGCAGATACGGGGCCTCGCTTGTCAGGATGTCGAACTCAAGTTGCAGCGCATTTTCCATGTTTTCGAGCGGGATAATCGGCTTGTCCAACTCATAACCCGTCGGGTAAAGCAGCACCGTCTTTACATTTTCCTTGTAATTTTTGTCGGCATCGGCGACGTAATTTTGTGCAAAAGCATTTGAATAAAATGCTAATATTAAGATAATCAATAATTTATGTTTCATCGACTGAATATTTATCAAAATTCAAAAATAATAAAATTATGTAAAGTAAACAGTTGAAATATTCATCAAAATATTCCTCTGTCTTTTCTGAAAAAACGCTGATTATTCCTCTTCATTTTATTTGAATTTTAGTAGTTTCCTTTATTTTAGGGAAAAACATTCATTTTATGGTTGTTTCTCTGATTTTTTTGAAAAAATGGCGGTTATTCCTCTGATTTTTTTCAAAAAATAATGATTATTCCTCTGTCTTTTTCAAAAAATCAGTGATTATTCCTCTGATTTTTTTCAAAAAATAATGATTATTCCTCTGTCTTTTTCAAAAAATGATTATCTTTGCAGCAAAATTTGAAATATGTATATAAGTAGAATAATTGATAATCAGCTTGTTGAATGGAAAAATTCTGTCAATCACAAACCGCTTTTGCTTCGTGGTGCGCGTCAGGTTGGAAAATCAAGTGCGGTGAAGCATCTCGCGGAGAGCTTTGATTATTATATTGAGGCGAATTTTGAACGAAAACCGGAGTTGAAATCGTTGTTTGAGCAGGTGACTGACGTGAAAGAATTGGCGAGTAGGTTGGGAATGATGTATGGAAAGCCGATTGTTCCGGGCAAAACGTTATTGTTTCTTGATGAAATTCAATCGTGTGCGGAAGCAATAAAGAGACTTTGGTTTTTCAAGGAAGATTTTCCGGAATTGCACGTTATTGCGGCTGGATCATTGCTTGAATTTGCGTTGAAAGATTTGACTTCTTTTGGCGTAGGACGGATACGCTCGCTTTTCATGTATCCGATGTCTTTTGATGAATTCCTCATTGCCCAAGGGAAGCAGGCTTGGGTGGTTGAAAAGCAAAATGCGCAGTATGACAAGCCTTTGTTTGATGCCCTCCACTCGGAACTTGTGCAGCAGTTTCGGACGTTTTTGATGGTGGGTGGAATGCCTGCAAGTGTGGCCGCTTGGGTCGAAACACATGATTATCAAATATGTTTGGCTGAGCAAGACGATATACAACAGACATATTATGACGATTTTGTGAAGTATAAAGAAAGACTTGACCCTGAACTTTTGCGGAATACTCTTCAAAGTGTTGTCCTTCAAATAGGGAAAAAATTTGCGTATAGCAAGGTCGAGGGAAATTACACTTCTGATGAGGTCAAAAAAGCTCTCGCGATGCTTTGCGATGCCGGAATTATCAAGAGGGTCAGTCATACGGCGGCGAACGGTCTGCCATTTGGTGCTGAGGTCAATGATAAGTTCAGAAAATATATTTTCCTCGATAGTGGGCTTTTGTTGAGGATTCTTGATATTGATTTCGGTCGTGCCACCGAAGTCACGGATCTTATTCTTGCTGGAACGGCGGAAAACCTTGTAAATAAAGGAGGACTCGCCGAAATGGTTTTAGGTTGGGAGATGATAAAATATGGCAGTTCACGCGCTCAACATGACCTTTATTATTGGGAAAATCTTGATAGAGGTACGATATCAGAGGTTGATTACGTGATTGCCGAGAACTTGAAAGTCGTTCCTGTTGAGGTCAAGGCGAATGTTACTGGGAAAATGAAAAGTCTGCGTGTTTTCATGAATAAAAAACATATATCCAAAGCTTATAGATGCTCTCTCGAAAACTTTTCAGTTGTTGAGTATTCAGATGAAAATGATGATGGTGTCGTCAGGAAAATCATGATTAATCCGTTGTATGCTGTATCAAATTTTGTAAAATAAAATTATGGAAAGAAAAACGTATTTCGCTTCGATTATCCTGCCGATTCCGGTGCCGGGGACGTTCTCGTATCGTGTTCCTTTTGAACTTAACGATGTGGTGAAAGTCGGGCAGCGGGCTGTGGTTCAGTTCGGGAAATCAAAGATAATGTCAGGGTTGATTAGCGATATTTCTGAACAAGTGCCTGATTGTGAGAATGTTAAATATATCACCGATGTCATTGACGAGTTTCCTGTCGTCAATCAGATTCAATTTAAGTTCTGGAATTGGATTTGTGACTATTATCTCTGTCAAATCGGCGAGGTGATGCAAGCAGCCCTGCCGTCGGCGATGAAACTGTCGAGCGAGTCGAAGATAATGATTTCAGAGGATTTTGAACTCGATGCGCAGGCTCTTTCCGACTTTGAATATCTTATCGTTGAGGCGTTGCAGATTCAGCCGAAGCTGACAATCAGTGAAGTGAGCAAAATCATTGGTTATAAGAAAGTTATGCCTCTCATCAAGACGATGATTGACAAGAAAATCATTGTGATGGAGGAGGAGCTTGACCAGAAATTCAAGGCGAAATACGAGCGTTTTGTGGGTCTCACCGCCGAATATCGCGCCGATGAGAAACTTCACGAACTGATGGACGACCTCACGAAACGCGCCTACAAACAGCTCGAAGTCGTGATGTCGTTCTTCGTGATTGGCGGAAACGCCGACAACGATGTCTTGGCTTCAGAACTTTTGAAAAAAGCAAACGCAAATACTTCTGTCCTCAAGGCCTTGGCTGAAAAAGGCGTTTTCAATGTCTATGAGAAAAAAGTCAGCCGACTCAAGAATTTCAAGGCACTTACTGATGTCTCGTCAATTGAACTCACTGAAAAACAACAAATTGCGTTTGAAGAAATTCATCAGGGGTTTGAAAAGAAAATTCCCATGCTGCTTCATGGTGTCACTTCTTCAGGAAAGACTGAAATCTACATAAAACTCATTCAGGAAGCGATTGACAATGGGAGGCAGGTGCTTTATCTTTTGCCGGAAATCGCCCTGACTGAACAGATAATCAACAGGTTGAAGAAATATTTCGGCGACAAGGTCGGGGTTTATCATTCGCGTTACAGCGATATGGAACGTGTTGAAATCTGGAATCAGGTTTTGGATTTTGAAAAGACAAAATCGTCGAAATATCAGGTGATAATCGGCTCCCGTTCCTCGATATTGCTTCCGTTCTCCGATTTGGGCTTGATCATCGTTGACGAGGAACACGATGTCTCGTTCAAGCAGATAGATCCGGCTCCGCGTTATAACGCCCGTGACCTTGCGGTTATCCTTGCGAAGATGCACGGCGCCGATGTCATTCTCGGTTCCGCGACGCCTTCGTTCGAGAGTTATTTCAATGCGCGGACAGGTCGTTTCCGACTCGTCACCTTGTCGGAAAGATACGGCGGCGTTGAGATGCCGGAGATTGTCGTTGACGACATGCGCGTTGAACGCCGGCGGAAACTGCTTCAGGCGAATTTCGGAAGCGTACTCGTCGATGCGATGAAAAACACGCTTGAAGACAAAAATCAGATTATTCTTTTCCAGAACAGGAGAGGTTTCTCGTTGAGGCTGGAATGCGGCGTCTGCAACTGGGTTCCGCAATGCATCAACTGCGATGTTTCGATGACGTATCACAAGGCGCAAAACGTGCTGAAATGTCATTATTGCGGCTATACGATGAGCGTCCCAGCTGAATGTCCGTCATGCCACAGCACCGATGTCAAGATGAAAGGATTCGGCACCGAGAGAGTGGAGGAGGACTTGAATATTATCCTTCCGGAATCGCGTTGCGCGAGACTGGATCTTGATACGACACGTTCCAAGAACAGTTATCAGTTTATCCTCGACCAGTTTAAAAACCAGGAGACCGACATCCTTGTCGGGACGCAGATGGTGACGAAGGGACTTGACTTCGACCACGTTAAAACCGTCGGGATTCTTGATGCCGACAGTATGTTGTCGTTCCCCGATTTCCGCGCTTTTGAAAGGAGTTTCCAACTGATGGAGCAGGTCAGCGGACGTGCCGGAAGAAAAGGCGGGAAGGGGAAGGTCATTATACAGACTTTCCAGCCGACGCATCCGGTCATCTTGAACGTCATCAGGCACGATTACGTGAAGTTTTACGAGGAACAGATGCCGATACGCCGCCAGTTCTGCTATCCGCCATATTTCAGGCTTATGCTGATAAAGCTGAAACATGTTGACTATGACAGGTTGAACAAGGCCGCCGATGTTTTTGTGAAGCAGCTTCGTCCTATTTTCAGACAAAATCTTCTCGGCCCAGAATATCCTGTTGTCTCCAGAATCAAGAATCAGTATATAAAACAGATTCTGATAAAAATCGACAGAAGTTCAAACACTTTGAAAGTCAAGGAGATAATCAAGAAACAGATTGATGTTTTCAAGCATATTCCCGATTTCAAGTCGGTGACTTTGAGTGTTGACGTTGATCCAAATTGAAAATCTTGGGAAAAATATATTGAAAATCTTGGGAAAAATGTACTGAAAATCTTGGGAATTTTGTATTTTTGCAGCTTGAAAAATAGATTTAATTTGACCTATAGGTCAGATATGGTTTATCTGTCTTATTTTGTTTTTTTCTTTGCGATTTGAAATAATATTGTATTTTTGCAAACTGAAAATTGGAAAAATTTCAATTATGAGTTCACAAAAAACCTTAGCACTTTGAGCGAACAAAGTTGCAGAGGCTTCTTGCCGGTGAGACAAATGAACTTTGCACGAAACACGAGCAAAACGTTCTATTTCGCTTCAGTTGAATCTATTCCTCGCCTTTCATTTTAATATAGGCATTCTTGATGTCGGCTGTGCCAATCCAAAGGATGTGTTTTGCATCGGCGCAGTGGGCGAGAACGCGGGTGCCGTGGGCGGAGTGGGAGATGAAGGCGGCGGGCATAAGATTAATATCCCAGTTTTTTCAATTTATTTTTCATCCATTTGACTCTGTCTTTTGTGTCAATGCCATCTTGTTGCGGAATAGGGAACTCTTGTTTGACCTCCCATTCATCATTAATATCTTCGTACAAGATGTACTTATCATTTTCACAATCTAAAGCCAAAGAGTCTGATAGCATTAGACAATCACCTTGATTAGCATAATCTCCTAGATCATACTCCTCATTCATTTGGTAATACAAAGCCAAAATAAACACATTCCAGTTCCTTCCACTAAGACGTTCTTTAGTATGCATTCTCAAAGTATGATAATCTCCATCAGTATAAGTATAATAATAACCGAATGTGTCTGACAACATTGTGTCATTGTACTTTACAAAATAATAACGCCAATCTTTTTGCGTGTTTTCATCGTTTAAAAAATTGTCAATTATTTGTTGAAGATTAGATTCATCAACTTTTGTCAATGATGATAACAATGCATTTAATGTTGCTTTGGTTTGGCTTTCAAATTCTGTACGCTGGTTGGACGGATGTAATAAATCTTCCCAAGTTGAATCGTTCTCTGTTCCTAATTGCCAACGCCAACCAACTACTTGTGAATAATCACCTTTTGCAAGTAACGCTCGTGAAACCAAATCCCGATCGTTGTTGAAAAGTTCTCTAAACTTATCAAAATTGGCGAAATTATCCAACCCGACAACGGCAATGCAGCCATACAAAAGTGAATGGTCTTCCAAATGGAACAAAGCATCTTGCTTGTCCAAATTAGTAAGTAACCAATCTATTTTAGCTTGCTCTTCTTCTTTTTGACGTTTATTATAGCCAGTGCCTGTTGGAATTGTACCCTTCAGAATTATTTCCTTCGTTTCAGCCAACAATTGCGGCATGTTATTTCTCTGTCCATCAGCACGAATTTCGTCTCGTGAATTCCATATCAGGTTCCTTACAATTCGTATGCGATGCTTGAAATTATTTTCATGAACATTTTGTCTGTTTTGCAAGTAAACGACAACTGCATATAACAGCAAAGTCAGGCTCAATGGAAATTTACGGTTTCTTCCCTTGTCGTCACCATAATCATCGCAGCATTGTTTGAATATATTCAGATTTTCCTGATAGATTTTCACCTTACCCGATTCGTATGTGCCGTTGGCGAAAATCGAATTGAAAAACCTATCAATATCGAATCCGCACCAGCAGTCAAACGATGATTCCAAAAAAGAAAGATTGTCTTTCGCACTCGGATTATCCTTGCCATAAAGCATCCTTGCCAATTTGAATGGATCTTTTTCTGACGGAATGTTCTGTTGATAGCAAAGAATATCGCTCACAAAGAAGAAATAGCGCATGAATTCATCGTCTATTATCTCGTTTTTGCCACGATACGGGAAAAGCATGTCAGTCCAGTCCAAATCGAATTTACGATTGAATTCTTTGAATTCTTTTGACATTTCTTCATCATACTCTTTAATCATCCCCTCAAATTCCGCCTTGAAATGTTCAAATTCAGTTAGCGGTTTGCCTCGGGAATTCATTTTAATATACAATTCATCGGTAAGACCCATATCAGAAATTGGCAAAAAGTAGAAGGTTATGTTTGCCAATTGTCCCCATAAATTAGACGAGTTGCCATATTTCTGATTGATAGCATCAATCATTACCAACATTCCTTTGATAGTCGGGTCATTGTGCCATTGATATTGGAACCACGACTGGTCTTTCAATTCTTCTGAAATTGTCATGTTGAAAGCAGGCGTGTGTTTCACCAATTTCTTGCAAAAATCTCGTGAACTCGGACGGGTGAAATAGGAAAAATGATTTAAATATTCATAATCGTTTTCTTCAATGTTTTCCTTTTTTGCAACAAACCAATGCAACAAGAACAACGTGGTCAGACGTTGTTGTCCGTCGAGAGGAACGAGTTTTCCATTTTCAACTTCGCCATAAACGAAGTCGAGTGTGAGCGGTTTTTTGTTGTTCAAAGCATCGAAAATTGCATCCAAAAAACGTTCCCTGACACGATTGACTTTATCGTTTTCGCGACCTTGTGCATAATCTCGCTGGATAATTGGTATTTCTATTTCCTTTATTTCTTGGAATAGGCTTCGAAATGTATATTGGTTTGTTTCCATCTTAGATTTGTTTGTTGATGATTGATAAATAAGGCTTTAAAATTTCGTTCATCGCTTTGACATAAGCGTCACGGTCGGCTTTACCCCAAAAATGAAGTTGGTTTTCGCCAGAAGGAGTATAATACTTCAGGAAAACACGTCGCGTACAAATCGGAATATAGTCGCCGTTTTTATCCATTTCTATGATTTTATCTCGTTTAACATCAAATGTTGAATTATTCAACGCCGAATTGTCAAATGTTCCGAGTAAGGCCATGTTCGAAAGCATGTGAATATAGTCAATGTTTTGCTCCAAGTTCAATGCCTGAATCACCTTTTCAAACCATTCATTAAACAATTCTTCTGTGAGGTTTTCCTTGTTTCTGCTTTCAATTTCCTCAATTAACGCAGCATTTTGTGAGCTATCAATGTTTTTCAGCGATTGCACATGCAGGTCAAGCCATTCGTTCCACAAGGCTTTTGTGTTCAGACCTTCCGACTGCTGGGCATGAATATGTTCGAGTGACCATCCGCCTTTTTTGTTTTTGTGTTTGTCAAATGGAAACCGCATTGATTTGTCACCGTTTTGGAAAACGCTTTCCACATTGAAAAGAAGCAAAAGTTTTTCGATATTTGGACAATCTGATTTGTTGTCGTAAGACAAATCAAGATACTCTTTATTATTGTTATTATTGTTATTATTGTTATTATTGTTATTATTGAAGTTGATACTATTGGCAATATATTCATTGAGTGTCGACTTAAAATCGAATTTGCCTTTTTGGGAGGATTCATTTATCAGGTCACGTAATGCCTTTTTATTGACGGCAATCAAGTACCCGATTTTGTGATATAATTCCGAATCGTTATACCATTCTTTAAGTCGCTGAAATGTTTCGATAACCTGTTCCCATAGTTTGATTTTGTTTCCTGCGTATTCGTCAGACTTGGACTGTTCCATAAACCAGAAGAATGTTCTATAACGTTCTTTGTCTCCATCTTTTTTATCAGCCATCAAGTCAAACAGCAATTCAATACGTGTGGAAAAATCTTCGGCTTTTTTGTTTGTGATAAAATACCAAAGTTTCTCATCGTGGAGTTCTTTCTCAATATCGTCCCATTGTGTTGAAATTTCAAGTTGATAACGCTCGTCAATGCCGTTGTTCCTGCTTAGGAAAATAGCTTTTACCAGTTCTGCGTTCGTCAATGGGATCTTGCCAATGTTAAGGCGGGTGAAAAGCGATATGGCGTCTTCCGTGCCGTTTATCTCATACCAGATGATGTTTACTTTGTTGTTCAGTTTGTTCGCTATCAAATTGGCTGCATTATCGTCATCAGGAGTATTGTCAAACCAGTTTTTGATTGTCTTCGCAGCTTCATTGATGAAATACTCATCTATATTCTGTGCGGCATCATTGATGTTGTCAAAATCAAGATCGGACAAAAACTCCTTGCTTTTCTCTCTTATTTCATAATCTATAGTGTATTTCTGTTGTAGTTTTGGCCTAAAAGTGCGAATGTAGCCTAAAATCAAAAACAATGTGGTCAACCGCTGCTGCCCGTCAATCAATTCATACTTGTTGTCATCTGTCTTTTTTACGACTATTGGCTGAAGACAATAATTCTCTCCATCGGGAATTTCGTTTATGTCATCAAGAAGAATTTTCACTTCTTCTTGCCATCTATAACCACGTTGGTAGGATGGAACTGTAAAATTCCCAGTTATTTCACCAACTAGTTTTGTCGTTAAATTTATGTTACTCATTGTTTTAAACTTATGTTACGCTTCTTATTTTCTTCTTCTTTCCCGCCATTCCCAGCGAACCCTGCTTTAACCGTTCCGGTCGGAAAACGATGTTGCAAATTTACGTTTTTCAATCCGACAAATCCATCTCGTCAGTCTTTCTCTATTTCTATCTTCAACGGTTGGTTATCATAGCACCATTCGCGATGATATGACATCTGTTCGGAAATGAACTTCTTAATGTCATTCATCTTCCAGTCGAAATCATCACCGGCATCAATGAGGATTTCCGTAAGGCGGTTGATGGCTTGTGATCGATATACACTTGACACTTGGTTGAAGGTCTTGCCCGTGGCTTGAGCTACGGCATCAATGGTCTCGACTGCTGCGCTGAGTTCTTCAAACAGCAAGTCTTCGTTGTGACGATTACGTTTTCTATTATCTTGTTCTATCATGACTTTAATATTTTATGTTCACAAAATTTCCCTCGCTATCGCCGCGCAAGCCTCGGCATCTGCCAATGCGTGATGATGATTCTCTAATTTATATCCGCAACGCTCGGCGATGATGTCGAGATTGTGATGGCCTCCGGGCCAGACTTTGCGTGATTGCTGCAGCGTGCAATGAAACTCATAATCAGGGTAATCCATCTGATAGATGCGGAAGACGGCTTTCAGGCAACTTTCATCGAATGCCTTGTTGTGGGCAACGAGAGGAAGTCCTTCAATCAGAGGTTCTACTTTTTTCCAGACTTCGGGGAAAACTGGAGCATTGTCTGTGTCCTGCGCCGTCAATCCGTGCACCCGGGTACACCAGTAGTTGTAATAGTTAGGTTCTGGATTGATGAGCGAATAGAACGTATCGACAATCTCTCCGTTCCGCACTATCACTATGCCTACACTGCATACGCTGCTTCGTTCGCAATTGGCGGTTTCAAAATCTATAGCGGCAAAGTCTTTCATTTTTTATCTTCACTATATTTGTTCCACATTCTTTTAATCTTACCGGCAATTTCTTTGCGAAGCCATTCTGGTTTGAGCACCTCCACATTTTCACCATTCCAGAGTATTTCCTGTTGGAAATCAAAGGTTAGACGGATGTTCAGCTCGAATATGCTGTATTCATCATCCTGTTCGGTTTCTTTCTGAAACCTGTGCAATGGCGAATCTCTCAGATAGTTTGCCTGGCCTGCACTGACTTTAAATAGTTTTTTATTTAGAATTTTTGCAAAAACAATAAGGATTCAACAAAAAAGGGAAAACTTTTCGATTTTCCCTTTGATATTGTTAAGACCTAATGTCTTTATTCGGCTTTACGCACTGAGTAGTTGATACGGAATGCGCCGCATTTACGGAGTTCCTGCTTGACGTCGGTGACGAGACCCATTCTGACTTCATCGTGAATTTTGAGTGAAGTCGTGAGGAGCGGTCTGTCGGCTTCGGCGCGGTCGAGACGTTCCTGTTCGATGAACGGGATGATGTCGTCGATACGTGCGTACTGGTCGTTGAGCTGGATACGTGATTCAGTACCATAAAGTTTGGTGTTTGTCGGAGGGCCGATGTAGATGAAGCTGACGAGAGATTTCTTCTCAAGCTTCTGGACTTCTGTGGCTTCCGGCAGTTTCACTTTGACTTTCAATGTCGTTTCGCGCATTGAGGTTGTCACCATGAAGAAGAAGATCAACATGAAGATGATGTCAGGCATGGAACCGGTTGAGATTGCCGGGACTTCCTTTGCTTCGTTTTTTCTGAATTTTGCCATAGTTTTTCTCTCCTATTATTTGATTTCTTCAGGTTCGGCCTCCGAAATACGAACCGGCACTGCCTTGTTCACGGCATCGAGTTTGTCTTTGTCGGTGATATCGGCGTAATGCTGCTGGAAGTATCTCATTGCGACTTCTTCTCTGAGTTCATTGAAAGCTTTCGCTAATTCATTTTGAACGGCGATGTACATCATATAAGAAGTACCGCGGTCATTCTTAAGTGATACAACACCTTTATTTGTCACAAAGTTACCGATAAGCTCGATTTCCTTCGTCTCCACTTCTGGAGCTTTCTCATTGTGCGGGTTTGGTGTGATGAAATCCTTTGTGATATCTTTAAGTGTTGAGATGTCACCAGGTTTTCCATTGACCATGAGCTTATCGTATTTGTTGATCATGACGTTCAAAATGTTTCTTTCTTTCACTTTGACATCCATGTCAGGGTTTTCTACTGGTGGCGGCAGACGGCGTGTGAGACCGCTGTCTGTGTCCATCGTAGTGGTAACGAGGAAGAATATCAACAGCAAGAAAGAAATATCGGCCATTGAGCTGGCATTGATTTCCGGTACTTTCTTTTTCTTACGAGCCATGATAGATTCCTTCCTTATTATTTGTTAATGAGTTTCGAAACGGCTGAATAGATAACAGCTGCGATTGTTGCACCGATGATGATATAGACGAATACCATGAAGAAGTCAACGAATGACTCGACACCTCTTGTGACGCCCATTGATTCAAGATATTCGGCAGGAAGCGTTGAACCTTTTGCGAGCAACCATGCGAGAAGTGCCACGACGGCCGCTATTGCAACGTAAAGACCAATTGACTTGATGCTCTTCGGATTGATGATGATTCCGTAGATAGGTGCAAACAAAATCGCAACCACAGTCAATCCAAGCATGCAATATGCGAAGACCATCGCTGTTCCAACGCTGCTCTGACCAGAGATCATAACGATGATGGCGAAGATGACGTTGAGAGCCATGAGGCCTATGAGACCATATTTGCAGTATTTTGATAATTTATCGACCATGATTTTTCTATTTTGTTAGTTTATTATTTCTTTGAAAATGCGTGGAGCAGATCCATGAAAGTGATTGATGAATCTTCCATGTCGTTGACGATACCTTCAATCTTGTTGAGGATGAAGTTGTAGCAGATCTGAAGGATGACAGCGACGATAAGACCGAACACTGTTGTCAAAAGAGCGACCTTCATACCGCCTGCGACGACTGTCGGGCTGATGTCGCCTGCTGCTGCGATAGCGTCGAATGCGGCGATCATACCGATAACAGTACCCATGAATCCCAACATAGGTCCCAAGGCGATGAACAGTGAAATCCAGCTCGCGCCGCTTTCAAGGTTGCCTGTCATGACTGAACCGTAGGAAACGATTGATTTCTCGACTTCTTCAAGACCGTCGTTGTAGCGCATGAGACCCTGATAGAAAATGCTTGCGACAGGACCGCGTGTGTTACGGCAGAGCTCTTTCGCCTTTTCGATGCCACCTCTGTTGAGTGTTGCTTCGAGTTCGGCAAGAAGTTTCTTTGTGTTTGTTGTGCTTAATGTTAAATAGATGATTCTTTCGATTGACACTGCCAAACCGAGAACCAAGATTAACAGAATGACGCTCATGAAGCCCCAGCCACCATCGATGAACTGTTTCTTCAAGACTTCGTGGAATGTAGCATCTGTTTCAGGTGCTGCCAATGGATTTGTCTGGACTGGAGCAACTTCTTCTACTGGTGCTGCAGCTGGAGCCTCAACGGCTTCTTCGACTTGTTCTGCTGGAGCCTCGGCGACTTGTTCTGTCTGAGCTTCAGCTGGTTGTGCGTTCTCTTCTTGTGCAAGAAGTGCGTTGCTGATCCCGAATGTCAGGAAACCCGCAACTGTTAACAAAGCAAATAACTTTTTCATGATGTGAAATGTTGATTACTACTTTTTTTGTTGATTTAATTGATTTTCTTTTATTTAACTTAATTTAACCTTATTCAAATTCTCTTTTTTTGCGGAGAGAGCGGGATTCGAACCCGCGATACCCTTTTGGAGTATACACACTTTCCAGGCGTGCTCCTTAAACCACTCGGACATCTCTCCGGACGCCTTTTTCCAGCCCGTAAAAAATCGTGTCAAAATTACACATTTTTTCTTTAGGAACAACATTTATTTTGAAACAAAATATCTTTTTTCAAAAATTTTGCTCCTGTTTTTTCTAAATGTTGCATTATCAAATGAATAGGCTGCGAATCATTGTTGTTTTTTGTTTTCATATTTCATCACTCTTTTGCTCTTTCCTCTTTTATCTCTTAACTTTTAACTTCCAACTTTCAATTTTTCGCTGCCTAAACCGTCATTTCTCCCCTCAAAGGTGTCTGCAAATAGTGTTCAATGTTTTTCCTGTCAAGGCCTTCGCCGATGAGATACATCATCTTCGCCAACGCCGACTCCGTTGTTATGTCATGCCCGCTTATCACTCCGATCCTGTCGAGGTCAAGGCTCGTCTCGTAACGTCCCATCTCCACCGACCCCGACTTGCACTGCGTCACATTATATATAATGAGCCCGTTGTCGATGGCTTCCTTCAGGCTGTCGATGAACCATTCCGTCGTCGGCGCGTTGCCGGAGCCGAAGGTCTCCATGATTACGCCTTTCAGCCCCGGTGTGTGCAGCGTGTGCCGCACGAACTCCGGCGTGATGCCGGGGAAGAGCTTCAGAATGCCGACGTTTCTGTCAAAATTTTTGTGTACGATGAGATTTCCACCGCCCGGCTTGCTGATGTATTCCCTGTTGAATTTTATCTTGATGCCGACATCGGCGAGCGTCGGGTAGTTTCCTGTCGTGAACGCGTTGAAATGCTCGGCGTTGTGCTTCGTCGATCTGTTGCCCCTGAGCAGTTGGTTTTCAAAGAAGATGCTGACTTCCGGGACGCAAGGCATTCCGTCCTGGTCTTTCGCCGCCGCGATCTCGATGGCCGCGATGAAGTTCTCGCGCCCGTCGCTTCTCACCATCCCCATCGGCAGCTGCGAGCCGGTGAAGACCACTGGCTTGCTGAGGTTCTCAAGCATGAAACTCAACGCCGATGCACTGTAAGCCATTGTGTCAGAACCGTGCAACACAACGAAACCGTCATATTTCTCATAGTTCTCTTCAATCTTCTCTGCCAACGAGACCCAGAAATCCGGGGTCATGTTCGACGAGTCGATGAGATGCTCAAAAGGATAGAAATCAATGCCGTATTCGAGGTTGCGCAGGACAGGCAGGTGGTCGTAGATGTTACCGAAATCGAACGGCACGAGGCTCCCCGTCGCAGGGTCTTTCATCATCCCAATCGTGCCTCCGGTATATAAAACCAAAATTGAATTTCTCATAATTTTTAATTTTAATTTTCAAATCCGGGCACATGTTCCATGTACTCGGCTATTCAGGTAGTGCCCTGCGGGCACTTTAAACAACGCCGAAGCGTTTTCAGTAGTTTTATCTATAATTTCGTCTAATGTCAGATTGTAAATCTCCGCCACTTTCTCCGCCGTCTTCACGATGTAAGCGGGTTCGTTGCGCTTGCCGCGATACGGCACCGGCGGCAGATACGGGTCGTCGGTCTCCAAAACGATTGATTCCAAAGGTATCTCGTTCAGGAAATCTCTCACGAAACAGTTTTTGTATGTTATCACGCCCCCGATGCCGAGTGCGAACCCGTACGACAACGCAGTCTTCGCCTCGTCAAAAGTGCCGTTGAAACAGTGCATCACGCCTCTCAACCGTCCGTCCTGCTCGTTGTCGATGACCTTGAACATCTCTGGAAACGCATTTCTCGTGTGAACGGAAACCGGAAGATTGAGCTCCTTCGCCCATTTCAGCTGCTCGTGCAGAACGTCAACCTGCTGTTTTTCAAAGGTTCTGTCCCAATAGAAATCCAAACCGATTTCGCCGATACCGACCAAGTCGGAGTTAAGAGTCGAGAGTTGGGAGTTGAGAGTGTTCTCAATCACGCCAAGATGTCTCATGTAGTCTTCTTTCACCGATTCTGGATGAAGACCCATCATAACTCTCACGTTGTCAGGATGTTTATCGTAGAAATCCATCATCGGCTTTATTGAAAGTTCATCGGTGTTCGGAAGCAGCAACATTCCCACACCGGCATCGAGCGCGCGCTGGAACACTTCCTCGCGGTCAGCGTCGAACGCTTCGTCATAAATGTGGCAATGTGTGTTGATAATCATGACTTTATGTTTTAATAAAGGAAGTTGTCGAAAGGATATTTCAAGGCGTGCATATCTTTGATTTCGTGATAAAGCAAGTCCCTGAACTCCTGGTAGTTTTCTTTGTCTTTCGCCGAGATGAAGATGCATGGGCTGCCCTTCGCCATCCATGTCTTCTTCCAGTCGTCGAGCGTGTAGTTGCGTTTCGTTGCCGGAGTGAGGTCGTCTTCCTCTTTCACTTCGTGTTGATATGCATCTATCTTGTTGAAAATCATTATGACTTTCTTGTCACCGGCTCCGATTTCGCTCAACGTCTGGCTTACCGTCTCAATCTGCGACTCGAAATCGGGGTGCGAGATGTCAACGACATGGAGCAATATGTCCGACTCTCTCACTTCGTCGAGTGTTGACTTGAACGACTCGATGAGCTGTGTCGGCAGCTTGCGGATGAAACCGACGGTGTCTGACAGCAGGAACGGCAGGTTGTCTATGACGACTTTTCGCACCGTGGTGTCCAAAGTCGCGAAGAGTTTGTTTTCGGCGAACACGTCGCTTTTGCTCAACATGTTCATTATTGTTGACTTGCCGACGTTGGTGTAGCCGACGAGCGCGACGCGCACGAGTTGCTGGCGGTTCTTGCGTTGCACCGACTTCTGCATGTCGATTTCTTTGAGTTTCTCCTTCAGCAAGGCGATTTTGTCGCGTATTATCTTGCGGTCGGTCTCGATCTGTGTCTCGCCTGGGCCGCGCATCCCGATGCCGCCGCGCTGACGTTCGAGGTGCGTCCACATTCGCGTCAGGCGGGGAAGCATGTATTGATATTGGGCGAGTTCCACCTGTGTCTTGGCGTATGCCGTCTTCGCGTTCTTTGCGAAGATGTCCAAGATGAGGTTGGTTCTGTCTAAGATGCGGCATTCGAGTTCTTTCTCAAGGTTGCGGATCTGCGTCGCGCTCAGCTCATCGTCGAAGATGGCCATGTCGATGTTCTCCGTCTTGATGTACTGATGCAGCTCCTCAAGTTTTCCGGAACCGAGATATGTCACGCTGTTGGGCCGGTCGAGGGGCTGGATGAAACGTCCCACGGTGACTCCGCCTGCGGTCTCCAAAAGGAACTCAAGCTCGTCGAGATATTCTTCCGTCTTCTCTTTGTTCTGCTCGTGGGTGCTGACGGCGACGAGCACCGCGCGTTCCGGGACTTTCTCGTGACTGATCATTTCGCCCATAGTAGTTTTTATTGTTTCAAAGTTTCAAAGTTTCAGAAGTTTCAAAGTTTCAGTATGAAACACCTGAAACCATTTCTCTTAGAACGGTTTGAAGCCGATTATCTCCCTGACTTCCTTCACCGTCTTGGCTGCGCTTTCGCGGGCTTTCTCGGCTCCCATGCGCGCCACCTTATTAATATAGTCGTCGTTGGCGTCGATTTCGCGGATGCGTTCGCGTATCGGGGTGACGAATTTTATCATGTCTTCGGCGAGTTGTTTCTTCATGTCGCCGTATCGGACTGTCATGTTGTTGTAGGCGTCGTCGAAGAATTTCACCGTGTCGGGTGTCGAGACGATGCTCATGAGTTGGAAGAGGTTCTGGATGGCCTCCGGCTTCTCCTGGTTCATCTCTGTCGGGCCGCTGTCGGTCTTGGCGCGCATCACTTTCTTGCGGATGGAGGCGTCGTCTTCGGCCAAAAAGATGGCATTGCCTTCGCCTTCGCTCTTGCCCATCTTGCCGTTTCCGTCGAGGCCTGGCACTTTAACCAATTGGTTTCCAAAGTTGAACGCCTGCGGAATCGGGAAGTATTCCACTCCGTAGATGTTGTTGAAACGTCCGGCGAAGTCGCGGGCTTTCTCGAGGTTCTGTTCCTGGTCTTTGCCCACGGGCACGTAGTTCGAGCGGTGGATGAGGATGTCGGCGGCCATCAAGGTCGGGTAGGTGAGGAGTCCGGCGTTGACGTTGTCGGGCTGCTTGCGCACCTTCTCCTTGAATGTCGTAACGCGTTCAAGCTCACCGATGTAGGCGTTCATGTTCAGGAAAAGATAAAGCTCCAGCACCTCCGGCACGTCGCTCTGCACGTACAGCGTCGCCTTCTCCGGGTCAACGCCCGCTGCGAGGTATTCGACTAAAATCTGACGAACCCTTCCGTGAAGGTCATCGGGATGCGGATGTGTTGTAAGTGAATGATAATCAGCTATAAAGAAATAGCAGTTGTAGTTATCCTGAAGGCGGATGAAGTTCTTCACCGCACCGAAGTAGTTGCCAAGGTGCAAATTTCCTGTCGGCCTGATGCCGCTGAGTACTGTCTCTTTCATATTCAATTTTTAAACCTGCAAAAATACAAAAAAGTTTGTAGTGTTGGAAACCGTAATCGGAGAAATTTGTTTTTCATCAGAAAATTTCGACAAAATCCATGTCTTATGTTTCGGAAAAGTGTATTTTTGCAAAATTTAATACATGACATCATACGAACTGTGAGCAACATATACTTCTCATACCAAAGATTACATTCAACGATCTGTATTCCGTGTGCTATATGATTGAACATATAGCGAGGACGATAAAACAGCGCACGTCAATCATTGCCAAGTCTGACACGTCTGTTGTGAATTTTCAGATATTCGACAAATGCCTTTGAAATAATATCCTTTTTCACCGACATGTCCGTTATTGACCTGACATATTTAATCTGAGAGTCTTTAAGTTCCACCTCATTTATCACGACCTCGCCATTGATTTTCAATGTCACTATGCCATATTCAAACATTTTGTCGTGATTTGCACAGAGCCACAATCCATTATCTGCGTCAACCGCTTCCCTGCGTTTCTCCTCTTCAGGGAGTTTTGAATTGTCAATATCGGTAATTCTATGGATATGAGACGCAATAATGTTTGATTCTATGTCACAATCGCACAGACAACATTTTTTATAGCCATATTTTTGCAAAAGATTGTATCTGAACAAATCCTGATGTCTGCATGTCGATTTAGCAGTTATTGACACTTGATTATTGACCACAATATAATCTCGGTCAATTCTAACTCCGTAATAATCAAGCAAATCCCTGTCATTACAACCAATTTGTGTTGTGTCATGTTCTTTTACAGGTATGTATTTGGCAGACTTCCCCTCCTTTTGGGCTATTTTTGACAATTGACATGCTGTTAAAACACTTTCTTTTCCATTTGCTCCAAAGAGTTTTCCGTAAACCACAATCTCGTCATCTTCGTCTATAGCATACGAAGATTGATTTGCGGGATTTTTCGACTGCCTTTGCATTTTCGCATTTTTCCACTCACAAAAACTGCCATAAGGCGATATGCCACCCACATTCAATTCTTTCTCATTTACAATTTTCAAACCTAATGTTTTAATGCTTCGGTATGTATCAATGTTGAATGATGTTTTAGCTTTTGAAGATACATCTTGCAGATAGACACAAATATTCTTCTTTTTCGATTTGTCTTTGATGTATTGATATAACACCGTCGGAATATACTGCGCAAGAAAAGCATTTCTGCCGTCTGCAACCTCACGGCTTAGTATAACGTATGTTCTTTTTTCATTTTCTTCGACAACAAGATGATGTCCGTAGCCTTCTTCATAACATACGCTGTATTCGGCGTGTTTTGACATTGATTTGAGAATACACTCTATGACATCACGTGTAAAGTCGGACTTGTATTTTTCCTTAATGAATGTTTTCATGATTCAATAATTTACAACTATTATCTCATTGCGTTTGCTTCTGATGCTATAATCAAGCGAAATCACATTATAGCCATTATCATAAATCCATTGTCTTAAGATGCTGTTTTCTTTACCATTATGAATCAAGACGTTTGAAAGCATGAATCTCACGCCTTTGGCACTTAAACGATTAATAAAATTCAGCAATCTGATTTCCTCTTTTTCATCCCATCCATTAAAACCTCTTCTCCCATCATTATAGCTCCCGAGTGTGATAAGATATGGCGGGTCTATATATACAAAATCTTCGGATGTTATCATATCATAAAAAATTTCAAAATCATCACTGAAATACTTTATGTTTTTGGTTTTGGCATGATTGGAGAATGATACAAGTTTTTCCTTGATTCTGTCGTTGTAGCCTGCCATTCCGACAGGATTGTTATAATCGTAGTTTGAGTTAAATCGTATTTGTTGTTGGAATCCGAACAGCACAAGCACAAACAAGTCAGTGTAACTTCTTGATTCCAACTTTATTGAGTTATATTTCCCTCTAAATGAAACATATTCATCCTTGGCGTTTTTAGACAACCCGTTTTTCATTATCACTTTTTCAACGTCTGAAATGAATGTTGAGACATCCGATTTACATATATGTTCTATAAGTCCTTTGACAATAAAATTAGTGTCATTGTAAACGACACTATTAGAATCAGAGTTAATCCCAACGTTGAATCCGCCGCCAAATAAATCATAGAAGGTGGAGATATTACACGGCATATTGTTTTTGAGAAACGGTATCAGATCAGATTTTCCGCCAATGTAATTCAATGGTGAAGAATATATGACCTCACATCTTTGCTTTTTTTCGATAAAAAACAAATACTCGAAATTTTCTTTGTCATTTGCAATTGCGTTCTTATAACGTTTGTATTGGATTCTCTTCAAATCAAAACTTCCGTCAATGCCGTATCTTTTCAGCAATGATTCAATAAAATCGACACTAATAATGCCATCACTGCTATAACTCAGGACAATATAGCTGAAACACGCGCCATAGACCCCCGCCACATTTGAAACCAAAGACACTGATTCCAACAAACTGGCGACAAGATAATACTTTTCTCTTTCCGTTATTTTCCCTTCGCCAAACCATTGGTCAATTGTGTTTCTTATTGAATCTATTTTTCTTGCATTACCATCCGAGAAGAACATTCTTCCACCCTTTGACGGCGCATAATTTTCAAAGACAAAACCACCTTTGTAATTGTCATCATTAATATTCAACAAGTCAAATGGATTTCCTTCTAATTTTTCAAACAAGCATCCGGATTTAGCATTTAATCTGGCTTGAGCCATGACGTATGAAAAATAAAGATTGTCGTTCGCAATAACCTTTCTGTAATATTTTTTGAAGTGCGAACTGACAGATGCCGTTCCGCAAAATGCATCACAAAACACAAAATCATTGTTAAGAATATTTTTGCTGGCAAAAAACTCTTGTATCACTCCCAACAATTTGGTTTTATTACCTATATACCTCATACACTTTTCACAAATGATGTTGAGGCGATGTCAATAAATAATTTCATTATTATGCGCATTTAATTTACGCATTGACCATTTATTCGCAAAATACGGATTACATCAAAGACCCTGAGTCGCATGAATAAAAGAAGCGCGGGCTTCTCTTATCATTCTCTGAGGTATTTGGCGTAACCCGTATCAACTGACAAGTTCAACCCACGCTATCGCGCAGGCATTCACCGAACTTATTCGAGTTGATACTTCTTTAAATCGCCAAATTTCCAGAGTATTCCGAATAATTAGTAAACGCTGTTGTTTTATTTATAATTTATAGTCTATTCTCTTTTCTTAAATTTTTATTTTTAAACGTGCAAAATTATGAAAAATATCCGAGACATAGTATGATTCTGAAGAAATTTTCATCTGACACCCAACATGTCATCAAGTCTCATTCTTATAACTATTTCCTACTGTTAAGTTGTCCGATGTTATAGATTTCACGCGAATATCATGATGTCCCCCCAAAAAACCAGAGGCGCCACTTTCACCGTGACGCCTCTTCTTTTTCTTTCGGAAGTCTTGTTTACCTAATTTCTTTCAAACTTTGAAACCCTGAAACTTTGAAACTTTATAACTTTTCAACTAAAAAGTTATCTCGTCTCCTTTTTGGTTCAGGAAGTTGTACTGTAGCATGTGGAACGACTTTACCTCCTGCACGTGGATTTTCTTGTGGTATTTCCACATCCATCTCCTTCTTCTCGAGATGAGTCCTGCCGTGAGGTAGGCGTGGACGAAAGGATGCACCTGCACTGTGACCTCTTTCTCGTTCTGGTCGAGAAGCAGGTATTTGAGGTTGCTTTCTATCTCGTCGATGAACAGCATTGATGACTTTATCTTGCCGGTGCCGTTGCACACGGGGCATTTCTCCTGCACGGTGACTTCTGTCTCCGGGCGCACTCTCTGCCGTGTGATCTGGATGAGGCCGAACTTCGTCGCGGGGAGTATGGTGTGTTTCGCGCGGTCTTTGGCCATCTCTTCGGTGAGCTTGTCGAACAGCAGCTTGCGGTTCTTCGCCTCGTGCATGTCGATGAAGTCAACGATGATGATGCCGCCCATGTCGCGCAGGCGCAGCTGCCTCGCTATTTCCGCCGCCGCCTCGAGGTTGACCGCCACTGCGTTCTCCTCCTGTGAGTTGTCTTTGTTCACGCGGTGGCCGCTGTTGACGTCGATGACGTGCATGGCCTCGGTGTGCTCGATGATGAGATAGACGCCGTTTCTGATTGTCACTATCCTGCCGAACAGCCCTCTGATCTGACGGGCGACGTTATAGCTCTCGAAAATAGGCTCCTTGCCTTTGTAGAGCTTCACGATGTCGCACTTCTGCGGGGCGATGGTGGATATGTAGCTTCGTATTTCTTCGTAAAGAGCCTGGTTGTCAACGGTTATCGCATTGAACGACTCGTTGAGGATGTCCCTCAGCATCACCGTCGTGCGGTCAACTTCGCTCACCAATTTGGCCGGCGCCTTGCTGCCGTACATCGCAAACGCCACCTGGTCCCATTTCGCGATGAGGTATCTCATGTCGGCGTTGAGTTCGTCAACGGTCTTGCCTTCGGCCACTGTGCGGATGATGACTCCGAAATTGTTCGGTTTGATGCTCTGGATCAGTCGTTTGAGGCGGGTGCGTTCTTCGTTGCTGCGTATTTTCGATGACACCGACACGCGGTTGGCGAACGGCACCAGCACTATGTAACGTCCCGCGAACGAGATCTCCGCAGTGATGCGCGGGCCTTTGGTGTTGATCGGCTCTTTGGCGACCTGCACCGGGATCTGGTCACCGGCTTGCAGATAGTCGGAAATCTTGCCGGCCTTGTCGGTCTCCTGTTTCAACTGGAACTTGTTCATCGTCGCCTGGTTCGTCTTGCCCTCGTTGGCGAGTCTCGAATACTCGATGAGCGAGCGGATCTGCGGGCCGAGGTCGAGGTAATGCAGGAATGCGTCTTTCTGGCTGCCGATGTCAACGAATGCCGCATTCAGTCCCGGAAGGATCTTCCTGACGCGTCCGTAATACACGTCACCTACCGCGAAGTTGGTGTTGTTCTGCTCTTTGTGAAATTCAACAAGCTGTTTGTCTTCCAACAAGACAATATTAACCTCTGAAACATCAGAACTGATGACAAGTTCTCTGTTGACTTCCGAAACTGTGTTTGTGTTGTCCATAATATTACAAAGGTTTGAATTTCAATAACAAACAATAACACAACACTGCCAACAATGTCGCAATGTTGTGTTATTTTCCGTGAGAAATCATCTCTTAGAGATTATTTCTTTTTGTGTCTATCCTTTCTGAGGCGTTTTTTGCGCTTGTGGGTAGACATTTTGTGTCTTTTATGTTTTTTACCGTTTGGCATAATATAAAAATTTTAAAATCTGATATTACTTGAGTTCGTTGACGAAAGTCTTTGCAGGCTTGAATGCCGGGATGCTGTGCTCCGGAATGGTGATTGATGTGCCCTGCTTGATGTTTCTGCCCATCTTTTCCTTTCTGGTCTTCTTGATGAAGCTGCCAAAACCTCTAAGGTAAACAGGCTCATCCTCTTTGATGGAAGTCTTCACAATCTCCATGAATGATTCGACCACCGCTTGTGCTGCGCCTTTTTCAACGCCAGTCTTTTCAGCGATTTTTGCTACGATTTCAGCTTTTGTCATGTCTTTAATATTTAGTTATTACTTTTGATAAATTTCAGGCTGCAAAAATAATACATTTTTTCATCTAAACGAAAAAAAAATTAATTTTTTTCATTCATTATCTGAAAGATACGTTTTGCGGTTGTTTTTTGATGATGTTTTTGACAAAAAAAACAAGTATTTTCCTTTGCTTTGAAAAAAATATTACCTTTGCAGGCTAAACGGAAAATTGGTTATGGCAAGTTTGAACAAGGTCATTTTGATAGGCAAATTGGGCAAAGACCCTGAAATCATCACGTTTGAGAACGGCACGAAGAAAATGTCGGTTTCCCTGGCTACGACGGAAAGTTACCGCGACAAGGACGGCAGCTGGCAGGAACAGACCGAATGGCACAACCTCGTGAATTTCGGACAGATAGCACAGGACATCGCCGACAGGCGCCGCAATTATATAAAAGGTGACAGCATGTATGTCGAAGGTCGCATCAAGACCCGACAATATGTTGATTCGCAGAATGTTACAAGATATGTGACAGAGATTTTGGTAGATAAGATGATGAGTCTCGGCGGAGGCCGCCAGCTTCAGGATCCGAACGCGTCATACAACGCATACGCAACCCAACAGCAATAAATCATGGAACCGTTTTTTTTAGGTGTGTCGTGGACGGCGGCGGTCTGCCTCGTAATCCTTTGCCTGCTCCTCGTCTGTTCTGCGCTCGCGTCGGCCAGCGAGACGGCGTTTTTCTCGCTGCTTCCGAGCGACATCAACGAACTCGAGGATTCGGAGCGACGGTCCGACAAACTCGTCCTGGAACTGCTGAAAATGCCGAAGACGTTCCTCGCCACGATATTGATCACCAATAATCTGGTTAATGTCACGATAACGATTTTTTCGACATATATCATGTCGCTCATGTTCAACATGGCGGCCAATCCGGTGGGGGCATTCATCATAAATGTCGTCGTCGTCACGTCGCTTCTCCTCATTTTCGGAGAGATGGTGCCGAAAATCGTCGCCGTGAAAAACGCCCGCAGACTGGCCACGACGCTGTCGCCTGCGATAAAAGGGCTGATGGTTTTCTTCAAGCCGCTCACCGTTCTTCTCGTCGGATCCACGAAACTCATCGACAAACGGCTTTCCAAGAAAAACGTAAGCTCGCTCTCGGTGTCGGACCTCACCACCGCGGTTGACCTCACCACCGCCGACGCGACACAGTCGGAAGAACGCTCCATGCTGCAGGGCATCGCCACATTTGGCGAGAAGGAGGTCAGCGACATCATGCAGCCGCGTGTCAGACTGTTTGCCATACAATACAAGACGAAATACAGCCATCTGCTCGAACTCATCGTCGAACACGGCTTCTCGCGAATCCCCGTCTATGACGATGACCTCGATGAGATAAAAGGCATACTTTATGTCAAAGACCTTCTTCCGTATTTCGACATGGATGACTTTGAATGGCAGCGTCTGCTGCGCCCGGCCTTTTTCGTGCCGGAAAACAAGAAGATAAACGACCTCTTCCAGGATTTCCGCACCAAGAAAATCCATATCGCCATCGTCGTTGACGAATACGGCGGCACATCCGGACTCGTCACGATGGAAGACGTGCTGGAGGAAATCGTAGGCGACATAAGCGATGAATTCGACACCATGCCGGAAAACAAGAATTACAGGAAGATCGACGATACGACATACGTCTTCCAAGCGCAGATAAGTCTGGTGGATTTCTGTAAGGTGTTTCAAATCAATGATTTGTATTTTGATGACGTGAAAGGCGAGTCGGACACGCTCGGCGGCATGATTCTCGAGATGGAAGGACGGATTCCTGAAGCAGGATTTTCGACATCGTTCGGAGAATTTGTGTTCCAGATTGAAAAGGCCGACAAACGGCATATTATTGAGATTAAAGTTTCAAGAAATGAAAACAGTTAAGAGAGGAGAGAGGAGAGAGAAAAGAGATGGCGCCGTCATGCGCTTCATCACAGCTTTTTCTTTCATGTTCGTTTTTGTGTTTCTTCCGTCGTGTGGCGACAGGAACCCGCAGCCGAAGCCGAGGGGCTATTTCCGCATCGACCTGCCCGAGAAACAGTATGTCAGGCTTGACACCATGCGGCGTTACAGCTTCGAGGTCCCGACGTATTCCGTCATAATCCCCGACCCGTATTCGCCGGAGGAGAAAGACTGGGTCAATGTGGAGTTCCCGAAATACAAAGGCACCGTTCATGTCTCCTACAAGAACGTTGACGAAAACCTCGGCGACTTCCTTGAAGACGCTCACACCATGATTTCCAAGCATATAGTGAAGGCGACGGGAATCCGTGACAGCGTGGTGATAAACCGCGGCAGAGATGTTTACGGACTCGTGTATTTCCTCGAAGGCGACGATGTGGCGTCGCCGCTTCAGTTTTACCTCACCGACAGCACCGAACATTTCATGCGCGGCTCACTTTATTTCAACATCAGGCCGAACAACGACTCCATGCAGCCCATAATCAGTTACATCACCGATGATGTGCGTCATATCATCTCGACTTTTGAATGGAAATAAATCGTGATAATATGAAAATTTAAGCGTTATATTGTTGACAGTCACGGTTGACGTGCAATCTGGAATGTCCATCCGCATGGCGAAATGGTTTTTTGAATTTTTTTTTGCTTTTCTGAATAAAAAATCGTATTTTTGCACGTTTTTTGAAAATCAGTAAACGAATGTAGAATCAAAAGTATAAAGTTTTAAAGTTTGTAAAGTCATAAGGTTGAAATGTCTTTGACTTTCGGCTTTAATTAAAAGAAAGGGGCAAAAGGATGATTGAAACATTGACAATCGGCTCGCTGAAATGGCGGCATGTGACAAGTCCTGACGAGGACGATTTTAAATTCCTCAGGGAAACGTTCCATTTCCACCCCTTGGACATCGAGGACTGCAAGTCGATAAACCAGCGTCCGAAAATAGATATATACGACGATTACTACTTCCTTATTCTTCAGTATCCCAATTTCGACCGTCAGAACAAGTTCATCAAGACGAAGGAGGTGAAGTTCTTCTGGGGCAGGGATTACGTCATCACGATTGAGAAGTCACCCTGGTACGTGAGCCAGCTTTTCAATGAATATGAGGAGCGCGACCCTGAGGAACTCGTTGAAAACCTCAAGACCTCCGACATCCTGCTTTACCGCATCTTCGAGAAGCTGATGATGGAGTCTCTCTATCTTCTGAAGAAAGTCGGGCTTGACCTGGAGTCGATAAACCGCGAGCTGTTCGCCTCGAAACAGGTGAAGATTATCGAGAGGATCAGCGTGACACGAAAGAACATCATCACGATAAACACTATCTTCAAGCCGCAGCTGCGGGTGTTCCATTCCTTCGAGACAGGACAGATCAGAGGTTTCGGCGACCTCGAATACATGGAAGACTACTGGGGCAACATCCTCGACTATTACCAGAAGGTGTGGGACATGACCGAGGACTACGAGGACTTGATTGAAGGCCTGTCGAAGACCTTCGACTCCATGCAGGGCAACAAGACCAACGAAATCATGAAGATTCTCACACTTATGTCGTCAATCATCCTCCCGTTGACGTTCGTCACCGGGCTTTTCGGGATGAACGTGGTGTTCCCTTTCATTCCTGAAGGCTCCACCACGGCGTTGTGGATCATTGTAGGGGTGATGGTTCTGATGGGGGTGAGCCTGACGCTGTTCTTCCGTCACCGGAAATGGTGGTTCTGATTAGTTATAAAGGTAAAAGATTAGAGATAAGTGATAAGAGGCTGGCGCATGATGATTGGGTTGCGTCAGCCTCTCTTATCGCTACTCTCTTATCTCTACTCTACGACAAAATTAGAACACTCCACGTGGTAGAAGTGAATCGGTTCGCCGTTGTTGGCTTCGATTTTCTTGCGGAGCTGCTTGATCTGTGCGATTTCCTGGTTCTCGGCCTGTTCATCGACTTCGAGGCCGGCTGCTTTGGCTTCCGTGCCGCAGTGTTCCTCTTCCGCCGCCTGACCTTCTTCGATGGCTTTCAGGACCTCGGCCTCCCAAGCGTCGAGGTAGGCGTTGTCGATGGTCTGGGTGATCTTCACCGTTCCGTTCACCGTGTATGTCTTGCCGATGGTCTCCTTGTCGAAAGGATTCATCTCCGGATTTGTCATGACAGTGACCATCGCGTCGGCGTCTTCAGGCGACACGAGGAAGAGTTTTCTTCCGCTGTGGCTGCAGATGTGGTTCGCCACGCCTTTGATGCTGATTTCCTGACCGACAAAGTCTTTCGCCTTCGCACTGAAATCCTTGATTGACAGTTCGTTGACTTTCGGCCCGCCGCACGACATCATAAATAATGCCATGACAGCCGCCGCCGCTGATAATAATAATTTCTTCATGATATTATAATTTTAAACTTTAAATTCTGAAACTTTTGAAACCTCAATAAAAAGACCAAGATCCAAATTATCTTCAGACCTTGGTCTCTCTCATTACAAAATTAAACTAATTATTTAACAACGACTTTGGTTGTCTTGTTGAAACCGTTGGCGTTGACTGTGCAGAAATAGACACCGCTTTCGAGGTCGATGTTGATGCTGTTTTCACCAACTGTGAGGCTTCTGTTGAGAGTCTTCACTGTCTGACCTGCGAGGTTGGTGAATATGATTGTCGCGTCTGCGTTCATTGCCGAGCTGATGACCACATGGTCTGTTGCAGGGTTAGGATAGATGTTATAGACAGCCTCCTTCTGCTCGTTGACTGCGTCGATGTCAACATCTATTCTGATGCCCCAGATCACGTTGTCTGAACATGTTGACTGGTCGTCGTCAAGTTTCAGGCCCTGGAGGTCATCTGCTGAATATCCGAACCATACATAGCCGCCGACAGCGTTTGAGAGGCCGAATGTCGGATAAACCTCGTCGTATGAGTGTTCGAAATCCGTTGAGAGGCTGACTTCAGTGTTAGGGTCGTTCCACACGCCGTTTACGCGCTGGTGGTAGAATGCGCTTCTGTAGCAGAAGGTGCCGTCGTCACGGAGGTCAGAGAACTGGCTGTACATGATTGTCACGACATTATCGCTGACTGCAACGGCAGGTGTTGTCGCATAGCCGTATGTCCTGTACCAGCCCCAGTGGTTACTCTGATATGCGCTCCAGTCTGCCGGAGTGCCTGGATTCTTTTCTGACTGCCATCCGAAGATGTTGAAGTTAGGGTTGATGTCAATCTCATCGCCGTCACCCCATGCGAGGGCGATAAGACGGTCGTAGTTGAGAGTGCTGCTGATGCCGTTTTCACCATTGTTGGCCCATTCCGGGTGGTTGGCGTCGATGGCTGCTGTCCCGTATGGAGGGATGCAGTTTGTCCCCATGTCATTCACGTAGTTTGAGTTCCAATAGACGATACCGCCCATCCACATCCATATTGAGATGTAGCCCTGCTGGTCTTCCGCCGGTGCCCATGCCATGAGGCCGAACGCGACGTGGACCGTGCCTTCGTTGTCAATGGCGATTGAGTGTGAGTTGTCTGAGGAGTAAATGGTGTCTGTCAAGGCTGAGATGGCTGGTGAGCCTGAAGCCCAGTTCTCATCATCATCGTAGTCCGGATAAGGGAATGCTGCTACGACGACCTTCTCCCATGTCAGGCCGGCGTCGTGTGAGATGACATAGAAAACGTCATACTGGTTTGAGCTGAACATGATGGCGATTGTGTTGCCGTTTGTCGCCATGACGTAGTCGTCAGCACCGATCTTGTTGTGGTATTCTTCCTCAAGGCTTGCGATGTATTCGTTCTCGGTCCATGTGACACCACCGTCTGTTGATCTGAAATATTTGACATAGTTCAGCTTTGTGTTGCTTGCATCCTGGTCACCGGCGATGAGGTGAAGGGTGCCGTCTGCTGTGGCGGCGATTCTCGGCCATGTGTATGTTGTCGCCATTCCGAGGTCTGTCCATGCACCTGTGCCTTTGACGTCTCTCTTGTAAACGTGTGTCCCGTCGCAGTGTGACGCGAGGTATTCGCTGTTGCCGAATGCGCAGATTGAAGGCCATCCCGACTTGACGGGTTCGACGCGTTCTGTCGGCTCGTTGCCGAATTCCGTGCCGTTGAAGTAGTTGTAGCCGGCGCCGCGTGTGTTGTATGCGTCATCTGACGACCATGTCGCTACGATGGCTGCCGAGCCGTCACCCCATGCCGCGATACGGTTGGCGACTGATGAGTTCGACTGAAGGTCGTACCTTGTTGTCATTGTGGCTGCTTCAATCCATTCACCGAAGTCCCTGACCTGTGTGGCACGCGGGAGAGCGTCCGCCGGTGAGAAGTTCATCGCTGAAGTTTCGTTGCCGAGAACATCCTGTCTTACAGCAACTTGGACACACTGTTTCTTTGCGTCAACTTTTGGCAGCAAGTCCGCCCTGTTCTGTGCGAATGCTGTCGCGCCTAATAAAAGGCCCAATGAAAGTAAAAATCCTTTTTTCATGATAATTTAATTTAGATAATTGATGATTTTAACTATTAATTTCCCTGTTTTTTGTCAAAAAAATTTCGGCAAAGATAATGTTTTTTTTCAAATAAAGCGTTTTTTTTGAAATTTTTTTAAACGGATTTGTTGATTACGTTTGCAACGACGAAACTTTTGTTGAAAACAAGAGGGGTTCCTTGCGTTTTTCGCCGCAGGGAACCCCCGATATGATACTTATAAAGTCGTAAGACCTAATTACTTGACAACAACTTTAACTGTCTTGTTGAAGCCGTTGGCGTTGACTGTGCAGAAATAGACACCGTTTTCGAGGTCGATGTTGACTGTGTTGTTACCGACTGTGAGGCTCTTGTTGAGAGTCTTCACTGTCTGACCAGCGAGGTTGGTGAATATGATTGTCGCGTCTGTGTCAGCTGCTGAAACGAGAGTGATGTGGTCTGTTGCAGGGTTAGGATAGATGTTATAGACAGCTTCAACCTGTTCTTCAACTGCGTCGTTGCACGGAGCGATGACTTTGATGGCATAGATGACGTTGTCTGTGCAGGTTGTCTGATCCTCTGCATCCAACACCAAGCCCGGCATATCGTCAGCTGAATAGCCGAAGTAGTAGTAGCCATTGACCGAGTTTGAGAGGCCGAATGTCGGATATGCTTCGTCGTATGAGTGTTCGAATTCCATTGAGAGTGATGTCTCTGTGTTAGGTTCTCTCCATTCGCCGTCCTTGCGGTCGTTGATCCATGCGCTTCTGTAGTAGTATGAACCCATCATACGTTCGTCTGAAATGAAACTGTACATGACGGCGACGTTGTTTTCATCATCAACAGCGACGGCCGGTGTTGTTGCCAGACCGATTGAGTTGTAGCTTGCATTTGCATCAACGCTGAAGTTCTCGTGGTTTGCAGGTGTGCCTGGTGTAGCCTCTGATGACCATCCGAAGATTGTGAAGTTAGGATCGAGGGTGATTTCACCTGTTGTCTCATAATCGCCCCATGCTATGCGGAGCATACGGTCGTAGTTCATTGTGCTGCTGACGCCGTTTGTGCCGTTGAGTAACCATTCAGGGTGTTCGGCATCGAAATCCGCCTCACCGAAAGGAAGGATGTTGTTGCCACCTTTTCCGTTGTCAAAGTTCGAGTTCCAGTAAATGACACCGACTGTGTATGGGAAGTAGGTGTAGTACCCTGCGCCTGATGACGGAGCTGGAGCCCAGCGGCCGAGACCCCATGCGCAGTGGACTGTACCGTCGTTGCCGATTGCGATTGAGCCTGAATTGTCGCACCAATAGATTGAGTCTGTCTCAACTGTGATTGCTGTCTGGTTCCAGTCGAACACGCCGTAAGGCCATGCTGCGATGACTTTCTTCTCCCATGTCGCACCGCCGTCTTCTGAAATTACATAGAACACGTCGTATGTCATTGAGCAGAACATGACGGCGATTGTGTTGCCGTTTGTCGCAACGACATAGTCGTCAGCACCGATGAGGTGGTTGTATTCTGCGTCAAGTGCTGTGAAGAACGGGTCTTCTGTCCATGTGACGCCGCCGTCTGTTGACTTGAACATGCGGACGTAGTTGAGCAGTGTGTTCTGTGTGTCCTGGTCAGCGCAGATGACGAAGACTGTGCCGTTATCCGTTGTGGCTATTCTCGGCCATGTGTAGGTCGGGATGTTTGAAAGCTGTGTCCATGCACCAGTGCCTTTTGTTGCTCTGTACCAAATGTTGATGCCGTCTGCGTGTGATGCGAGGAGTTCGCCGTTGCCGTATGCGCAGATTGAAGGCCAACCTGATCTGAGGCTTTCAACACGTTCTGTCGGTTCTGCACCGAACTGGAAATCAGCGTCTGCATAGTTGTAACCTGTACCACGTGTGTTGAAAGCATCGTCTGACGCCCATGTCGCCGTGTAAGCCACTGAACCGTCGCCCCATGCCGCGATTCTGTTGCTGATTGCTGCGTTTGACTGGTTGTCATAGCGGGTTGTCATTGTAGCACCCTCTTCCCATGTGAAGTCTCTGGATGTCGAGCTCTTTGTGACAACTGCTTTTGCGACAGATGTTGTCGGAGCGAAGTTCATGGCCGGAGTCATGATGTCTTCTGCTGATCTTACTGAAGTGAGAACGCTCTGTTTCATCGCATCATTCTTGGGCAATGCCTGATTCTGTGCGAATGTTGTTGCGCCTAATAAAAGGCCCAATGAAAGTAAAAATACTTTTTTCATGATAATTTAATTTAGGTTAACTAATAATTAATTTAACAATATAATTTCTGTTTCTACAAAAAATTTTTCTGCAAAGATAGTACTTTTTTTTTAATCAAGCATTTTTTGAGATATTTTTTTTGTTTTATAAAAACTTTTCCACATTGTGAAAAAAATGACCCTGCGTATTGAAAGTTTATGTACTTTTAGCGTT
Organism: Bacteroidales bacterium; assembly: GCA_024400305.1. Classification (GTDB taxonomy): domain Bacteria; phylum Bacteroidota; class Bacteroidia; order Bacteroidales; family F082; genus Limimorpha. Next base: position 138,948 of record JAKSMX010000001.1, on the reverse strand, counting down.
TGAAAAAATTATCTCAAAAATGAAAAAATACATTGTAATTCTTGTTGTTGCGTTTTTCGGGTTGTCATCATGCGACCGTAACGCAGGCGATGCCGGCTGCACGAAGGAGCCGGCTGCATTCGTGAACACATTCATCGGCACCGGCGGCCACGGCCACACCTACCCCGGCGCCACCGCTCCTTTCGGGATGATGCAGCTCAGCCCCGACACGCGCATGGACAGCTGGGACGGCTGCTCGGGATACCACATCTCCGACAGCATCATCCTCGGCTTCAGCCACACTCACCTCAGCGGCACCGGCTGCAACGACTACGGCGACTTCCGCTTCATGCCTGTCACCGGAGGGAAACGTTTCAACTCCGGCTTCTACGGCGACGCGCAGGGCTACGGCTCGGCATTCCGCCACGAGACGGAGTCGGCGAAGCCGGGCTTCTACGCCGTCACCCTCGACACCTATAATATTAATGTGGAACTCACGTCGGGTGTCCGCGCCGCGATGCACCGCTACACGTATCCTGAAGGTGAAAACGCCTCCGTCGTCCTCGACATGAAGGAGTCAACGCTCTCGCAGGAGAAGATTTATGAATCGTGGGTGAAAGTCGAAGGCGAGAATGCCGTCAGCGGTTTCCGCCGCAGCGGCTACTGGGCCGCCGACCAGCACCTTTATTTCTACGCCGAGTTCTCGAAACCGATCAAGGCGTTCGGAATGGTCGAGGACGGCATCGTGACGGAAGGCAAAGACTATGCGAACTGCAAGAATCTTCAGTCGTATTTCGACTTTGAGAACGACGGACAGCCGCTCGTGATGCGCATAGGCATCTCCGCCGTCGATGTCGAAGGCGCAAGGAAGAACCTCGAATCGGAAATCACCGACTTCGATTTCGACGCGCTCGCGGAAAAGACATATCAGGCATGGAACGACGAACTCGGCCGCATCGATGTCAGGAGCGTGAACGAGAAAGACAAGACAATCTTCTATTCTGCGCTCTACCATTCGTTCATCGTGCCGAACGTCTATTCTGACGTTGACGGACGTTTCCGCGGCCACGACATCGAAGTGCATCAGGCCGACCGTCCGCGCTACACGGTCTTCTCGCAATGGGACACCTTCCGCACCGAGAACCCGCTGCTCAACGTCATTGAACCGCAACGCGCCGCCGACATCATCAACACCTTTATTAATAACTACGAGACTGGCGGACTCCTCCCGACATGGGAACTCGCCGGCAACGAGACCCACTGCATGATAGGCTACCACGCCATCCCCGTCATCGTTGACGCCTACATGAAAGGCATCGAAGGTGTCGATTACGAGAAAGCCCTCGATGCAATGGTGACACGCGCCAACGAGGACTTCTTCGGACTTAGATATTACAAGGAATACGGCTACATCGCCGCCGACAACGAAGGCGAGTCGGTGTCGAAGACTCTCGAATATGCTTACGACGACTGGTGCATCGCTTTCATGGCCGACAAGATGGGCCGGAAAGACATCGCCGGCGCGTTCTACCGCCGTGCACAGTCGTACAAGAACCTCTATGACCCGGAGACGAAGTTCTTCCGCGGACGCAAGAACGGCGGCTTCGTCACGCCGTTCGACCCGACGCAGGTCAACTTCATGCTCACCGAAGCCAACACATGGCAGTATAACTTCTTCGTCCCGCAGGATGTCAACGGACACATCGACCTCATGGGCGGCGGGCGCGAATACGAGAAGATGCTCAACCAGCTCTTTCAGTCGTCGTCGAACATGTCGGGACGCGTGCAGGCCGACATCACCGGCATGGTCGGACAGTACGCGCACGGCAATGAGCCGTCACACCACATGGCTTATCTCTACGACTTCCTCGGCAAGCCGACCAAGACGCAGCGTCTCATCCATCAGATCATGAACGAGCTTTACACCGACCAGCCAGACGGACTCTGCGGCAACGAGGACTGCGGCCAGATGTCGGCGTGGTACGTGATGAGCGCGATGGGCTTCTATCCTGTCACACCCGGCTGCGGATATTACGTCATCGGCGTGCCTCATTTCGAAAAGATGGTTCTCAATCTTGAAAACGGAAAGAATTTCAATATCATAGCCAATAACATCTCACACGAAAACAGATATATCGAATCTGTGAAACTCAACGGCAAAGCGTTGAACCGCAGCTATCTTTATTATGATGAAGTCGCCAAGGGCGGAAAACTCGTTTTCGAGATGACCAACAAACGCAACTCACAGTGGGGCATGGCTGAGGAATGTCGCCCGACGATGCGCATTGAGAAAGACAATATCGTGACAACACCTATTATTAATGTGGTGGCTTACGTGTTCTACGACAAGCTCAACGTCAGCATCACGCATCCCGACAAGGACGCGAAGATCTACTACACCTTGGACGGGACGGAGCCGACTGCAGGCAGCACGCTTTACGCCGAGCCGTTTGTCCTGGAAGCAACCACCGATGTCAAGGCAATCGCGGTGAAAGACGGCATCGTCTCCACAGTCGCCGTCGGCGCGTTCAAGAAGATTGACGGCGGACGCCACATCACGATACAGAACCATTACAGCAGCCAGTACGAGGCCGGCGGCGATATCGCGCTCATTGACCTCCAGCGCGGCAACGACAACTTCCGCGTGGGCATGTGGCAGGGCTACTCCGGCGTTGATGTCATCGCAACCGTCGATATGGAGAAGCCGATGGATATTCACCGTCTCGCCGGAAGTTTCCTCCAAGACCAGAACTCGTGGATCTTCATGCCGACGCAGGTCGAGTTTTTCATCTCCAACGACGGAAAGGACTTCAAGTCGATAGGCGTGGTGAAAAACGAGGTGCCTGTCGATGCCGACGACGCTGTAATGCAGGAACTTGAAGTCGTGAAGGACGTGAAGGCGCGTTATGTCAGGATGGTCGCGAAGTCGCTCGGCACCTGCCCTGAATGGCACGTCGGAGCCGGCGGCGCGGCGTGGACGTTCTGCGACGAGTTTATCATTGAGTAGAAAGTCCATAAAGTTTAAAGTTCGGAAACGAATTTTGAAATTTGCGGAACTTGAAAAAATAATCTTTGAAACATAAAAGAGCCCCGTTTTTCAACGGGGCTCTTTTATTATTCGCTTCGCTAATGCGGTGGGGCTATTTTGTTGTTTCCATAATTGGACGGACATTTACGCCATTGCTTCTTAGATATGAGGATGAATAAATGTGAAAAAACGATGCAATGTCATTGAAGTCAACGAGCAAGAATTTGTCTGCACTATCATCTCTATTTGACATCATATAGTTTCCCTTCATACGTCCACCGTCAAGTTGAATGAATTTTGTTTTTTCAAAGAAACCTGCCGCTGGAAGGAAGATGTGTGGATCCGTAATTTCATATTCATCATTCTTTTCATTCTCTTCATTCTCTTTTGTTTTGTAAATAATCCAGCCTCGGATGCCGAAATAGTAATAATCATCTGTCCAGATAAAATTTTCATAAATCATCGTTTCTGTCACCCACTTCATCAATGCCAGCCATTGGTCATATGAAGGAGTTATAAAATTGGCGGATTGATAATATAAAACAGCCACATCGTCTTCCGGTTGGAGGATCATTAAATCATCGCCCTCCCAGCCATCTGGCCTGTATGATTCTTCTGAATCAATACCTTGGCCGGTTCTCACATATTTTGTTAATTTATCATAAGTGCCATAAGCTGAATATACATAATTAGGCCAGTCGTAACCATAAGAGTTAATCCAATCAGGTTCAGGCATGAAATCACCCGTGTATTTCTTGTTTATGTCAGCCCATGCGAAATAATCACCATACCATGAATATATTTCACGGTTGAATGTTGTGTCATGTTCTGAATAATTGACATAATCGTGATTGTTCAGATGTTTTGCGCCGACATTGTATTTCGCCCATACACCGATTCTTCCAAAGTCAACACGGTCTGTTATTTCTATGCCTTTGTCGGTTGACTTGTCGTTGTTCGCGATGCCGCTTGTGTAGAAACGGTTCTCGCGGAGCTTGAATATATGGCTGACGCTTTTGGTTTCGCTTTCTAATGTGCTGTTGTCCGAAAAGCGGAGAACCATGAATTTGTCTTCAGGGTTTTCAGGCTCTCGAACATCCACCACGCCAGGATATGTTGCTGCTGTCGGGGGCAGCAATGCTAAATAGACATCTGAAGTTGGATTATCGATATTGAACTCGTAATCGTGTGTGCCCATGTCAGCGATTTTAGTCTCAAATGCCCCTGATGTCCCGCATATTGTCAATCCGTTGTATGTCGTGCTTGAATGGGCACCGCATTCATCGATATAGACATTGCCACCGTCAAAAAAGCTAAGGTCGAGTTTTACGACGGAGAACGGGACGGTGAGGATTCCATGGTAGCTGATCCCATCGCCACGTTCGATGCTTCCTGTTCTGGCTACCATGTGTTCTTTAACACTGCTGAGCGTTCCTTCCTGTTCATTTAAATAGATGGTTGCACTGCCATCTTCGCTGACTGTGGCTTTTGAGCCGAAATAGTAAAAACGGACATAGTCTCTGATGTCCATTGATACGAAACCTTCAAATTGGCCTTTTATTTCACCGATGTATTCTTGTTTGAGAGTGACGGTTCCGTTGTAAACGACATCTCCTTCGAAATTCTCATTGTCGCATGAATAGACATGCAACTGGTCGGCATATTCCCATCTAAACTCAAGTCCTGTAGTTACTTCATCAACATCAAGTTTTGCGCCGTTGCCGGAGTCGTTGGTGAATGTTATATATTGTCCGTTGCCGTTCTGACCCGGTCGGCCGCTGTCGAACGGCGATATGTTCGGCTTGTTGCACTGCGACAGACCGAATATGGCAGCTAATACTGCAATAAGCAATGATACTTTTTTCATTTTCTACAATTTGGATTTTTAATGAAATATGTTAATTCTTCAACATGTGTACTTCGAAAAGATTGGCCGGATCTGTAGAGCTGTTGGCGTAGCCCTGCTCTGTACGAAACTCACATGTCTTCATTTCAGGTGCTTCGTAACGCAATTTTAGTGATTTTGTCTTTTCCATTTTTCGTGTTTTTTTTAATCAATATATAATTCAAACATACAGTTTTTATCACATTTTCTCTAAAAATTTCAATGTTTCGGGTACTTTTTACCCCCCCCATGATTTTTTGAAATCCAAAGGAATAATATGTCAAATGTTTGATTTATAGTTAGTTGTGTCTTTTATTATTTTTCCAAACCAACGGTTTGAACACAAACATACACACAAATCAAAACGTGCAAAGATACAAAATTTTTAATTACGTCACAATTAATTTTTAATAAAATTTTTCCACAAAAATCCACGGGGATTTACGTGGTTTTCTCGATCTTCAATTTACATTTCCACTTCTTCGTAGGCGTCGTCACCGCCGCCGTTGTCGTTTCTCTGTTTCTTCTGCCCGTTGTCGTTGATACGGTAGTTGAAGTTGAGTGTCACTGTGGTCTTGCTCCACGATCCTTTGCTGTACTGCCAGAAGTTGTCGCCCCACGACTCGCCGTTGTGCGAGCGCGTGCCGAACAGGTCTCTGACGTTGAGCGACAGGGTCGCCTTGTCTTTCAGGATGTCGCGTGAGGCGGCGAAGTCGATCCAGTAGTTCGCCTCGCGGAATCCGAGCGGCTCGTCACGCGGCCCCATGAAGTGCCCGGTGAACTGGAAGTTGCAGATTTTCTTGAAGTTGAATTTGAAGACCAGCCGTCCCATGAGGTTGTACGAGTCGGTGGTGTAATGTTTCTCCTTGTAGTCGCCGGTGGTGCATGACTTGAACAGGTTGATGTTCCCGTTGATGCTCCACCACTTGAACACATTCACCTGTCCGGTGAGTTCCAGGCCGTAGTCGTCGCTGATGCCGAAGTTATGAGGCATGCTCACCGAGACGTTGAGGCTGTCAACCTCGGTGAAGTTGCGGAAGATGTCGGTGCTGTGGCGGTAATAGCCGGTGAGGTTGAAGTTGCCGCCCTCCCAGAACTTGAGGTAAGAGAACTCGTAGCTGCCGGTGTAAACAGGTCTCAGTTCAGGGTTGCCCCTCCTGATGTTGCGGTCGTCGTTGAACGAGCTGTAAGGTGCCATCTGCCAGTAGCCGGGGCGGCGTATGCGGCGCGTGTAGCTTAGCTGAAGCTGGTCATTCTCCGTCATCTTGAAGTTGACGTGTCCGCTCGGGAAGATGTTGTGGTATCTCTGCTCGTATTTCTGGTTTTTGTCAACATAATCGGATGAGATGTATGAGTATTCGTAACGCGCCCCGACGAGGAACGAGAAGAAGCCCACTTCGGTGCCGTAGCTGCCGTAGAGTGCGGCCACCTGCTTGTGGAAACGGAAGTCGTGGCAATATGGTTCTAACGGCGTTCCGTTTTCTGTCACCGTGGCGACGTTGCTCGGAAATTTGTTCTCGTATTTCGCGCCGGCCTCGATGGCGTGCTGGCCGAGATGATAGGCGAAATCGACGGTGCCCTGGAAGTTCTCGTGCGTCTCCTTCGTGTCGGTGTGCTGGAATATCGTCGAATCCGGGATCGGGATGTCGTTTTCCATGTCCTCGCGCGTGAGATATTGAGAGTCGGTGATGTCCGACCACTCCTCCTCGGCGTTTTTGAAATAACGGAACGAGGCTTTTAGGAAATTGTCTTTTGTGTTGAAATACTTGTCGTAGTCCAATGTCAGCTCCGCCATCGGGCGTTTGTTGTGCCAGTCTTCGGCGCGTTTTGAGAACAGCGGCGCCGAGTTCGGAAACATGTCGATGTAGCTGACGACGGGCGTGTTGTGTCCGTCGGCGCGGCGCAGCATGGCGGCGAAGGAGATGATGTCGTTGTCGGTGAAATAATAGTCGAGGCCGCCGCGCACGGTGTGGCCTTGGCTGTGCCTGTCGCGTTCGGTGATTTGCTCCGAGACCTGTGTCGCGTCGGCGTGGTTCTGGATGTCAGGGTCGTAGATCTTGTCGCCGTTGAAATACTCCGTCTTGGTGTAGCCGTCGCTGATGTCGTCGCGGTAGTTGAAGTTGTAACTCATGAAGAAGTTGAACTTCTTCAGGCGGAAGTTGAAGTTGGCCCCGATGCCGGTCTGGAACGGGAACGGGCTCGGCATCTTCTCGCCCCACTCGAACGGGAAGCCGCCGCGCACGTCGATGCTGCCGTTGAAGCCCTTGCGCTTGTCTTTTTTCAGTACGATGTTGATGATGCCGGCGGTGCCTTCGGCGTCGTATCTCACCGACGGGTTCGTCACCACCTCGATGCGTTCGATCATGTCCGACTGAAGGCTGCGTAGCGCGTCCTGCGTGCTGACACCGAGAAGCCCCGACACTTTGCCGTCAACGAGGATCTGCACGCCGTCGTCGCCGCGCAGGCTGACGTTGCCCTCAACGTCAACGGTGACCGACGGGATGTTCTCCAACACCTCAATCGCGTTGCCGGCCGTGCTCGCCACGTCCTTGCCGACATTGAACACGCGCTTGTCCAATGTCATCGTCATCGTGCTTTTCTCTGCCAGCACCTCGACCTCTTCAAGGAGCTCCATGTCCTGCTTCAGGAAAATCTTCCCCAATTGAACCGCCGTAGCCGTGGCTGCAACGTTCACTTTAACCACCTTTGTGCTGTAACCCATAAATTGCACCTTTATATAATAGGAGCCGGCGGAAGCCTGAATCGTGAATTTCCCCTCGCTGTCAGTGACGGTGCCTCCGACCATGGTCGAGTCCTGTGCGTTGAACAAGCTCACTGTGGCGTATTCCAAAGCCTCGCCGGAATCATTGTCAAGCACCCTTCCTTTTACGTCAACGAGCTTCTCAACGTAACCAGTGGCTGCCATCATGTTGAACGACAGCATAATAGCTAACAATAACGTAGCAATCACAAAGTTTTTCTTCATTTTAATGAATCTGTTTCGTTTTCAGTTTGCAAAGATAGTGAAAAATACTTTTAACACACTGAATTTTTCATAAAATTTGGAGAAATGGCGTAATCAATATTTAAAAATCGATAAAAATATATCATTTATCGGTGCGAATCGATAATTCTTGTACGATTAATTGTTAAAAAATTATATTTAATTTATTGAAATACTGTATTTTATAATTAAATTAAAAAAAATTCAATTTTTTTGTCATTAAATAAAAAATTATCGTAAATTTGCACTCGGAAAAACGGAAAGGTATGGTGTGTGCGGAAATTTTGTGGAAGATTTCACAATTGTTTGTGTTTGGTGATTTCTGTTTTTCGTTTGTGTGATTGAAAGTTAAGTTTGCGGTATTTCGATACTTTTCATGCTGATGACAGTGTCAGCGACAGAAGACATCAATGCCTTTATGATATTGGGAGTGTCAGCGAGGTACATGGAATTTTGCGGGGAAATGTCGGAAAACAACGCAACGCAAGGTAAAGCTTTGATTTTCATAGGATTAAGTTTTAAATGGTTAATGTGAAGTTCCCGTACCCTCCCAAGGTACGGGCTTCTTCATTAATAGGTGTTTAAGGTAATTAGGAGTTTAAGGCGGTTTCTAAAACTCCTAATCACCTAATTACTTAATCTAATTACCTCTAAAACAGCGTTCCTTGGTCTCCGCCTTTGAATCTTCCCAAGTGTTTGTAGGCCATGTCAGTGACGACGCGTCCTCGCGGGGTGCGCATGAGGTATCCTTCCTGAATCAGGAATGGTTCGCAGACCTCTTCGATGGTACCGGCTTCTTCGCCGACGGCGGTGGCGATGGTGTTCACGCCGACAGGGCCGCCCTTGAACTTGTCGATGATTGTCAGCAGGATGCGGTTGTCCATGTCGTCGAGTCCGTGCTGGTCAACGTTCAGGGCCTTGAGTCCGATTTTCGCGATTTCCATTGTGACTTTCCCGTCGCCTTGAATCTGTGCGAAGTCGCGTACGCGGCGCAGCAGCAGGTTCGCGATGCGCGGGGTGCCTCGGCTTCGGCGTGCGATCTCGAATGCGGCCTCGTCGTCGATAGGGACTTTCAATATCGCCGCCGAGCGTTTTATGATGTTAGAGAGTGTCTTCGAATCGTAATATTCCAATCGCAGGTTAATGCCGAAACGCGAACGCAGCGGAGCCGTCAGCAGTCCGGAGCGCGTGGTGGCACCGATAAGCGTGAACGGGTTGAGCGCAATCTGCACGCTGCGTGCATTCGGCCCGGATTCTATCATAATATCAATGCGGAAGTCCTCCATGGCGGAATACAGGTATTCCTCCACGACAGGGCTGAGGCGGTGTATCTCGTCGATGAAAAGCACGTCGTTCTTCTCGAGGCTCGTCAGCAGACCGGCCAAGTTGCCAGGCTTGTCGAAAACCGGGCCTGACGTCATCTTCATGTTCACTCCTAATTCGTTGGCGATGATGTGCGAGAGCGTGGTCTTACCTAATCCGGGCGGGCCGTGAAGCAGCACGTGGTCGAGCGACTCGCCGCGCTGCGCCGCCGCCCTGACAAAAACCCTCAGGTTCGCGACGACCTGCTCCTGTCCGGCGAAACACCCGAAGGCATCGGGACGCAACGCCTTCTCGATCTCTTTCTCCGCCTTGCTCATCGAAGCACCGTATGCATCAAGATTTTCATTCATGTCAAAAAAATATTCGACAAAAGTACAAAAAATATCGCGAGATTGAAAAGTTTTGAGTAATTTAGCCAAAAATTTTGCGTATTGAAGAACAAACTATCGATACTGATTTTAACGTGCTTGTTATCAGTGAGTTGTATGGCACAGAAAGGATTCTTGAAACTTCATCAGGATTCAAGAATCGACTCGCTTGTTATGAAGCAGAGGCAAATTTACGCCAACGACAACACCATCGACGGCTTCCGCGTACAGATTTTCATGGAACTCGGCAACGATGCGGTGCGCCACGCCGACAGCGTGAAAGCTGATTTCGAGAAAAGTCACCCTGACGTCCCGATATATCTGGTTTTCGGCCAGCCTTACTACCGTCTGCGTGTCGGCGATTTCCGCACACGTCTTGAGGCCGAAAACCAGTTCCAGCAACTCAAAGACGAATACGGTAACTCTTTTGTCACCGCCGACCGCATCAACCTGCCGTACAATCCGTTGTACGGCGATCTCGTCGGCCTGCCGGAGAAAATGTCTGCCGAAGAAGATGGTTTCATCCTCGATACGTTGAAGATTCATTCTGAACGTCGGGGACGTGGACATGCTGATGGAGCAGAAGAAGATGATGCCATTGATACGTTGAATATGGAAAGCATCATCAAGATCAAGGAAAATCTTAATTACATGAACTGGATTTATTACGAAGATGATTAGGTAAGAAACGTATCACATTAATTGTCAGGAAATTATTCTGTTTCAAACAATTTTTGTGAATATGTTCGTTATATGAGAAATTATGGAAAACGACGATTTGAAAAAACAGATAGATGAGCTGTTCAGGCTTTTCAAGAAGGTGATGGACAAATACCCGCCTGACGGAGTGCCTGGCATTGACAGGGCGCAGCTTGAGCAACTGAAGGCTTATCTGTCTCAATATGAACAGATTAAAGACCAGTTTTCTGTCGAAATGTATGGTTTGGGAAACAGCGACATGGCTAAACATTTCATCTCGATGCTCACAAAACGCCTCCGTGACCAGCTCGGGGAGGATGCTGACATCGACGATGAACCGAAGGTGTCGGAAGTCGAGGCAAAGGAAAAAGCCTTCGAGTCGTTGCAGACAGGCGAGAATTATGATGCGCTCATCGAAGCCATCGACAATGAACTTAAAAACAAAAACCTCTCGATGGAGGAGATTGATGAACTTCTCGATAAAAGACAAAAAGTTTTGAATAAAATATCTAAATAATTGAAAATTATTGATTTATAGCTATGAAAAAACGTTTTTCAATTCTTGCGGCGTTGCTTCTTGTCATGACTTTCGCAGCCAATGCGCAGATTATCAATGAACGCACAAACGGAAAAGTGACACTCGGCGGTGACATTTTCACAGACATCAACACCGGCGACAAATATGAGAATTTCAAGCTGAAGGCAATGAATGTCGGCGGCGACTTCTACCTCACTTATAACATGAAGATGGGCGAGTCGAAACACACGGTTTCGCTCGGCGTCGGCATGACATTTCACAACTATCACATGAAAAACTCGTACCTTACAGGTGAGGGGGCTTACGCCGACACGACGTATTTCACCGAGAACGCGAGTGTGAAAAACAGTAAATTGAACATAAACTACTTCGACATTCCCCTTGAACTCAACTTCAGGATCGCCGACAAGTTCAAAATCTCCGCCGGCTTCAAGTTCGGCATCATGATGTATGCGAAGTCGAAGGTCAAAGGCGACATCATGGGCGACGGCGAGGAATGGAAAGTGAAATATGGGAAAATCAACAATATCGAACAATATTCCTACGCCTTGACGTTGAGGGTTGCTTACAGGGCTTTCAACATTTTCGCTCAGTATCAATTCAATAACTCGTTCAAGAAAGGCTACGGTCCGGAGGTGATACCGTTCTCGATAGGTATCGGCTTGAGGGCGTTTTAGCAACGGGTTGGTGACGCGCTGTCGGTATCAAAATAAAATAAAGTAGAGAACAATCACGACTGCGAATCCCGCGGCGAAGCCTGAAATAAGCTGGGCGTTGCTGTGGGATTCTTCTTTCATGCGAGCCGAAGCCGCGACGCCTGACAGGATTATGCTTGCGAGCAAGTAGGGGAGGAACACCTGCATCGACAGCGTCGTCATGATGAACAGGCTGCCTGCAAAGCCTCCCCAGCCAAGAGTGTGCAGGCTGATTTTCCAGAAAAACGTCACGACAAATGCCAATACGCTGATTACCAACGCTGATGAAAGATAAAAGTTGTACATCACCATCACCGGGATGTTGTGGAACATCCTGATGGCGCCGTAAAGTGAAAGCGTCATCAGAAAGATGGGGCCGAGACGGTCATCGCGGTTCTCCATTTCCAAAGAATTTATGATTTTCCATTTTTTCATCATCACCACGACAAGGCCGGGGAAAAGGCATGTGGCTGTCAGTGCGGAAATGAAAAAAGAGAGGTCGTTGCCCGGCGTGAACTTCGTTATCCCTGACGAAATCATCACCAACATCATCAGTGTCGGGAGGAAAATCGGGTGCAGTATGGCTGATATTATCTTTGCGGTTTTCATAGTTCCTTGCGTAGTCGTGACACTGGAATTTCTAATTGTTCGCGGTATTTCGCCGTGGTGCGCCGCGCTATGGTGAAGCCTTTCTCTTTCAGCACCGCTGTAAGTTCGTCGTCGGTGAGAGGATTCTTCTTGTCTTCATTATCAACGCATTCCTTAATAATTTGCTTGATTTTTCGTGTCGAGACCTCTTCGCCTTCGTCGCTCATGATGCCTTCGCTGAAAAAGAATTTCAGTTTGTATGTGCCGAATGCGGTCTGGACGTATTTGCTGTTTGCGACGCGTGAGATTGTGGAGATGTCAAGTCCCACTACGCTTGCTATGTCTTTGAGGATCATCGGTTTCAGCTTGCTTTCATCGCCTGTGATGAAGAAGTCATGCTGTTTCTCCATGATGGCTTTCATGGTGACGTAAAGCGTGTTCTGACGTTGGTTTATCAGGTCGATGAACGTCTTGGCGGAATCGATCTTGTTCTTGATGAAGGCGACGGCCTCGCGGTTCTCCCGGGTGTTTTTCTTTTTCGCGTATTCGGCGAGCATCTCCTTGTAATCCTTGCTGACGTGCAGGTCAGGCGTGTTGCGGCTGTTGAGCGAGAGTTCAAGACTGTCGCCGTTGCTTATGACGGTGAAGTCGGGGATTACGTAGTTGGTGCTGTGGCTCGACGCCGACATCGTGCCGCCCGGTTTCGGGTTGAGTTTCAGTATCTGGTCGATGGCGGTCTTGAGTTCGTCTTCGGTCATGCCGCTTTTTGCGATGATCTTGTCGTAATGTTTCTGCGTGAAGTCGGTGTAGAAGTTCTCGATGATGTTGATGGCGTTCTCGTAGTCTTCTTCAAAATCTTCGTCTTCAAGGCGTTTGAGTTGTATCAGGAGGCAGTCGCGGAGGTTCTCGGCTCCGACGCCGGCCGGGTCGAACTCCTTGATGACGTCGAGCACTTCGCGTATCTCCTCGTCGCTGACATCGATGTTCTGTGAGAAGATGAGGTCGTCGGAGATGCCGCTTATCGGTCTCGACAGGTAGCCGGAGTCGTCGATGTTCCCGATGATGTACTCCCCGATTTTCTGTTTGCGTTCGTCGAGTTTGCGGAAAGCAAGCTGTTCGAGAAGCGAATCCTGGAAACTCGTCTCGTTTGAGATCGGCGCCTCGTAGTGTTCGTCGTCGGGGCTGCTGTTGTTTGCGTAGCGTTTGTAAGCTGCGTCGTCTTCGTCGTCATCGTTGAGGTAGTCGTCGAAGTCTGAAAGCGGGTCATAGTGTTCGTCGTCGCCTTGTTCGTCGTCGAAGGTGTCAACGTTGTCGTTGTTGAGGTTGTCTTCGTCGCTGTCGTTATCATCAAATTCAAGAGCCGGGTTCGTCTCGATCTCCTCTTTTATCCGCATGGCGAGTTCCATCGTCGGCACCTGGATCAGCTGCATGAGCTGTATTTGCTGCGGCGAGAGGTTCTGCTGAAGCTTTTGAATCTGAGATAAACTTTGTTTCCCCATCCTTTGATATTGTTTGATGATGTTTTATGATAAATAGAGACGCACAATAATGCGTCTCCAATCTCTTAACTCTTAACACTCCACACTTAACACTAATACAAGCAGTTCTTCGGAGTCCTCGGGAACGGGATGACGTCGCGGATGTTGGTCATGCCGGTCACGAAGAGCAGGAGGCGTTCGAAGCCGAGGCCGTAGCCTGAATGAGGCACCGAGCCGAACCTGCGTGAGTCGAGGTACCATTCCATCGACTCTTTCGGGATGCCGACCTCGTCCATTCTCTTGAGGAGCTTGCCCATGTCGGTCTCACGTTCCGAGCCGCCGATGATCTCGCCGATGCCGGGGAACAAGACGTCCATGGCGCGGACCGTCTTGCCGTCCTCGTTCTGTTTCATGTAGAACGCCTTGATTTCCATCGGGTAATCCGTCAGGATGACAGGCTTCTTGAAATGTTTCTCGACGAGATAGCGTTCATGTTCCGACTGAAGGTCGATGCCCCAGCCTGTGACGGGATATTGGAACTTGTTTTTCTTGTTGTAGTTGCAGTTTCTGAGGATGTCGATGGCCTCTGTGTATGTCAGTCTTACGAAATCGTGTTCGAGGACAAAATGAAGTTTCTCGATGAGCTCCATCGATTTGTCTTCTTCTTTCTTGTTCTTTTCTTCTTCCTGAAGGCGTTTGCTGAGGAACTGAAGGTCGTCCATGCAGTTGTCCAAAGCGTACTGGATCAGATACTTGAGCATCTCTTCTGCGAGGTCCATGTTATCGGTGATGTCGTAGAATGCCATTTCCGGCTCTATCATCCAGAACTCGGCGAGGTGGCGTGTCGTATTTGAGTTCTCGGCGCGGAATGTTGGTCCGAAGGTGTAAATCTTCGAGAGTGCCGTTGCCGCAAGCTCGCCTTCGAGCTGGCCTGAAACCGTCAGGTTCGACTGTTTGCCGAAGAAATCTTGTGTGTAGTCAATCTTGCCTTCTTCGTTTTTCGGGAGGTTGTTCATGTCGAGAGTGGTGACTTGGAACATCTCGCCGGCTCCTTCGCAGTCGGAGGCTGTGATGAGCGGGGTGTGGATGTTATAGAAACCTTTGCTGTTGAAGAAGTTATGGATGGCGAACACCATGGCGTGACGGATGCGGAACACTGCTCCGAAGGTGTTTGTGCGGAAACGCAGGTGTGAGATGTCGCGCAGGAATTCGAGTGAGTGTTTCTTCGGCTGAATCGGATATTCATCGGGGTTGGCCGCTCCGAGAAGCTCGATGTTGTTGACGGCGAGTTCGACGCTCTGGCCGTTGCCGGCTGAACGGACGAGCCTGCCCGTCGCCGAGACAGACGCGCCGGCGTGCATCAGCGCGAGACTTTCCTCCGGAATTTTCTCCAAGTCGATGACCAACTGCAGGTTGTTGATGGTCGAACCATCGTTCAATGCGATGAAAGCGACATTCTTGCTGCCACGTTTGTTGCGTACCCAGCCTTTTACATTTATTTCATTATCAAGCTCTTGCATTGCCAGAGCTGCTTTAATCTCTGTACGTTTCACGATTTTTTCCTTTTTAAATTTTTAAAGCACAAAAATAGCAAATTTTTGCTGAATTGTGATAGTTTAATTTTTATATTTGCAAAAAAATATTGGATGGTCAGAGATTTTGATATAAAAACGTGGTTCAAGAGCAGGGCTGGACTGCTGATAATCAGCGGCCCGTGCAGCGTGGAGTCGGAGCAGCAGCTGCTTGATACGGCGTCGGGATTGAGTAAGATACCGAGTGTCAAGGTGTTGCGCGGCGGGATATGGAAACCGCGCACGCGTCCGGATGCGTTTGAGGGAATTGGAGAGATTGGATTGGGATGGATGCGCGAGGCGAAAGAGAGGTTCGGCTTCCTCACCATGACTGAGGTGGCGACACCGGAGCATGTCGAGCTTGCCATTGAGAACGGCATCGA
This sequence comes from Bacteroidales bacterium, assembly GCA_024400305.1. GTDB lineage: Bacteria > Bacteroidota > Bacteroidia > Bacteroidales > F082 > Limimorpha. Next base: position 123,409 of record JAKSMX010000001.1, on the reverse strand, counting down.
CATACTGTGGGTCGGGGCGCGCACGGTGGTGAACCCGTTCTCGGTCCAGGAACTCGCCAACAGTCTGAAAGGCAACGACATACCGGTGTTCGTCAAAAACCCCATCGCCCCCGATGTGAAACTCTGGCTCGGTGCTGTCGAGCGTCTTGAGAGCGCCGGACTGAAATACCTCGGTGCGATACACCGCGGTTTTTCGTCATATGACGAGTCGCCGTACAGAAACGCACCGCTCTGGGAGATCCCCATCGAGTTGAACAGGCTGCGACCTGACATCCCGATTGTTACCGACGTGAGCCACATCTGCGGCTGCCGCGAACTTCTTCAAGACACCGCACAGAAAGCCCTCGACCTCGCCACAAACGGCTTCATGATTGAGTCGCATTGCAACCCCGACGCAGCCTTGACCGATGGTAAACAACAGATAACACCTGAAAATCTTAATATCCTTATAAATCAATTTGTTATAAGATTAAAAAATGTAAATTCCGATGAGGAGAAACTGAAGATTTTCCGAGAGGAGATTGATAAGATCGACGATGAAATTTTAAATCTTTTGGCAAAAAGAATGAATGTCTCTGATAAAATCGGCGTTTACAAAAAAGAGCATGGCCTGACGGTCTTGCAAATCGACAGATGGAAACAGGTTCTTGAAGACCATATTAATAAAGGTGTGAAACTCGGTTTGAACGAAGGTTCGGTGAAGGAGATTTTTGAAATAATTCATAAGGATTCAATAGGACGCCAGCTGTGAAACGCATTCTCAAAATATTGATATTTCTTTTCGCCGTTGCTGTAAATCAGTCAGTTGCGGCGCAGGAGACTTTCGGAAACGAAGGTGAGACGGTCATTTACAGAGTCGCCCTTGATGCGAGTGTGCAGGGCGGGACGGTGTCGGACGCAATACAGAACCTGCCCGGAGTGCGCGTCGATATGGAAGGCAATATCACCATGCGCGGTGTCGGCAATGTGGAGATTTTCATCAATGACTATCCGTCACATTTCAGCGAGGACGCACAGAAAAATTACATCCAGCAGACTTCTGTCTTGAATATCAAGGAGATACGCATCATGGCAAACCCGTCGGCGAGATATACTACGGCGATTGACACAGGAATCATCAATATTATCCTAAAAGACGAGAAAAAGACAAACCAAGCCTTGAACGTCGGCGTGCAAACTAATACATTGCCGAATATATCTCCTTGGCTGTCATATAGTTACAGTAAAAACAAACTTTCATTCTCCGCTGACGTCAAGGCGACATATTACAAGCAGGCCACTGACGCCAATTCCGAAGGAATCTCGTTTGATGATGACGGCATCGACACATTGAACCTCATCCGCAATTACGAACATTCCGACGAGAGGAGTCTGAACCTCAAGGCCGATTTCAACATGAATTACAAATTCAATGGGAAAAACAACGTCGCGTTTTATATAAGCGGAGATTATAGCGACAGAAAGACAACGACTTACGACAGCACTTTCCGCAAGGAATTTGATGATTCAGGCAAAGGGATTTTTGACTATATCACCGGGAAAAATTACAAATACTGGGGCTTTGAAGGCAAGTCGGGTGTCACTTTCCAGCATCTTTTCAATGAAAAAGGACATCAGATCTCGGCGAACCTGAATTTCCTCCTGATGCCGGGCTATTCCGACTGCGTCTCTGACAGGGCATATAATCTTGGTGACGCCGCCGACCGCACCACGCGCGAGCAGAACGACTATTCCGACCTGCACTGGGATGCGAAAGTGGAATACAACCTTCCGTATTCCGGCAACGGCGAGCTGTACATCGCATTCCTGAAAACCCACAAGCCCGACGGGAACAAGCTTTTTTTCGACACCTTGGTGGAGGATGAATGGTCGCGCGACACTTTGAGAACCGAAATCAGGAATTATTATACTGACAAGAATGAGTTGATTGTCAACGTGCAACAGCATGTCGGACGCTTCACTTTCAAGCCCGGCGTCGATCTTGAATACACCGAAGTGGAAGGCATCTTCCCGAATGAACCGTGGTATGATTTCAACAAGGATTTCTTCAAGGTGCATCCGTCGCTTTTCATCACGTACAGCACTGAAAACCAGCATAATTTCAGCATCGGTTACACTCACAAGACCGACTATCCTTACGTGAGATATTTCTCGCCGAGGATCCTTTACCAGGAGGATTCGTTCGATGCCGGGAACCCTGACCTGAGGCCGGCATCGACGCACGTCCTGAAGGCGGAATGGACGAAATACTGGGAGAAGTTCGGCTCCGTCGGGATCAACGCCTACTACAAAGGCTCGTCGGATTACATCAACCAGGTGCAATATTCTGTTTTCAGCCCGATATACGGACGATATGTCACCTACACGCATCCTATCAACCTCGGCGGCTATTACGATGCCGGCGGCGAGTTCAACGTCACATACCGTCCGTCTGCGATGCTCAACGTGAGGTTTTACGCGAATCTTTACAACTCGCATCTCGAGGAGCCGAAGAACGATGGTGCTGACCCCGACGACGTGGTGAGAAGCGACATGTTCTGTTACAATTTCACCGTGAATGTGTGGACGAAGCTGTGGAGCCGGCTCGAGCTTCACGCCGAGGCGTATTACAATTCGGAGACGCAGGCTCTCTACTCATTCTCGCAGACGCCATACGGCATCGACTGCGGCATGAAAGCGGATTTCTTCAAGAACCGTCTGTCGCTTCTGGTCAACGTGAACGACCTGTTCGACTGGAACCGCACCGACAACACCATAAACCAACCGACGTACCGCTTCTTCTCAACGGAAAAGACCACAAGCCGTTACGTCAATGCGGAGCTGATCTTCAAGATAATGTAGAATTGAATTTTTTATAATAAAACCATTCCGCTTTGAAAATTATTGCTATTTTTGCACCTTGGAAATTCTGAAAAAACATGGCTGTGTCATAATAGTAAAAGCAAACAATTTCAAACAAATAAATATTATGAATTTCAAGAACTTACTGAAAAAACTTTCAAACAAATACGTCATCGCGACTTTAATCTTCGCGGCGGTAATTGTCTTTTTCGACCAATACAATGTGTTCGAGCAGACCAGGAGTTTCAAGAAACTGCACAAGGTGAAGAAGCAGGTGGAGTATTACGACACCGAAATCCGGAAGCAGGAGGAGACGATCCACAAGCTCAAGACCGACACCGCCTATCTCGAGAAAGTGGCCCGCGAACAGCACAAGATGAAACGCGACGACGAGGTGATTTATGTTTTAGAGAGGAGTCGTTAGTCATTAGTCGTTAGTCATTAGTCGTTAGTCGTTAGTTTTGGATTAATTGTTCATTAGGTAATCGTAATCAAATCGGTAAAACACCATCTCGTAGCCTTCGTCTTCGTACATGCACTCCTCGACGTAGAGGCCGATGGTGTTGTCGGGAAGCACGCAGAGCGACGAGTAGGCCGAGAAATACGGCACGATGATTTTCTTGTGCGACCACGTCTTGCCTTCATCTTCAGACACATAGACGGCGACGTTCTCGCGTCTGTCGCTTGCGGGCAGCGAATGCAGAAGCACCCGTTTCCCATTAATATAATAAGGTATGATGTCGCCATTGCACGCCGGTCCGGTGAGGTCGGTCCATTCGGCGACGGTGTCGTTCCATGTCACGCCGCCGTCATGCGAGATGTTGTACCATCGGTTTCCCTGATGTCGCATGCTCATCAGGATGTCGCCGTTCCCGAGTTCGACGACCTTGGCCTCATCGCCGCCGACGGAGGCTCGTCCGGAGACGTTCCACGTCGCGCCGTTGTCGTCGGAATAGACCACGTAGTTCGTGGCGACCCATTCGGCGTCTTCGTGCACCGCAGCCACGAACATTATTCTTCCGGTGCTTGTGAGCAGGCCGTTGCCGGAGGCGCAGAACGAGCCGCGCCAATGGCGGCGTATGCTGTCGCCGCAGTCTTTGCCGAAGATGAAATGTGTGATGTCTTCCGGCTCGGTCCAGGTGCGGCCGCCGTCATAACTCATTGATTTGTATGTGCGGTTTGAATTTGTCGGTGTCGATTGCCAGAACCCCGTGCCGCCGACGAACACGCTTATCAGTCCGTTCGGGTCGTTGGTGAGGGCGATGGCCGCGTCGCCGTAGCCGTGCTTGCGGCCGGTGCCTTCAGCCACGGTGACAGGTTCGCTCCATGTCGCGCCCATGTCCTCGCTGTAACGGCACACCACGTCGATGTCCTGCGGTAGGTCGAGGTCGTTGCATTTGCGTTTGTCGGTCAGGGTCACGATAGTGCCGTCCTTCGCCGTGATTATCGCCGGAATGCGGTAGTTCTGCGAGTTGTAGTTGCCAGAACGGAACAATGTCGTCCGCATGAAAAACGGCTCTTTCCTGCATCCTGCAAAAGTCAGCAGAACTAATAACATCAGCGTGAGTCTTTTCGTCATAAAATGAATGTTTTACAATTAAAATGCAAAAATAATAATTTATCAAAATCAATTGTGAACGTATTGTATTTTTTTATAATTTTGCCGCGGATTTTTCAGACAAGAAAGTCTGGAATTTTCAAAGTAATACATTCAATTCAAATCAATTAAAATTATTAAAATGAAGAGATTATTCTTAGCAATCGGTCTCGCGGCATTAATGATGACTTCATGCTGCGGAGGTCAGGAAAACAAGGAAAACAAAGAAGCCAAATGTGAAGAACAGACAGTCCGGTGCGACAGCGTGAAGAAATGCCACGAGATGACAGCTGAAGACAGAGCTGAAATCGAAGGCATCATCGACATCATGATGAACTGGGAGAACGCCAGCGACTCGTTGAAAGCCGCAGGCATCGCGATGGCGAAGGCACGCGTCGAGAAATGCGAAGCCAAGAAAGCCGAGATGGAAGCTGCCGGCAAATGCTGCAACCACGAAGGCGAAGCGAAATGCGAAGGCAACCACGAGGGCTGCAAGCACGAATGCAACCACGAGGGTGAAGGCCACAAGTGCGAAGGCAACCACGAAGGCTGCAATCACGACAGCATCGCTACGAAGTGCGGCGAACAGCACAGATGCGAAGGCATGTTGACAAAAGAAGAATGCGAAGCAAAATGGGCTGCTTTCGATTCACTCACAATGGATGAGCAGAAAGCCGTTCTTTGCTGCAAACTCCACCACTGCAAGGGCTTCATGATGGTGATGCACGAGAAATGCGCTCCGAAGCACGAATGCGAAGGCAACCACGAAGGCTGCGAACATCAGTGCGAGGATCGTTAAGAGAGGAGTAAGCATGATAATCAAACGGAAGCCTCACTGTCATAGTGGGGCTTTTTTTAGTTGAGAGTGGAGTGTTGAGAGTGGAGAGTGGAGGCTGCCCGCAGGGCAGTACTTCAGTAACAGGGTGCGCGGCACGCGTGCACGGCAAAAAATAAAAAAAACCGTTCTCCGTATTGAAAAACGCCGTATCTTTGCCGCCACTATGAAAATAGAACATTTGCAATATAAAAATCGGCGTTGTTGTCCGCCTGATGTGGCGGACAGGGTGATTGCAATTACCCCTATGCGCAAAATATTGTAAATCAATTATTTACATTACAGACAAGAACATGGCCTCCGGCATCGCGCCGGGGGCTTTCGGCGTTTTTTTCAGATTAGAGACAAGAGATGAAAGTTAAGAGAGCGGGGTTTTGAGAGTGGGGAGTGGAGTTGAAAAGTGAAAGGATATAAGATTCAAAGGTTGAAATATCAAACGTAAAACTTATAAAATGTATAACCAATCTAAAGAAAGGAGTAAAATGAGATGAGATTCAGAAAGATGAGGGACATCATCGCGTCGGCGGCGCTGCTGCTTGCGCTGGCAGTCCCGTCGGCGGCGTACGGCCAGACGACGACAGACAATTTCTTCAACGTCAACGATGACGGGCATCGCGGCGGGAGCACAGGCGGCACCGGCTCGTGGCTCGGCTTCGGCGAGAACACCGGTGGCGAGGCCACGTGGAGCGGCTTCGAGGACGGCGGCGAGACGCCGTTGGGCGGCGGCCTGCTCGTGCTTGCGCTTTCGGGCGTGTGCTACGGAGCGGCGAAAGTTAAGAGAGGAGCGAGGAGAGATTAGAGAGTAGAGACGCACCGCAGTGCGTCTGAGATGTCAAAACTAAAAAAGCAGAAATCAAGTTCATTAAAAATTAAAATTAGCAAATTAGCGAAAAAATGAAGAAGACATTATCAATTATGATCATGGCGGCTGCGTTGCTTCTTATGACGCAGTGCAGGAAAGATGAAATGCCGGCTGTGATGCCGGAGGCAAACACCGTCAGGATGACCGTCACGGCGGGCCCTGGCAGCAAGACAGACATCACCCCCGCGGGTGCGATAAAATGGAGCGATAACGACAAGATTTATGTCGGTCACAATGGCACATACGTCGGCTACCTCACATTGGTGAGCAGTGCTGGTTCAGCCACAGGCACTTTCAGCGGCGACGTTGCGCTGACTGGCATCACGGATGGCACCGAGCAGACGTTCCATTTCTACTATTTAGGCAGTGCCGAGCGTACATTGGCGGTTGGAGATGGATCGGCCGAAGTTGATTTTTCGAGCCAGAACATCTACAACAATAATGGCAAGCTGGAGAACGCGAGCGCCCAGCATGTGGGCTACGGCACTGCGAAGGGCACTGTTAAGGACGGCGTTGTGACAGGCATCAATGTGACTCTGGTCAGCAAGGTGGCGTTGGCCCGCTTCAGCTTCACGAAGGATGGTGCCGATTACACAGACGCACTGACATTGAACGGCGACAACATCTATAATGAAATGACGGTGGATTTCGCTGGGACGTTCAAAGGCAAGACGACTGGCAATATCACCCTCGGCTCTGGCAATGCGGAGCGTTACGTTATGCTTGTTCCCACGGGCGACGCTACTGAGCAGACCCTGACGTTCGCCGGCAGTTCGGATGAAGGCGAAGGCAAGGTTCCGGGCCTTCAGGCGAACAAGCTCTACGGCATGAAGGACGCGATAGCGGTGACGCTGGAGGCGGCTGCCCCAGCGCCGAAGTTCAGCGTCGGTGAGAACAGCACGGTAGAGTTCGCTCCTGACGACCTGTACTGGGACGGCAGCGCGTTCCATTTCGAGGCGAACCAGTGTGAGCAGCCCTATGATCAATGGGATTGCACCCACGTGAGATATTTCTACTGGAGTAATAGCGAGTCGGTTGCATACGGTGAAAGTTACAGTGACGGCGATGCTTCAGAGTCCGACGTGTTCTTCACGAATGATCCGGAGGATGAGACAAAGCCAAACGCAAATTTCCAGGTGTCTGGACAGGAGAAAGGCACGTGGCGCACGCTGTCCATAGACGAGTGGGACTACCTTTTGCACAGCCGCGCCAATGCGTCAAGCCTCTGTGGGTTTGTCTGCTTGGACGACGGTGTAAATGGTTTTGTGATACTTCCAGACAAATCAGATGAGACTGCGAGCGGAGTGACCACCACGAAGTTGGTCGCGGACTCCGGCGCTGTCTTCTTCCCTATAGACGGCGGCTACCGCGTTGGCACGACCATCTGTCATGGGCTTACTTCGAGCTTCTACTGGTCGAGTACTTCCGGCGAGTACAGTGACTCAGATCAAGCGCATCAAGCGCACGCCATCGACTTCGAGGATAATTACATATATCGTATGCCCGTGACTCGGGACATCGGTAGCGCCGTCCGCCTCGTGCGTTAGTCGCCCTTTTGCAGGCTTACCCTTCCCACGCCGCAGAGAGGCGACGCGCAATGGGTGAAAAGCATCGGGCGCCGGTACTCGCGGAGCGTAAACCAGCACTATACTTCATACGAAAGCCTCACTGTCATAGTGGGGCTTTTTTTGTTAAGAGATGAGAGATAAGAGTGCCCGGCAGCACAAAAACCTTATGAAGTTTCATAAAGTAACACGTTGGCGGAATTAATCAGGCTGTTTAGGCCCCCTAATGGGATTAATTCCGCCAACGCGTTAAAAGAAATTTTTCACGAAATAAGGTGTAAAAACAACTTTTGACCATGAAAGACAAGGATATGTCTTCATTTCATGTTCCCGCTCACTTCCCCGAATTTCTTTCTTGTAAGAACCAGGAACGTGACGAGTCCGGCGGCGTGGACGGCCGCTATCATCCAGAAGATGGCGTTGTAGCCGCAGTATTCGGCGATGACGCCTCCGAGCAGCACGCCGAGTCCGATGCCGAGGTCCCACGACGTCAGGATGGTGCTGTTGGCGGTGCCGCGCTCGTCGTGGCGGGCGATGGCGATGATCATGTTCTGGAACGCCGGCCAGATGTGCCCGTTGCCGAGACCGATAAGCACCGCGGCGGTGTAATAGCCTGCCATCGAAGGACATGCGACGAAAATTGTGTAGCCGAGTGTCGATAAGATGATGCCCTCTAAGGCGTTGTGAGTCAGTTTGCCTTCGCGCAGTGTCTTGTTTCCCCAAAGACGGGAGAGAATCAGTCCGGCCGACAGGATCATGAAGAAAGTGCCGGTGCCGGAAGTTATTCCGAGACGTTCCTTGCCGTAGATGGCGAGGTAGTTGCTCATCACGCCCCAGCAGAATCCGAAGAAGCATAAGTTGAGTGCGAGAAACCATCCGCGGAGCAGGAAGAACCTGTCGAGCGAGAGTTTCCGGCTTTTTTTCTCGATCGGTTTCGGTGTCACCTTCAATGTCGCCGCGCTGACGAGGCCGAGGCCGGCGACGATGAACGCGAGCCAGAAAAGCACGTCGAAGTCGTTGACATAGTGGTAGATGAAAATCGCGACCGTCGGGGCGATGGCGGAGGCGAGATTGTTGCTGATGCCGTAGAAACCGATGCCTTCGTTGCGCCGCGACGACGGCAGGACGTCAATCGCCATCGTGGAGTTAGCCACGGTGCAGGCTCCGAACGGGCCGCCGTGCAAAGTCCTTATCACCGCGAAAAGCGTCAGGCTGCCGGCCGTGAGGTAGCTCCCGAAAAACAGGAAACACACGAAAAGACATATAAGCAGGACTTTCTTCCGCGGGAAGCTGTCAACGAGGAACCCGCTGAACGGACGCATCAGGATGGCAATCAGGGTGTAGCCCGAAAGCACAAGCCCGATCATGTCTTTCGTGGCGTTGAACGTCTCGCTGAGGTAAAGAGGCAGCAGCGGCGTCAAAAGGTAAAACGCGAAAAACAAGGTGAAGTTCGTCGCCATCACCTTGATATAGTTTGAGTTCCAGAGTTTCTCCTTCGGGGCGGATTCTGATGTTTTCACTTTGTATCCATTTAAAACGCCGCAAAATTACAAAAAAAACATGTCGGTTGAATTTGTTTTTTCGAGGTATTGCACCTTCGCCATGATTTCAGAAATGGTTTTCTCATGGATTTCTGACGTGAAGAAGATTTTTTGTTTTTTGGTTTCAAGCGCAAAACCGTCATATTTTGTACAGAAAATAATAAAAAACATTATTTACTGTACAAAATTTTACTATTTTTGCAAAAAATTTAAAAATATGTCACCATTTGTAAACATAGGTAATGTGCCTTTTGACATGAACATACTCGCATCGGTTTTTCCAAATTGTGGGTATATAGCGGGAAAGGCGCAGACACTTGAAACAGCTGGCCGGATAGTCAGGCTGAAAAGGGGCTATTATGTGGCAAGTGCTGAAGAAACAGGAGTTGCATTGTCGAATAGATTGATAGCCAATCATTTGTATGGTCCGTCGTATGTGAGTCTTGAAACGGCTTTGAGATATTACGGTTTGATACCGGAAAGGGTTTATAAGATTAGCTCGATGACTACCAAGCATTCAAGAGTGTTTGAGAATCCTACTGGAATTTATAGTTACCAGCATTGCGAACCTGAATACTTTCATTTGGGTATTACCATGAAAAATGAAAATGAAGGAAGTTTTTTGATTGCCTCGCCGGAAAAGGCACTTTGTGATGTGATAAATTACAGCAAAAATCTTAACCTCAGATTCATGAAAGATGTTGGGATTTATCTTGAGGAAGACATACGATTTGACATTGATTATCTTAAAAAGATGGATGTTAATCTTATTTGCGAAATTGCAAAATTCAGTCGTAAACAACAGAGTATAAATACTTTAATAAAATTTATGTGTCATGAATAAGATTTTTGAGGAGATGCTTCGCAAGCATAACGAAGGCGGGGCTGATGGCGAGCATAACGCACTTTACGAGGTTATGCAGCAGATTGTTTTGAGCGGTTTGTACCGTGGAGGTTTTTTTAAGGAGGCGGCGTTTTATGGTGGTACATGTCTGCGTATTTTCCATGGAATGAGACGATATTCTGAAGATATGGACTTTTCGTTGCTTGAGAAAAATCCTGATTTCAATCTTGAAAAGTTTTTTCCAGCAATAATTGAGGAATGTCACCTGCTTGGCCGCGAGGTTACGATAACAAAGAAAGACAAACGGACTTTCGGCAAGGTTGAATCTGCATTTTTAAAAGACAACACAGACGTTTACAATTTGACATTTCAAACCGAGAAAACGTTGAAAATAAAAATTGAGGTTGATACGCAACCGCCGTTGAAGTTCAATACCGAACAAAAGATGTTGTTTGAACCGTATTCATTCATGACCCGTTGCTTTACACTCCCGGACCTTTACGCCGGAAAGATGCACGCACTTGTTTTCCGTCAGTGGAAGAACCGTATCAAGGGTCGTGACTGGTATGATTTCGATTGGTATGTGAGACATGAAATACCTTTGGATTTCAATCATTTGCAAGAAAGAGTCAGGGAATTTAACGGTGTGGAGCTGACAAGAGAATCTTTTATGGAAATACTTCGTGAACGTCTTGCCAATGGTAATATCGACAGCGTTAAGGATGATGTCTCAAGTTACGTCATTGACCCCCGCGACCTCGAAATCTGGTCGAACGACTACTTCCTGATGCTCGCCGACAGGATAAGGTTCGTGTAAACAATTGAAAGACAACGGAGCAAGGTGATTACAAATCGACCTTGCCCCGTTAAGCCATTACCAGTTGAGGATTCTCTTGAAGTCGTAATCCTCCGGATTCTCGACGTATTTCCTCGCGGCTTCGTAGTCGAGAGGCGTGATGTATTGCAGGCATTCGCTGAATACAAGCCGTGCCTTGCCGCCTTTCATGTTGACGAGACGCGGTTTCACCTTGCCGTTTTCGTCTTCCACATCCTTGAGATACAACGGGGCGATTTCGCCGACCTGGTTTGCCGTCACCATCGCGCCGGTCACGCCCTGGTCGTAAAGTTTCTTCACGCCGTAGCCGAGGATGGAGCAGTAATAAAGGTCGAAGGCGCACGGATCAACGCAGCGTATCTCGTAACCGATTTCCACCGGGCGGCTCTTGATGCTTATGTTGAGCTTTTTCAGTTTCTCCTGCAGCAACATGTTGAAGATGTGAGCCTTACTTACATTACCAAGCTCCGGATGACCGTGTTCGTCGTATGTGAAGTTGACGCCTGAATTCTTGATTTCGTCATCCGACATGAAGTGGAACACGCCTTCGCTGATGATGACGACGCCGTATCCGACGCCTATCATCTTGCGTTTTATCATCGCGCTGATGGTGAGGTTGAGAATCTTTTCAAATGTGACCTCCGTGTTGTAGAACATTTCCGGGATGATGATCATCGGGTAGTGACATGCCGCGCCCATGGCGAAGGCGAGGTGTCCGGCCTCGCGTCCCATCGCCGAGACGACGAACCAGTTGCCGCTCGTGCGCGCGTCTTCATACACCGTCTGCGAAATCTTCACGCCGGCTTCCTTGGCGGAATAATATCCGAAGGTAGGACTTCCTTCAGGAAGCGGGAGGTCGTTGTCGATGGTCTTCGGAACGTGGATGTTCTGGACCTCCACATTGTTGGCTCTCAAGAATTTGGAGATTCTGTTGGCGGTCGAAGCCGTGTCGTCGCCGCCGATTGTCACGAGCAGGTTGACATCGTTTTTCACGAAGAAATCGACGTTGAACTCTTCGTCTTTCGGTTTGTAACGGCTCATCTGCAAGGCCGAGCCGCCCATCTTCATGATCTGATCGGCATAGAGGAAGTCGATGTCAACTATCCTCGGATTCGGCTTGAACAGGTTCTTGTAACCTTCGTGAAGTCCGATGACCCTGTAGTTGTCCTTCAGAAACGTCTTGGCGACAGTGCTTATTACCGTGTTGATTCCCGGTGCCGGGCCGCCGCCGGCGAGTATTACGATTGATCTCATTTTAATGATTTTGTTAAACGTGCAAAAGTAAAAAATAATTTCCATCGTCAGCATGTTTTTTTGAAAAAATAGTTTGCTTATAAATAATAATAATTGGTGCTGCTGTCAAAAATTTTGTTACTTTTGCAGTTTAAATTTTAAGTTGAAAAACACAGATGTATAGTTATATATCCGGGACTGTCGTTGAGAAGAATCCTGCCTTTGTTGTAATTGATAATCAAGGGATTGGGTACTTAATCAATATAACATTGAATACTTTTACGGCCATTGGCGAGAAGGAGAAGGTGAAACTTTTCGTGCATCTTGCGATACGTGAAGACGCGCATGTCATGTACGGTTTTTACACCGAGCAGGAGCGTTCGTTGTTTCTTCAGCTCATCACCGTGTCGGGTGTCGGGTGCAACACGGCGCGGCTGATACTGTCGTCGATGACGGTGAAAGAGGCCGTTGACGCCATCGCCACGAGCAACATCAAGATGATTCAGTCGGTGAAAGGCATCGGTGCGAAGACCGCCCAGCGCATCGTCGTTGACCTCCACGACAAGGTCGGGAAGATGACGGAGGCGGCAGCCGATGAAAATTCGCCGGTCGGATACAATACATTGAAAGAGGAAGCGTTATCAGCATTAATGGTCTTGGGCTTCAATAAATTGAGTATTGAGAAAGCTTTGGACAAGCTCCTCAAACAGATGACAAATCCTTCTGTGGAAGATCTTATAAAAGAAGCTTTGAGATTGTTGTGATTTTTAATTAAGACTATGATTTTGAATAAGTTGAAATATTATTTCGTGGCTGTGTTGCTGTGTGTGAGCGTCCTCGCACAAGCTCAGAAGGCCGATACCGCAAGCGTTGTCAGACCGGGTGAGTTGGTTTACCCGATACCTCGGGATAACGGCAACCCATTTGAACAAGGAAACCAGTCGGGGCTTTATTTCCAGGACCCGCCGAACATCACGCGCAGCATCGAATACGATCCGGTGACGGGGCAGTATGTCTTTGTGAACAAGATCGGTGACTTCACTTACCGCGACCCTTACACGATGACGCAGGAACAGTATCTGGAATATTACCGCGACAAGGCTATCAAAGATTATTGGAAGGAACGCCGCGACTCCTCGGCCGGCAACAGCAACGGAAACCAGCTGATTCCGACGATGTATGTCGGAGGGAAGGTGTTCGACAAGATTTTCGGCAGCAACACCATCGACATCAAGCTGCAAGGTTCCGCCGACGTGACCTTTGGTCTGAAGAAGCAGAGACGTAAGGACCCGTCACTCACGACGGCGCAGCAGAACACGACAAATTTCGACTTTGACATGCACATGCAGATCAGCGCGGCGGCGAAGATCGGTGAGAAAATCAACTTCAAATTGAACTATAACACTGAGACTCAATTCAGTTTCGAGAACAAGTTCACCTTGAAATACGAAGGCGACGAAGACGACATCATCCAGCTCCTCGAAGCAGGTGACGTCAGCATGCCGCTCCGCAGCTCGTTGATCACCGGCACGCAGTCTCTCTTCGGTTTCAAGACGAAGCTGAAGTTCGGAAAGACGACAGTCACGGCCATCGCTTCATATCAGGAGAGTGAGACACAGAACATCGCCGTCAACGGAGGCGCGATGAAACAGGAATACGAAATCGAATGTGTCGATTACGAAGAGAACAGGCACTTTTTCCTCAGCCAGTATTTCCGCGACCATTATGAGGAGGCTCTCGCAAATCTCCCGACAGTCAATTCAAGCATCAACATCACAAAACTTGAAGTCTGGGTCACAAATACGAGTTCCACCTACGACAACAACCGTAACATCATCGCTTTCACCGACTTGGGTGAATACAGGGATGAGTGGATTTACAATCACGGCAAGGTCAGCAGCAATTTGTCGTACAACATGGAGTTCCCCGACAACTACGCCAACAACCTCGTCATGAACATGGATACCGTCCGGATCAGGGATTTGAACACGGTCACTTCATACCTCACCTTACAAGGTTACACTTCAGGCCTTGATTTCGAGAAGATCCAGAAGGCGAGGAAGCTGTCGGCTTCAGAATATTCCTACAACCCGAAATTGGGTTTCATCACGTTGAATATCATGCTCAACAGCAATCAGTCGCTCGCCGTGGCGTATCAATATACCGTCATCGGTCAGGAAGGCGTCTTCCAGGTCGGTGAGTTCTCCGACCAGGGCATCACCGAGCCTAAGATGCTTGTCGCGAAGCTGTTGAAGGCCACGACCATCAACACGAGGATGCCTATGTGGGACCTTATGATGAAGAACGTCTATAACATGAGGGCTTATCAGATCGGTGCAAGCAACTTCGTGATGAACATCCTTTACCTCGGAAACGTCAATGGTGTCTCGACGGGTTATTTCGCCGACGCGAAAAATGATGTGAAAGGCAGGTCGCTTCTGAACCTTATGGGCATGGACCGTTTGAACAACCAGAACAACCCTGTCGATGGCGGCGACGGAATGTTCGACTTCATCAACGGAGCCACCACGAGCGGTGGCACCATCAACGCGGCGACGGGACGAATCTATTTCACTGTCCTGGAGCCGTTCGGCAGCAGAATCAGGGAGATTTTCGCCGACGACCCGGCGCTCGCCGAGAAATACGCTTTCGATTCACTTTACAGAACCACGAAAGTGATGGCGAAACAATATTCCGAAAAGAACAAATTCCGCATGGAGGGTTCTTACACCTCTTCGTCTGGTGCGGAAATCAATCTTAACGCACTTAATGTCGAGCCTGGTTCGGTGACTGTCACCGCGGGCGGGATGCCGTTGGTCGAGAACGTCGATTACACCGTTGACTACACCCTCGGCCGCGTCACGATCCTCAACGAGGCCCTGCTCAACTCCGGCGCAGCAATCAATGTGTCTTTGGAAAACAACACCTCGCTTTCGACGATGCGCAAGAATTACCTGGGCGTGCGTGTGGAACATGAATTCGACCCGAATTTCATCCTCGGAGGTACGATCCTTCACCTTTCGGAAAGGTCATACACGACGAAAGTCAACTACAGCGATGAACCGATCTCCAATACGATTTACGGCTTCGATGTCAATTATCAGACTGAATCACAATGGCTTACAGACGTGCTTGACAAGCTGCCGCTTTATGAGACAAGCACAAAGTCGAGAATCACGCTCTACGGCGAGTTCGCGCAGTTCATCCAAGGCATAAACAAGAACGCAGGCCAGAACGTCGGCACGTCGTACATCGACGACTTTGAAGGCGCGAAGTCAACCATCGACCTGCGCCAGTGGCATTACTGGCATCTCGCCAGCACGCCGCAGCACCAGCAGGGACTGTTCCCTGAAGGCGATGTCATAGGTATTGAAAACGGCTTCAACCGAGCCAGACTTTCATGGTATATCATCGACCAGTCGGTGTTCTACGACAGATACGGGACGTTGCTGCCGAAGAACATCACCAACGACGAGCTCTCCGACAACCGTGTGCGTCAGGTGCTTCTGACCGAAATATATCCCAACCGCGACATTGAATCCGGAACGGCGACCAACATGTCGGTGCTCAACCTTGCGTATTATCCTAAAGAACGCGGCGCGTACAACTTTGACACGGAGAATGTCAACGAGGACGGCACCTTCACCAACCCGGAGGACAGATGGGGCGGCATGATGCGTGCCATCGAGTCGTCGGATTTCAACTCGACCAATGTGGAATACATCGAGTTCTGGATGATGGACCCGTATTACGACACCATGGATCAGACGAACACCGGCAGACTGTATTTCAACTTGGGTGATGTCTCCGAAGATATTTTGCGTGACGGCCGCAAGTCGTATGAGAACGGGTTCCCTACAACGTCGGATGTGGTCAATGTTGACACCACGATCTGGGGCCGCGTGCCGTCGCTGCAGGCTCTCGTGGAGTCGTTCGACAACAACCCCGACTCACGTCAGTATCAGGATGTAGGCTACGACGGTCTCTCGGATTCCGATGAGCGTTCGTTCCATGCCGACTTCCTCGCCAAGATGCAGCAGAGGCTGAGTCCGGAGGCGTTCGCCAAACTGAATGAAGACCCTTCGTCTGATGACTATCATTATTTCAGAGGTGATGATTACGACAATGCGAATGCAGGAATCCTTGAACGCTATAAGAAATACAACGGCAACGAAGGCAACTCGCCTTCGGAGACGCAAACCTCCGGCAGCTACACCACCAACAACAGCACGCTGCCTGATGTGGAGGATATTAATAAGGATAACACTTTGAGTGAATCTGAAAATTATTACCAATATGTCATCGATCTCGACCCTGCGAAGATGACCATGACCGGGCAGAACCGCATCGCCGACATCCAGGAAGTGAATGTGCGCACCGTCAACGGCGAGACGAAGAGAGTGAAATGGTATCAGTTCCGCATCCCGATAAGGGAACCTGACAAGGTGGTCGGTAACATCGAAGGCTTCAACTCAATCAGATTCATGAGGATGTTCCTCAAGGGATTCAAGAATGACATCGTGTTGCGTTTCGCCACCCTCGACCTTGTGAGAGGCGAATGGCGCACTTACACCAACGCAATCATGGCTCCGGGCGAATACCAGCCCGGCGACCAGTCGAACCACACAACGTTCGAGATGTCGGCCGTGAACATCGAGGAGAACAGCAGCCGCACTCCGGTGCCTTACTGCATCCCGCCGGGAGTGCAGCAGGAGGTTTACACAGGTCTGACGACCACAGTGAAACAAAACGAACAGGCACTTCAGATGTCGGTAAAGAACCTCGTTGACGGCGACGCGCGCGCTGTCTATAAGACAACCGAATTCGATTTCAGATATTACAAGAAACTGAAGATGTTCGTACATGCCGAGAGCATGAACTTCAGCGAAGACGTGAGAGACTACGAGGTCTCGGCTTTCATCAGGTTCGGCTCCGACCTGACCGACAACTACTACGAATACGAGGTGCCGCTGAAGATAACGCCTTGGGGCGCGTCGGTCACCGATGAATATGGGATATGGCCGGAAGAGAACAACTTCGAGATTGTTTTCGATGAGATAATAAAGGTGAAGGTGAACAGAAACGAAGCCATCGCCAACGGCAACAAGGAGGTGAAGGTGAACCGTCTCTACACCGAGATGGACGGGAAGAACTACGTGAAGGTGTTGGGTAATCCGACCATCAGCGAGGTGCGTTCGATGATGATAGGTATCAGGAATCCGAAACGTGACGGCGAAGTCGCCGAAGACAAGAGCGTCATCTTGTGGGTCAATGAGTTGAGGATGACCGACCTTAACAACAACGGCGGTGTCGCTGCCACGGGACGTGCGGAGGTGCAACTCGCCGACCTCGGACGCGTGACAGTGGCGGGGACGTATCAGTCGGCCGGATACGGGTCTCTTGAGACCAAGGTGACACAGAACCAGATGCAGTCGTCGGGATATTACAGTGTCTCGGCAGACATCGACCTCGGCAAATTCATGGCCCCGCAGAAGTCGGGGATGTCGGTGCCGGTGCATTTCGACAAGAACCAGACGACACTCACCCCTGAATACAACGCCCTCGACCCGGACGTGAAACTCAAGACCGCCTTGAACAACCTTGACAACGACGGCAAAGATTCGCTCAACTCAATGGTGCGTGACGTGACATCTCAGACGAACTTCAACGTCAACAACTTGAAGAAGAACCGTGTCGGCAGCAAGAAACCGCATTTCTGGGACGTCGAGAACCTGAGCGCGTCGTATGCATACACCAACCAGGAACACACCACACCTGATTACGAGAACAACTCGCAGACTTCACACCGCGGCGGATTGGGCTACGCATACACGACCAACTCGAAACCGTGGGAGCCTTTCGCGAAAGCAAAATGGGCGCAGTCCAAACATCTTGCGCTCATCAAGGACTTCAACTTGTATTATATGCCCAAGAGCTTCAGCTTCAATACTGAAATGTTCAGGACGTTCCAGGAACAGAAGATGCGTAACAAGTCATCAGGCCTGTTGATTATCAGGCCGACAATCGCCAAAGACTGGGATTGGTCGCGCAACTACGACTTCCGCTGGGACATCTCGAAGGGACTGAATTTCACGTATCACTCCACGGCCAATGCGTATATCTACGAACCCGCCGGAAATCCTGAAAAAGACAGCGAAGAATGGAGGCTGAACCGCGACACCATCAACAGGGAACTCGCCAAACTCGGTTCCATGGATAATTTCACCCAAAACATGAAGGTGAGTTACAACATCCCGGTCAACAAGCTGCCTTTCTGCGACTGGCTCGGCTCCACGTTCAATTATGCAGGCAACTACCGCTGGACGGCCAATTCACACGCCTTGCAGAAACGTCTCGGCAACACCATACAGAACGACAACAGCGTCCAGCTTTCCGCAAGCGCCGATCTGTCAAAACTTTACAACAAGATACCTTATTTAAAGAAGGCACTCTCGCCGAAGCGTACCAATAATAAAAATTCAAAGCCGAAAAAGGAAGATGAGAAGCCAAAGAACGACACTGTCGTCAAGAAAGAAAGGCCAAATACAGGCAAGGCGGTCGGTGACGCCGCGCTTCATATCATCTGCATGGTCAAAAAGGTGACGTTCAGCTATTCGCAAAGCGCAGGCACCACGCTGCCGGGCTTCATGCAGTCGCCCGACTTCTTCGGGATGACATCAGGCTCGCAGGCTCCTGGGTTCGCTTTCATCGCCGGACAGAACGGCGACATCATGAACCGGTCTATCGCCAACGGATGGCTCAGCACCGACTCGACGTTCAACTCACCGTATTCGGAGAAGAAGAGCGACCAATATAATTATAAGGTGCAACTCGAACCTTACACCGACATCAAGATCGAGGTGACAGGCAACAGGACTTACGCCGAGAACTTCCAGGAATATTTCCGCGCTGACATGGCGGGGCAGTTCCAGTTCTACACCCCGACAAACACCGGCAACTACAGCATCTCGTATCTGATGGCTTCGACATCGTTCTCAAACGGAAACGCTCTGTTCGACAACATGTTGGCGAATCGTCAGGACGTGGCATTGCGTCTCGCCGAAGACAACCCGAAATGGGTGGAGATGGGCAGGCCGATGGTCTATGACAGCATCGGACACGGCTATTTCCCGTTGGGATACGGCTCGACATCGCAGGAAGTTCTGACGTATTCTTTCCTCGGCGCATATTCGGGGGAAAACGGCTCGAAGGTCTCGCTTGAGCTCTTCAGGAAATTCGCATTGCCGAACTGGACGTTGAATTTCACTGGTCTCACAAAGATTCCTGCAATCAAGAAAGTGTTCAAGACTGTAAATATCTCACATTCATACAAGTCAACGTATAACATTTCAACATGGGGATCTAATGTCAATTATGATGCTGATAATTCCATGTCAATGTTTGAAGGCACCAACATCAGGATTCCGCAGTACGACATGTCGCAGATTACATTGACCGAGCAGTACGCGCCGCTTATCGGAGTCACGATGGCGTTGAACAACAGCTTCGCCCCGAAATTCGAATACAAGAAGTCGAGGACGCTCACATTGTCGTACAGCAACAACCAGGTGACCGAGGTTGAAGGACGTGAAATCGTCATTGGATGCGGATACACATTCAAGGACCTGGGCTTCACGATAGCGGCATTGGACGGCGCTTCCACCCGGAAAGTCAAGAACGACCTCACTTTGAAACTCGATATCGGATTCAGAAGAGACAAGACAACCTTACGCAGCATTGACGAGAACTACAGCCAGATTTCTTCCGGCCAGAACAAAGTAAACGTTTATCTGACCGCTGACTACAATTTCAGCCAGAGGCTTTCGTCGCAGGCGTTCTTCAAATACGACATGTCTGATCCTTTCGTAGCCAATTCCTACAAGACAACCAACGTCTATGCGGGCGTTACTTTGAGGTTCAGCCTGACGCAATAAAAATATTTTCAGATATTTGAAAATGATAAGATAAAAGTTGTAATTTTGCAGCGTGAAAAAAATAATTTTTTATAAAAAATATGAATACTCCATCAAATTTAAAGTACACAAAGGATCACGAATGGATCCGTTTGGAAGGTGAAACAGCATACGTCGGCATTACAGACTATGCACAGCATGAATTAGGTGACATTGTTTTCGTTGACGTTGATACAGTTGACGAAACACTCGAAGCTGAAGAGACATTCGGCACAGTCGAGGCTGTCAAGACATCATCAGAACTTTTCCTGCCGGTCGCTGGCAAGGTCGTCGAATTCAACGAGGCGCTTGCTGACGCTCCTGAATTGGTCAACAAAGACCCATACGGCGAAGGCTGGATGATCAAGATTGAAGTCAACAACGCAGCTGACGTTGAAGGTCTTCTCGACGCCGAAGCTTACAAAGCTCTCATCGGCTAATCCTTGATGCGCATCACAAGAAATACCTGCCCCGGCCTGGTTTGCGGTGTCATAATATTGATACTGACGACAATGCCGGGGCCTTGTTTTCCAACGGTTAAGTCATTCTGGCAATGGCTCAGCCCCGACAAAATCGTCCACCTTATAATGTTCGGGTCGCTGGCATTCCTGATACCCTTCGGATACAGGGAAAAATATTGCCAAGATGAAAAGTCGTTCGGGAAGAGATTGCTGTGGCTGTCATTTCTGCTGTCAATGGCATACGGCGGAGCGACGGAATTGCTGCAAAAGATACCGGCATTGCGCAGAAGCGGGAGCATATATGACTTTCTTGCAGATGTAATCGGTTGTTTATTAGGAGTTTTCATCTTTAGAATGATATATAAAAAAAAGTTGAAAAAATTGACTTGCGATTAAATAAAATTTGCTATCTTCGCAGCGTTTTTATAACAGAATAAAAGTTAAAAAATATGGAAATAAAGAAATCACCTAAAGCGGATCTGGACGGCAAGAAGTTGACGTTCACCCTTATCGGATTAGTAGTTTCACTGTTTATCGTCTGGCGCGTATTTGAATACAAGAGCTATGACAAGCAAGTGGCTGAAATCTTTGAAAGAACAACAGAAGTCATTGAGGAAGAAATGGTTGAAATCACAAAACAGGAACAGCCGAAACCTCAGACCGAGGCACCAAAACCTCAGGTGACAAAGATTGAAATCGTTGAAGACGACGTGGAGGTTGAAGACGACCTCGACCTTAACGCCGAAGTCTCGCAGGACGAAGTCATCGAAGAATACACCTATGAGGCCCCTGCAATGGAAGAAGAAGAAATCGTCGAAGCTGAAATCTTCAAGGTAGTGGAAGAGATGCCTGAGTTCCCCGGCGGAACGGCAAAGCTCCTTGAATATATCGGCAAGAACATCAAATACCCGATGATGGCCCGCGAAAGCGACATCCAAGGCAAGGTTTTCGTACAGTTCGTTGTCGAGCCTGACGGATCGATCTCAAAAGTTCAGGTGCTCCGCGGTATCGGCGGCGGCTGCGACGAAGAGGCTGTGCGCGTCGTCCAGTCAATGCCTAAATGGAAACCAGGCAAGCAGCGTGGCGCACCGGTCCGTGTGCAGTACATGGTGCCTATCGTTTTCAAACTTCAGTAAGATCTGATGCAGAAAAATATGAAAGAGACATGCTGAATGTCTCTTTTTTTTGTTATTTTTGCGCAGTTTTATCAATGCTTGTAATTTGTTGATTACGTGGAAAGAAAGAATAAATACAACTTCAGACTCTTCGGAAACAAAGACCTCCCGTCTTATTTCCTTGAACGCCGTAACGTCGTAAGAATGATTTTCTTCACGACGGTTTATTCCCTCGTTTTCATCAATATTTTCAGGCCGTTCAATTCGGAGAATTGGATCCCTAACGGCAACAGCACCAATTACTTCATGTACTCGTCGCTGATGGTTGTCGTCGGGATGGTGGTGATTTCGCTGAGCCGTCTGGCAATGCATTATTTCGTCAGGAAAATACAAATCGGATATACTGAATACATCTTCTGGATTGTCTTCGAGTCGTTCATGCTCGCCGCTTTTTACGTCTTCATCGCATATAAGGTCGGTTTCGTGGAGAATTATCTGGCCAACACGCCGAATACGACATTGTGGGTGGCGCTTTTTGACATTTTCAGAAAAGCCGCCGTCAACACGATATGGATGCTCCTGATTCCATACACCATTGCGCTTTTGTTTCTCAGCAATGAAGACCTCCGGAGAAAGGTCATCGAAATCGAAAGCAAACCCGCGGGCAGGATAATTCAGTTCAAGGACGAAAGGGGCGAAATACGCTTCTCGACCGCGCTCGAAAACATACTTTACATCGTGGCCGCCGACAACTATGTGCATATCAAGTATGTAGGCAACGACGGAGTGTCCGATTACCTGCTCAGGAACAAACTAAAAAACGTTGAGGAGGACATGCTGAACACGCCTCTGCGCCGCTGTCACCGTTCATATATGATAAATCTTGTTCACGTCTCGTCAATAAAACATGACAAAGACGAGTTGAGCCTTGAGTTCGACACTACAAGCATCAAAGACGTGACGTTGACAAAGACTTATTACGATTCAATCATTGAGGCTTTCATGAAATATTCCGGTCAAGACAATTTAAGATGAAAAGATTCATTGCAATTCTGCTGTTGACGGCGTTGATTCCGATGCAAGAAGCCAAGGCTCAATATAACCACAGGCATTATATCCTTATGGGAAGAATCGACCTGTCGAACCAGCAGTATTCTGATGCGATACAGAATTTCAACATCGCAATCCTCGCGAAACCCAATGATTTCGAGGGATATTTCCTTCGCGGCATCGCGAAATACAGCCTCTCCGATTTCAGCGGTGCGATTGAGGATTTCACGAGAACCATTGAGCTTCATCCTCTTTACGTCAGAGCATATCAATACCGAGGCATTGCGAATGACAACCTGTCGAATTATTCATCGGCGATGGATGATTTCCGTTATGCGATAACCATGGATCCGTATAACGAGGAACTTCATCTCGCCTATGGCTCCACGCTCATGCATCTGAACGATTACAAAGCAGCCATAGCGGAATTCGACACGGCTTTGATTATCAATCCGGATAATTCCAACGCATTGATTTCCAGAGGTATCGCTAAAAGATATATCGAAGACCTCGACGGAGCCGTTCAGGATCTCAATCTCGCTGTCTATAATGATTTCTTCAATGTGGAGGCAGTCATACGCCGCGGAATGATTGAGATTGAGCGCGAGAACTATGAGCTGGCGATGAAGGATTTCAACGAGGCCTTGAAGATGGACAGGGAAAATCCTTTCATCTATTTCAACAGAGCCGTGGCCTACCTCAATCTCGGTGACACGACAGCCGCGTTGAAAGATTATGAAAAAGTCAACAACCTCGACCAACGTAATGCGCTGACGTATTTCAACAGGGCGATCATATATTCTGAACTCGGCGAATATGATGTCGCTATGGCGTTGTATAACAAGACAATAGAAATCAATCCGGGCAATATTTACGGATATTTCAACAGAGGTGTCTTGTATTATAAACTTGAGATGTGGGACGCCGCCGAAGAGGATTTCACCACCGTCATCGATTTGTTCCCCGACTTCATCGATGCCTGGGTCAACAGGGCGGCGGTGCGGTTTGAGAAAAACGACATGAAAGGCGCCGAGACGGACAGATACCACGCAAGGGAGATCATGGCGTTCGTCAGCGAGAAAGACGCCAACATCGATTCGCTTTACAGACAGTATGCGGGAAAGGATTACAACAAAATCATACAGTTTGAGTCGGATTTCGTAAGCGGCGACGCTCACGGAAACTACACACAGTTCGCCGACGTCACCATCATGCCGTTTAAAAGCTATGTCGTCAACATCGTGACTGACAAGAACCCGCATGTTGACGCGACGTTGAGCCAGCTGTCGGAAACGGAAATCCTGAACGGCAGCCTCGCCTACGTGATAAATGATGTCAGAGAGGACGGACACGTCTCGAATATCAACGACTCGGTGATAAATCATGCGAAAAGCACTTCGCTGCGCGATTTCCTGACCGGCTTGTACAATCTGGAGGTGAGCAATTACCAGCGCGGGGCCGACATCTTCCGTTCGTTGCTCGATGATCCGGTGCTCGGTGTCTATGCGAGCATCAATCTTGCCGCCATGCTTTACGCAAAGGCGGAATTGGTGCTTGTTGACGACAACTTCGACAATTCAGTGTATATCACGCAGAAGAGGGTGAGCGGTAAAACCTACAACTATTCGAAGGCCGAGCCTGATTATCAGGAGTCAGCGGCCACATTGGAAGCGGCGTTGGCGAAAAACAAACGGAATGCCTATCTCTGGTACGATTTGGGTAACATACATTTGCAGATGAAAGACTATCCTCATGCGATCGACGACTACACAATGGCCATAAAGTATGACTCGAATCTCGCCGAGGCGTATTACAACAGGGCTTTGACATTGCTTTTCCTTCGTAAGAACGAGCTGGCGAAGAAGGATCTGAGCAAGGCCGGCGAGCTTGGTGTCAAGGAGGCCTACGTTGTGATGAAACGGTTCGCCGAATAAATCCGTCAGATTCAGTGAAATTTATTTTCTACGGCAGTGAAATGATTTTTTCAAAACAAAAAGTCAAGGGAGACTGCGGGCAAAAATTGTTAGTGACATTTAGCAGTGTGAGAAGGATTGTATAAAACCCCAATGGAGAATTGGAGCCTTTGTACCCGCTGTCCCCTTGACTTGCAGATCTTTATGCAAAAAAAATCATTATCATATTTCGGAACAAGAAAGTATGATTAATGTTGTTTTTCCTCATCCTTGTTTTGAGGTGCAAAATTACAAAAAATATCAGAATGGTCGTGTCTTTTGCAGAAAAAAATTTGATTTTTTTTGACATTTCTTTCCACGCCTTCATTGATAACCGGCTTTGACAGATTGTCAATGCCGTTCACCTCAAAGGTTTTCAGCGCAAGCCCGTTGCGGACGTTTGTGAAAATGACTGGACATTGTACTATCATAAATCTTTCATTTTTTATATTTTACTTTTCTTTTTCACTCTTATAGTACCGAAAAAATCAAAATGTTACATTTTTTTCGATAAAATTTCTCAAATTTCTCAAAATCCCAATTACTTTCGAAAGTCCGAATTTGAAAAGTCATCAAGGAGAAAACATGAGGCTGTCATCCGTCATGCGCCAGCCACTTTCTACTTTATGAACTTTACAAACTTTCCACTTTAGGGCTGTTCTATAAATTAACTTGCTAATAATCAGTTATTTAGTATGATATTTCGATAAAAAACGGAACAGCTTCCACTCGAATTTATGAATTAATAGAGTGACAGTGCCTTGCTGCGAAACCAATGCCTTGCAGCTGCCCACATGGAACTTGTTCAGGTTGGCAACCTTGCCCTCATTGACGCTCACTGTGGTCTGGTTGGCAAAGCTGATGGTGCTGCTGCTGCCGTCGATGGCATTACCATTAGCATCGGTGCTGCCCGTGCCTAAATACATGAAGGTGCAGGTGGTTCCGAGGTAGTCATCCTCAATCAAGCCAGAGCAGTTGAACTGCTGTCCGCTTGTGGACGTGCAGTCCACATAACCCACATTCTGGTTTCCACTGTAGATGTAAATCCTGTCATTCTCCTTAGGGGTGATGTAACCCGTCGTGGTGATTTCGGTCTTCGAGCCGCCAAAATCAACAGTGCCGGTGATAGGCACCATGACTTTCTCGCTCGGTTTCGGTTCGTTTTTCTTGCACTGTGCGGCGAACAGTGCCAAGACCGCCATCGCAATGATAACTAATTTCTTCCTCATTTTTTGTGTTTGTTAATTGTTGAATTACATTTGTTTATACTTTCGATTCTGCAACAGGTCAGCGCATTTTAATGAAGCTCCTGTTTCTTCGCCTTCCTGCGTTTGGCGCAGGCATAGCCGAAGCCTGCCACCGTGAGCAGGGCGAGGCCGCCGCCTAAGTCGGCTTCGGGGGACGTATTATTGAAGTTGCCCCACGAACCGCTACCGTCGGTGTTGTCGTCGGGGTCGATGTTGTTGAAGTTGCCCTACAAGCCGCCGCCGGTCAGTCCGTTCCAGCCAATGCCGTTGTAGTTGCCGTCGCGCGCGCCATTCACGTTGCTGAAGAAGCCGTCGCTCTGACCGTAAGCCGCCGACGGGACTGTCAGCGCAAGCAATAGTGCCGCCGCGCACATCATGTCCCTCATCTTTTTACATTTCATCTCATTTTACTCCTTTCTTTTTTATTAGTTATTTAAGTTGTTTCAGGTATTCAGGTAATCAGGTGATCAGGTAATCAGGTGAAAAAAAGCCCGCCGCCCCCACCACACGGCGGGCGGTGCTATGAAAAAGTGACGTGCGGATGGCTTCGCACCTGTAAAATATGGTACGGTGGGATGTATGCACGCATGCAAACGCCAAAAGCCGTCAGCCAGTGGCTGACAGCTAACATTTTTATTTTCAAAAAGCCTGACTAATTGATTATCAACAACTTGCACATAGGGGGGGGGTAATTGCAATCACCCTGTCCGCCGCATCAGGCAGACCGCAACGCCGATTTTTATATTGAAACGGCGTTTTTTGATACGGAGAGCGGTTTTTTTTATTTTTTTTCACGGGCACGCGTGCCGCATACCCGGTTACCGAGGTGCTGCCCTGCGGGCAGCCTCCACTCTCCACTCTCAACACTCCACTCTCAACACTCAAAAAAAGGCCCCACTCCGAAAACGAAGTGAGACCTTTCATTTGAGTTATTGTATGGGATGCCGGTTTCCACACCATACCCTTCTGCTGTGCTTTTTGTACTCTCCCATGGGGAGAAGGGAACTCCTGCAAGAACTACCGAACGAGGCGAACCGAGTTCCCGAGGTACCGAAGGCCGAGGCGCGCGCTCACACTGCTGTCCGAACAGAAGTACATGATGAACGCGAGGCCTCCGTTGTCCTTGTCGGGAGTACTCGACCAGTAGTAGCCGTAAGAGCCGACATAGTTCACGTCCGTAACGTTGCGGTTGCCGGCGGCAGGGAGGAAGACAGCGCCGGAGCTGGCAAGGTTGGCTGTCGAAGTTATGCTGCTCATCACTAACGCATCCGTGTCGTCTGGAAGTATCACAAGACCTTTATGCGTGCCGTCGTCAAGTTCCTTCCAGGCGCGGAGGGACGTGGCGTTGGCGCGGCTGTTCAAAAGGTAGTTCCACTCGGCATTGCTCAACGTGCGCCACTGGTTCGTGCCGGTCTCACCGTTCACGTGGAAATTTGCGTTTGGCTTTGTCTCATCCTCCGGATCATTCGTGAAGAACACATCGGACGTACTGCCGGACACCGATGTGCTTGTGCCTACTGCAACACTCTTGTCCGGACTCCACAGGAAATGGCTCACGTGAGAGGGATTCCATAGACCTTCGGACGTCGGATCCGTGTCCCACTGGTTCGCCTCGAAATGGAAAGCTGCTGTTTCTTCACCATCAGCTTTGCCGTACCACAGGTTGCCCGGGGCGAACTCTACCGTGCTGTTCTCACCGACGCTGGATTCCGGGAAACCTCGTATCCCCGCGTTCCCGTGACCTCGATGTCTCGTAGTGAGCTATTCATCATCCCCAAATGTGAAGCTTGCTTCAATTACATCACTGTAAACGTACACTGACTCACCACAATAACCATTATCGTCTTTAAATTCGGCCCAAAGACGGATATAAAACGTATTACCACTTTGGTAATCATGATTTTTTATTTCATCTTTCGAAATAGAACCAGTGTTATACGGATATTCACACACTATACTTATATCACAATCATCAATCTCTGGATGGTCATTGTAAATAGAGAGGCATAAGCATGCATCACTATTAAAACCGCATCCAGCGTTTGGCTCAATCGTGAAGTTGAAATTTAGATAATCTTTACTTTCGTCATCGTCTTCCATTGTAAAATTAGTAATCTTTCCATCAACTAGAATGACATTTATCGCATTGGTCAGAAATGCATTGCATTCTATCTTAGGCATGTTGATGAAGGCGCCGCTCCTACCATCAGGAAACGAAGCTGTGCCACCAGGCACTTCATCCTGCGGGAGAAGTATCGCCCAGTACTCGCTGCTGCCTGATTTGTGGTTGATGGTTATCTTGCCGTTATTGGTTTCATCATAGCTGAAACTCTTGCTGCCTAAATCCACCGTCACCTTGTTGTTCATGTGGTAGCCGTCCGTGGGGGTGATGCTCACCGGGCCGTCGCCGTCGTAGTTCTGGACATCGAACTTCACCAAGGCGCACATGTTCAGCAGTCTGGCCGAATAGCCTGTCACGTCTGACGTATAGTTCCTGTCCGACGCGGCGCCCGAAATCACAGGGAGTCCGTCGCTCTGGTCGCTGATGTCGGCGGTGAGTTCTGCAGTACCTGTTGCCAGATTCGCCGTCGCAGGGCCTTTGTTGCCGAGGAAGTAGAAATACAGAGGTTGTCCTTCCGTAGGATTGGTGAGCGTGCCTTCGAATCTGCTCGTTCCGTCGCTGTATGTCAGATAGCCGACGTATGCGCCGTTGCTTGCGACATAAATCACGTCGCCGGATTTGAATGTCACCACGCCCGACAGGGTGTTCACGTCGGCCTTTGAGTTGCCGCCGTCAACATCGAGTGTTATGCTCACCTGTCCGTCGCCCGCCGGCGCGAGGGGTGATGCCGATTCCGTTTTCTTGCACTGTGTGAAAAGCATGGACAGTGCCGCCATGACCATTAACAATGTTTTCTTCATTTTTTTAAATTTGATCGTTTGTGAATTCCGTTTGTTTGCTGTCTCTCCTCCTCTTCAGGAGTGCGTAGCCCGCGGCTGATGCCACGAGGATGGCCATGCCGCCGCCGAGCGGGGCCTCGCCGAATGTCTGGTTGGTAATCTCATTGCCGCCGTCACCGAAACTCTGGTTGTTGATGTCTCCTGAAAAATCGTCAACATCGCGGTAACTCTGACAGCTGTTGAAAAAGCCGTCGCTCTGCCCGTACGCACAGGCGCAGGGCGTCGTCAGCGCCAGCAGCACCGCCGCCAGCGCAATCTTGTCTCTGATCTTTTTTCTCATTACTGTATTTATTAGTTATTTTAGTTGTTTTAGGTGTTTAAGGTAATTAGGTGATTAGGTGAGAAAGGCTCGTAGTGAACGCCGAAAGCCCCCGGCACGATGCCAGAGGCTATGTTCTTGTTTGTAATACAAGTGATTGATTTACAATATTTTGCACACTGGGGGGGGTAATTGCAATTACCCTGTCCGCCGCATCAGGCAGACCGCAACGCCGATTTTCATATTGCAAACTCTCAAATTTCATAGCGGCAGCAAAGATACAGCATTTTTCGATACGGAGAGCGGTTTTTTTTATTTTTTTTCACGGGCACGCGTGCCGCGTACCCGGTTACTGAAGTACTGCCCTGCGGGCAGCCCGCAAGCCCGGCGGTGTCTGCAGTTTGGGTTTTGGTTTGGGTTAATAAGGGGTGTTTTTTTAATCTTCACCCCAGAACAATCTGAACTGTGCTTCTGCTCCGTTGCTCAACGAAGACTTTCTTTCCTTTAACAAACTCATTCTCAACACCTTCCTTGTAATGACGGACTGTAAAAAGCTGCAATCCCGCATTATATCTGACTTCAAACGACTGCTCTATCGAAGCAATAAATGCGTTGAGTTTATGCATATTCTCGTCAAAACAGATCGAGAGGTTCAAGGCGGAGGTCTGAATCATGTTGGCGTGGATGTTCAGCTCGTTGAGCATGGCGAAAAGAACACCGAGATTCCGCTCGTTCATGAACGAATAGTCGCGCGGCCGGATTGTCACAAGAACCTGGTTGTCTTTGACGATGAACGACGGGACGTAATTGATGAACTCCTCGCTGCCGTCGATGACAGTCGGTTCGAGCTTTGAGTCGAGGAAGCAGCGCACCTTCAGAGGGATGTTCTTGTTCTGCAACGGCTTCATCGTCTTCGGATGAAGCACGGTGGCTCCGTAGAACGTCAGCTCCGTTGCCTCGGAATATGTGAGATGTCCGATTTTTTCAGTCTTCGGGAAACGTTTCGGGTCGGCGTTGCGCACGCCGTCAACGTCTTTCCACACCGACATCTCCTTGACATTCAGTAAATTGGCGAATATCGCCGCAGTATAGTCGGATCCCTCGCGTCCCAAGGTCGTCGTCACCGCCGGCTTCGTGGAAGCGGCGATGAAGCCCTGCGTCAGAAACATCGTGCCGTCGTGGTTTTCATTAAGTTTCTCAATTCTCAACCGGCTCTCGTCGAAATCGACATTGGCGGAGCGGAAACTGTGGTCGGTGATGACATATTCGCGTGCATCCAACAGTTTGTTTTTCAATCCGTTGTCATTCAGAAACGCCGAAATGATCGTGGTGGAGAGCAGTTCGCCGAAACTCACAGTCTGGTCGTACTGGTAATCGTAGTCGTAGCCAGTCTCACGAAGATTGTCATACAAATCCAGAAACAGATTCGCAACTCTTTCAAACACAGGATGTTGCGAATCGCCATCGAACAAATCGAGCATTATCTTCTCATGGTAATCCATAAGTGTTTCCAATGCGCTGATTTCAAGATGGCCGTCGTTTTCGCGGAAGTCTTTCAAAGCCTTCTCGATAGCATTTGTCGTCTTTCCCATTGCGGAAACGACAAGCAGCAAGTCGCCGCAGTCTTCATTTTCAAGGATATGCAAAAGATTCCTGACAGCACCGGCATCTTTTACCGATGCGCCGCCGAATTTATACACCTTATTAATATGTTTCATTCTTCAAATCATTTAAACCTGTAATAAAGGACCAATTCGAGAACGTCGTTGAATGCGCCTTTTTGCCCGAAACGCACCGTGCCTTCGTTGAAGTTGCCTTTGTAAGCCGATGTCACTGAAGTGATTACGCGGAAGCCGAGTTCGAGTTTCGGCATCAGTCTGAATTTAAGACCGAGGATTCCGTTGAGGCAGAGCGGCCGCCACATATCGGTCGCCTCATTCGCGGCGTTGAACGTGTTGTTGGAATAAACGAGTGCGTCGAGGCTCAATCCGAGTTCGAAAGTGATCCAGTCGATCTTCCTCCCGTTGACTTTAATGAAACCGAGGTTCGCCGACGCAACCAACGGCATCTCAACATAGTCGAGACGGATTTTGAAAGACGGATATTCATCGGCAGCCGACTTGGATCCTTTTTGTATGTATTTGATTTCCAGTTGAACATCAAAAAATTCGTTCAGTTCAAGTCCGACGAAACCGCCGCCGGTGAAGCCGATTTTATGAAAGCCGTTGTTGCCGTCGCCATCGACCTGCGAGGTTACCGCACCGAGGGCGACACCGCCGTAAAACGACTGGGAAGTTGCATTTGCAGCGAATATCACGCTGATTGCGAGGAGTAAGAAGAGTTTTTTCATATTTTTTAACACAAGTTGCACGAGTTTATTGACACAAGTTGCACAAGTTTTTATTTATTTCTATTTACACAATAATACATTAGATTCTTCAACGCAGTTTTCGCTTCAGAATCGTCTATTTTATCTAATTGATTTTCAGCTTTTTCCACAAATTCGTTCATCTTTTCGGTGCAGTATTCGAGGCTGTGTTTTTCGTTTGCGAGGGCGATAATCTGCTTGATGGTTTTCATTTTCTTTCCGCTGAGAAGGATTTTCCCTTTGATTATTTCCCTTTCCAACGCCGGACTTTCCTTCAGCAGATGGATGAGCGGAAGCGTCATCTTATGTTCCTGAATATCGTTGCCGAAGCCTTTTCCAGACATGTTATCTGGTTGATAATCAAAGATGTCGTCACGAATCTGGAAGGCGATGCCGGCGTATGTTCCGAATTGTTTCATTGTCTCGACCTGTGGTGCGTCGGCGTTTGTCGAGACGGCTCCGATGGCACAGCACGAGGCGATGAGCGAGGCGGTTTTCTTCTCGATGATCTGATAATATTCGTCTTCGGAAATGTCCATGCGCTTGGCCTTGTCGAGCTGCGAAATCTCGCCTTCACCGATTTTGGCGACCGATTCGGAAATCATGTCAAGCATCTGATATTCTTTGTTTTCCAAGGCTATCATCATGCCTTTTGCAAGGAGATAGTCGCCGGAAAGCACGGCGATTTTGTTTTTATAAAGAGCGTTTATCGAAGCGAAGCCGCGGCGTTCGGAGGCGTCATCGACGACATCGTCGTGGATGAGCGTTGCGGAGTGAAGCAGCTCGATGAAAGTGGCGGCGCGTAACGTCTTGCCGTTGACATCGCCGAAACACTTCGCCGAGAGGAACACGAACAGCGGACGCAGCTGTTTCCCCTTGTGTTTCAACGTGTAAGCACCGATCTTGTCCAACAGCGAATTGTCGGAACGAAGCGCATCCCTGTAATAATCATCGAAACGTGAAAGCTCCGGCGCGACCACCGATTTTATCTCGTCAAGTGTCATGATTTTTTTTGCAAAATTAAAAAAAATTAAAATGCGTTTTGTTAAAGAAAAATTTATAATTTTGAAACCTCAAATAAAAACGAATGAATTTTTCAAACAATTGAATATCAACTAAATACAAATTAAAATGAAAAAAGACACACAGGTTTTCAATCTGATTCTCAAGGAAAAGAAGCGTCAGATGGGCGGTATTGAGCTTATCGCATCGGAAAATTTCGTCAGCGACCAGGTCTTGAAGGCCATGGGTTCGGTGATGACAAACAAATACGCTGAAGGTTATCCCGGCAAACGTTACTACGGCGGCTGCCAGATCGTTGACCAGACCGAGCAGATCGCAATCGACCGCGCGGGCGAACTCTTCCAGGCGAAATATGTGAACGTGCAGCCTCACTCTGGCGCGCAGGCCAACATGGCGGTGCTCCTCGCCTGCCTGAAACCGGGTGACACCTTCATGGGCCTCGACCTCTCACACGGCGGACACCTCTCACACGGTTCACCGGTCAACTCATCAGGTTTGCTCTACAACCCGGTCGCCTATCAGGTAAGCCCTGAGACAGGCATGGTTGACTACGACGACATGGAGAAGAAAGTGGCGCAGTACAAGCCGAAACTCATCATCGCCGGCGCCTCGGCATATTCACGTGACTGGGACTACGCACGCATGCGCAAGGCCGCTGACTCCGTCGGCGCCATCCTGATGGCCGACATCAGCCACCCGGCAGGTCTCATCGCACGCGGCATCCTCAACGACCCGCTCGAATACTGCCACATCGTCACGACGACGACACACAAGACACTCCGCGGACCACGCGGCGGCATGATCATGATGCGCGAGGACTTCGAGAACCCGTGGGGTTACACGACACCGAAGGGCGAGGTGAAGATGATGTCGGCACTGCTCAACAGCGCGGTGTTCCCCGGCGTCCAGGGCGGCCCGCTCGAACACGTCATCGCATCAAAGGCAGTCGCTTTCGGCGAGGCTTTGTCGGATGAATACTTCGAGTACATCCTTCAGGTGAAGAAGAATGCCGCTGCAATGGCAAAGGCATTCAACGAGAGAGGCTACAAGATCATCAGCGGCGGCACCGACAACCACCTGATGCTCATTGACCTGCGCACCAAGTTCCCGGAAATCACAGGTAAGATGGTCGAGAACACCCTCGTCCTCGCTGACATCACCGTCAACAAGAACATGGTGCCGTTCGACAGCCGTTCACCGTTCCTCACGTCAGGTCTCCGCATCGGCACGCCGGCCATCACGACACGTGGCTTGAAGGAAGACATGATGGAACCGATCGTTGACATGATCGACGATGTCATCTCGGCAATCGACCCTGTCGCGAAGACAGCACCTGACGCCAAGATCAACATGGTGAAGGAGAAAGTCAACGCAATCATGGCCGACTACCCGCTCTTCGCCTGGTAATCTTAGGGTTAAGAGATAAAAGAGTAGAGTTAAGAGAGCGCGTCAGGACTTGAAGTCTTGGTGCGCTCTTTTTGTCACCACAAAAATTTTCACCACGAATTTCACGAATCTCATGAAATTTCTCCCGCAGATTAATTTATTTTGTATTTTTGCGTCGGATTTTTTATGAAAATCGGAAGTACTACTTCGGATTTTTCACAAAAATACGGAATATAAAATTTATTATATTATTGATTATAAATGATAAAACGTTATTTTCAATTAAAAGACGAGTTAGAAGGAAGCATATTTCTCTTTGGCGCACGTCAGACCGGAAAAAGCACCCTTTTGGAAGAGCAGTTCGGGGATGCAATATTTTTCGACCTTCTCGACAGCGAGACAAAAAGGCGTTTGAAATCTCATCCTGAACTTTTATATAACATGTTGGTTGACAAAGAGGAAGGCAGCATTGTCGTCATTGACGAGATACCCGAGATTCCGGAGCTTCTGAATGAGGTTCACCGGCTCATACAGAAAAGGCACCATCGTTTTGTGCTTTGCGGAAGCAGTGCGCGCAAGTTAAAGCGAAAGGGCTACAACACATTGGGCGGCAGAGCGTTGCCTTGTTATTTTTACCCTTTTGTGAGCGCCGAGCTTCCGAACCTTGACCTTGACAAGGCGTTGCTGTACGGTATGCTGCCGACGCATTATCTTAGCGCAAGGCCGCAGAAACTTCTTTCGGGCTATATTGATGTATATTTGAAGGAAGAGATAAAAGAAGAGGCAATTGTGCGAAATCTTGACGGCTTCCAGCATTTCCTCGAAGCCGCCGCGATGACCAATTCAGAGATAGTGAATTACACGAACATTGCCAGCGACTGCGGGGTGAGTGCCAAGACCGTGAAGGAATATTTCAACATTCTTGAAGATACCTTGATCGGCTACATGATTCCAGCATACGTAAAGACACAGAAACGCAAAGTGGTGCAAGCCCCGAAGTTCTATTACTTTGATGTCGGGGTTTACAACTACCTGATGCACCGCACCTCATTGCCCACAGGCAGCGCGGAATACGGCCATTGTTTTGAACACTTTGTGATTCAAGAACTTAAAGCATACATCGGCTACACTCACAACGATAAGAAACTGAGTTATTGGCACACATACAACGGCAAGGAGATTGACGCCATCATTGGCGAGGCGGAGATTGGAATTGAGATAAAATCGTCGGAGGAAGTGCAGCCGCGACATCTCACAAACTTCAAGGCCTATTCGGAGGAATTCCCCGGCAGCCGCTGCATCGTGGTGTCGCGCGACAAGTTCAACCGCCATATTGGGAATGTGGAGAGCATTTACATCTTCGATTTCCTGAAGATGCTCTGGAGAGGAGAGCTGTTTTAGACGCACTGCGATGCGTCTCTACTCTTTCAACTAATTCACGGTGGCAAAGATATTGAATTTTCACAAAAATTGCCGAAGGTTTTTTCACCTTTATAAAACTTCACCGGCAACTTGTATAACAATTCAGCAAAAACTAAAAATTTTTAATAACTTTGCACGTTAATTTGTTTAATGAAAAATCGGAATAATAATATTATGAAAAAATTATTTGCAACATTTAATTTATTGTTAATCAGTTTATTGACAATAGCTTTATTTAATTCATGCGGTTCGGGACATTCTGAATCAGCAACAACTTACGTCGAAAAAATCCCGGTTTTTGACGAGGCGATAGTCGGAATCGTCGAAAGCTACACTTCGGGGCTGGTTACAGAGACGGAGCCGCTGAAATTCAAGTTCGTGCAAGGACTGAAAATGAAAAAACAGTTCGGCGAGGAACTGCCATCGAAACTTTTTGAAATAACGCCGAAAGTCGCCGGACACGCAATCTGGATTGACAAAAACACAATCGGCTTCCAATTTGACGAAAATCCGAAGGAAAGCACCCCTTACAACGTTGACTTCAACATCGGAATGCTCGTCGAAATGCCTGCAAACGAGAGAGTTATGAAAACTTCCTTCATTCTGAAGAAACAGGATTTCGAACTCGTGAACACATCTTATCATAGTGATGAAAACGGCAGATGTTCGTACATCATTGACTTGAAATTCGCGAAGCCAATCAATTCAGAATCAGCACTTTCGCTGCTCGACAAAAAAACGTTGGAAAATTATGAATGTTCCGCGAAAGAAATTTCCCAGACAGACATCCAGCTTGCTGTCTCGAATATAAGCAGAACGGAAAAAGGTTATGAAATCAACATTGAAATTGATGGCAAACCATTGGGAATCAATCGTTCCGTCAAGAAAACACTGACGATTCCGGCAGAAGGGAATTTCCATGTCGTTACTTATAACATTGACGTCAAGGAAAGCAAAATCGATGTCTGTTTCTCCGACGAGCTTTCAAAGAACCAGAATCTGACCGGCATGATTGAATTTTCAAACAACGTCCCGTTCACGACCTCAATCGATGGAAACCGCTTGAGTGTTTTCTGCTCAAAAACATACTATTACTACGAAGATTTCGACATGACGATACGCTACGGCATCATTCCGACAAAAGGCAATCGTCTTGCCAACGATTTCATTATCAACGGAATAAATCTAAAATCGCTGAAGCCGCAAGTGAAATGGAGCGACGACGGTGTCATTGTGCCGGAAGCCGGAGACGCAACGGTTTCATTCGACGCAATGTGTCTTAACCAAGTGATTTTGAGGATAATAAAAGTTTACGACTCGAACATAATGTCGTTTTTGCAGGAAAACAGCATGAAGGACGCATACGGAAGGACATGCCGTGTCGGTCGTCTCGTGAAGAAAGTACGCATTCCGCTTGAGCAGACGAATTATGACAGCTGGAAAACATACAACATCAATCTTTCGGATTATGTCAATCTGAAAGCCGGCGACATGTATCAGATAAACCTTGACTTTGACATGACGTGTTACCCGTATGCCTGTGATAATGAGAAAGTTGCAAAAGGCTACAACGAAAACTACTGGGATAATGAAAACTATGATTACCGTGTTTATTATTACGATGATTATGATTACAACAATCCGTGCAGCCGCTCGTTCTACAACTACGTTGACATTCGTAAAAACCTGTACGTCAGCAACTTGGCTTTGACAGCGAAGGGTTCCGATGAAAATTTCATTGACGTTTTCGCAAAAAACATCACTGACGCGAATCCGAGACCAGGTGTCAGCCTTTATCTCTATGATTATCAACAGCAAATCACCGGCGAATCTTCCACCGACAACGACGGTTACGCAAGAGTCGCCTTCACCAACAAACCGTTCTGCCTTGTCGCGGAAGCTTCAGACGGCAACAAGTCATATCTGCCATTGGACAAAAACAAGTCATTGTCACTCAGCAAGTTCGATGTTTCCGGCAATGCCGTTGAGCATGAAGTTGACGGCTTCGTTTACAGCAACCGTGATGTCTGGCGTCCCGGCGACTCCATCCAGCTCAACCTCATGATTTCCGACAAAAACGACTATTTCACAAACGATTACCCTGTCGTCATGGAAGTCATCGACCCGAACGGCAGGCTGTATCTTAAAAAAGCCAACAATTCTCCTGTCGGAAAGATTTACGCATTCACAATCAACACTTTAGCCACTGACCCGACCGGAACGTGGAACGCACGTTTCAAAATCGGAAGTCAGGTGTTTTCAAAGAATTTGAGAATTGAAACCGTGAAGCCGAACCGTCTGAAAATTGATTTTGAATCAGGAAAATTGATCAGTCTGAATGCCAAAGAGAAGGTCATGCTTCATTCAGAACGTCTTAATGGTTTGAATGTCAAAGACTTGAAAGCCGAAGTGTCGGTTATCTTATCAAATGCGAAAATCACATTCAAAGGTTTTGAGAAATACGACTTCGACTGCGTCGCAAACGATTTCTACAGCAGGGAGGTTTCGCTTTTCAGTGCGGCCTTGAATGCGGAAGGCAAGGCGATGATTTCGTTCGACGCATTGAAAGACATTTCGGCTCCGGGTTTCATGAAAGCCACATATAATATAAAGGTGTTCGAGAGCAGCGGCGAGTTCAGCATCACGAGCCGCAGCGGGAAAATATCGCCGTTTTGCAGATACGTGGGCGTCATGTTGCCGGAGATGAAGTCGAAGTGGGGCGATTATTATTTCACGAACGATGACTGGAAATTCGATGTCGCGGTCGTGAATGAGGACGGCAGTCTGGCACAAAACGAAACCGAGCTCGAATACCAGCTTTACAAACTCGATAATTATTGGTGGTGGGACAACGATTACTACGACTTAATGCGTTATGTAAGAGGAAGTTACAAACGTCCTGTCAAGAGCGGCGTGCTTGAGGCGAAAAACGGCAGGACATCGTTGACTCTCAATATCAAAGACGCAGACTGGGGTTCATATCTCCTCGTTGTCAGCGACCCGATCGGGAAACACACTTTCTCGAAAGTCATCAGTTTCGACTGGGCCGACGGCGCACGCTCGTCATCGGTCGGAGACGCACCGGCACTCATCACCTTGAAAACCGACAAAGACTGCTACAACGTTGGCGAAACGATGAAAGTTTCTTTCCCGGCAAACGAAAATTCAAAGGCAATCGTCACCGTCGAGACTTCTTCAAAAGTCATCAAAGTCATTCATGTTCAAGACCTTGGCAAAGACGCAATGATAAGCATTCCTGTCACCGAAGAGATGCTTCCCAACGCCTACGTCTCCGTCTCGCTCATACAACCGTTCAGAAATGAAAATGGAATGCCGATCAGGATGTACGGTGTCGTGCCTTTCAAAGTGTCCGACAGCAAAACCATCATCAATCCCGTTGCCGAAGTTCCTGAAAACGCCACCTCCAACAAGGCAATCGACATTAAAGTGTCTGAAAAACAAGG
The DNA here is from genome assembly GCA_024400305.1 of Bacteroidales bacterium. Classification (GTDB taxonomy): domain Bacteria; phylum Bacteroidota; class Bacteroidia; order Bacteroidales; family F082; genus Limimorpha. The sequence continues at coordinate 84,596 of JAKSMX010000001.1, read as the reverse complement.
CAATAAGATGTATTATACCGTTGCTGTCGTTGATGAAGGAATCCTCGGACTCACCGGCTACAAAACGGCGGATCCGTGCGGACATTTCTTCAGCAAACGCGCTTTGGGAGTCAAGACGTGGGACAATTATGATTACATCGTGAGCGCAATCACCGACATGATGCAAGGCACTCTGGCGGCCGGCGGCGACCTGTTCATCAAGCCGGAGACGACATTGCTTGAACGTTTCCAAGCCGTGGCAATGATGATGGGACCTTTCGAACTCGAAGCCGGAAATACTGACATTCAACACTTTAACATTCCAGATTACAATGGTTCACTGAGAGTAATGGTCGTGGCGACAAACGGGAAAGACGCTTTCGGCTCCACACAAAAGAACGTGACCGTCAAAGACAAAATCATGATTCTGCCGACAGCACCGCGAGTAATAGGAATCGGCGATGAAGTCGTCGTGAACATGAAAGTCATCGCTTCTGAATTTGCCCGCAAATCCGCCAACATCAATGTGAAACTCGAAAATCTTGAAGCAAAGAGCAACATTCCGACTTCAGTTTCATTGGATGAAAACGGAGAGGCTGACATCGCATTTTCCGTTAAAGCCAAGGAAATCAAAGGAAATGCAAAAATCACCGTGAACGTTTCATGCAATGGTTTTGAAAGCGTGAAATCCGTCGCCATGCCGATACGGATGCCGTCAAGCAACAAATACAATTCGGTGAAACAAGAGGTCAAACCTAACGAAACTGCGACATTACACATTGACTGTCAAGGCTTTGACGGCACAATTGAGACAAAACTCGTCGCAAACACCGGCATACCCGTTGACCTCTTCAAGCATATTGATTACCTCACCTCCTATCCTTACGGCTGCCTGGAACAGACTGTTTCAAAAGCGTTCCCGCAGCTTTATCTGCATAATTTGGCCGCATTTGATGAGATGACTAAAGCGGAAATGAAGACAAATATCGAAAATGTGATTGCGAACATGAACGCATTTCTGCTTCCGGATTTCTCGATGACAAGCTGGCCGAACGGAAATTACGTTGACCCTTGGAGCGAGCTTTACGCCCTGCATTTCCTGATAGAGGCGAGGAATCAAGGTTATAATGTCACTAACTCATTGATTGACGGCATGATAAAACGTCAGACCAACCGCGCAAAATCATGGAATTTCAGTGCCGACGCACCAAATGTTGAAACAATCCAGGCTTACAGATTATTCGTGTTAGCCTTGAACAACACGGCCGAAATCGGAGCGATGAACCGTTTCAAGGAACTTGAGATGAAGTTCACGCTCACAAAAGCATTGACCGCCGCCTCTTACGCTTTGGTCGGAAAAGCTGACATGGCATCCGGTCTCATCCCCACGATTGATTTCAACGCAAAAGACTGGACTTCAGACTATTACATCACTTTAGGTTCAAAAGTACGCGACATGTCAATGTGCATTTATGCGGAAATGCTCGCCAACGACAACGCAGAAATGGTTCGGAATGACATTGAGGAACTGTGCAGAATACTCGGCAGCGACCGCTGGATTGACACGCAGACCACCGCGATGGCGATGTTCGTTCTCGGCAAATATGCAGAGAAACTCGGCATAAAAGACAATTCCATCGCTCTGGTTGTCAAAGAAGGAGACAGAACCGAAAACATCACAACAAACAGGACTTCAATCACTTACAACATGCAATCGAAACGCGGCGACAATTCCGTCACCGTGACAAACAACGGCAGCGAATCCGTCTTCATAACTTTATTCACGAAAGGTAAAGTGGCTGAATATCAAAGAGAAGACACCGGTGCCTGGTACGATATGACGGTGAAATATTTCGACAAGGAAGGCAACGAGATCAACACCGCCCAGATCAAGCAGAACACCGACTTTGACGTTGTCATCACCGTGTCGAACCCGCATGAATACCAGGTGACAGAAAACGCATTGTCGTATCACGCCGCGGCAGGTTGGGAAATCATCAACAGCCGCCTCTTCGGTGACAACAGCCGGAACGAAGCACAGGCGAAACACATTGAATATCAAGATGATTATGTCAACTTCTTCTTCGACATGACTCCATACGACACGAAGACGTTCCGTTTGTCGATGAACGCTGCTTACCAAGGAACGTTCATGATTCCGTCGGTGACGTGCGAAGACATGTACAACAACCAGATCTGGCACACAACAGCAGCAAAGAAGACGACTGTCGTCAAATGAAACGGAAACGCACTGTAATATCAACGATACTTTCCGCGGCACTGATCGGATTCCTTTTCATACCAGTCCCAAAGTTTGAGACATCGTACTCGACAGTGGTCACTGATGCGGAGAGGAATCTTCTTGGCGCCCGCGTTGCTGACGACGGACAATGGAGATTTCCGGCAACTAATTGTTATTCAGAGAAATACCTTCGTTGCGTATTGGAATACGAAGACAAATATTTCTTCATGCATCCGGGTTTCAATCCCGTGTCGTTCATCGATGCCGCCGTTGACAACATCAGGGCCGGGCGTATTCTGCGCGGCGGAAGCACCGTCACGATGCAGGTCGTGAGGCTTTCGCGGAACGGGAAACAACGCACATTCAAGGAGAAAATCATCGAGGTGGTTCTTGCAATGCGTCTTGAGCTGCATTATTCCAAAAAGGAGATTTTCGATTTGTACGCCGCACACGCACCTTTCGGCGGCAACGTCGTGGGCATCGACGCGGCGGCGTGGCGTTATTTCAACACCACACCCGACCGGCTGACGTGGAGCGAGGCGGCGACATTGGCTGTCCTGCCAAATTCACCTTCACTCGTCAACCCGTCAAAAGGAAGAAATGAACTGAAAAAGAAACGAGATACCTTATTATCAAATCTTTGTGAATCAGAAGCTTACATTCCGAAAAGATTCAAAAACGAGATTTTTGACGAAGAAGATTTTGAGCTTTCTCTGCTTGAGAACATCCCGCCAAAACCATACGATTTGCCGACTTTGGCATTTCATTTTGTGTGTGAAACCGAAAAAAATCACAAAGGCGAGAACACGGTTTCCTCAATAAATTATGAGATCCAGACAAAAGTCGATGAAATCGCCAGTAAACATTATAACATAAATTCCGCCAACGGAATTGAAAACATCGGGATTTATATCATTGATTTTCAAGAACAAAAAACAATTGCTTACATCGGAAATCATCTTGGCGCGAAAGACGCGGCGATGGTTGACATGGTCAGGGCGCAACGTTCTACCGGAAGTATTTTGAAGCCGTTTCTTTATGCCGCATGTCTCGATGAAGGCCTGCTTTTCCCGGCAATGATTTTGCCCGACGTGCCGATAAACCTTTCAGGTTACACTCCGCAAAACTACACTGGCGAATACAGCGGCGCCGTCCCCGCCGATGTCGCGCTTCAGAAATCACTGAACACGCCTTTCGTACATCTCCTGCGGCAATACAGCGTGCCGAAATTCCATCATCTTTTAAAGGAAATCGGACTTTCGGGCATCGTCTTCGAACCTGACCATTATGGCTACTCGCTGATTCTCGGTGGCGCCGAGGCATCGTTGTTTGACATCGTAAATGCTTATGGTTCAATGGCGAAGAAATTATTTTCCGACAGCACAAACATTCCATTTTCAAAAACATCAATCGCCTTGACATTCGAGGCGATGCGCGGATTGAACCGTCCCAACGACCAGTCAGGTTGGAGATATTTCGCATCATCAAAGAAGATTGCATGGAAAACCGGCACGAGTTTCGGTTTCAAGGACGCGTGGGCCGTCGGCATCACAAACCGTTACGTCATCGGGGTCTGGTGCGGCAACGCCGACGGCGAAGGACGTCCCGGACTGACAGGAATCAGCGTGGCGGCACCGGTGCTGTTCGATGTCGTCAACATCTTGAACGACAACGCCTCTCCAATTGAAAACATTGATGAAAACGAAGAAATGCTCGTTGAAGTTTGTGCGGAGTCTGGAATGCCGAAATCGCAATTTTGCACGGAGACAAAGATGGTAAGAATGCCGAAGACAGAAATAATGACAGGCGTTTGTCCTTATCACAAGAAAATTTTTCTCGACAAAACACACCAATATCAAGTGTTTCCAGATTGCTATGATGTTGATAATGAAAACTTTGAGATATATTATTCCCTGCCACCTGTGATGGAATGGTTTTACAGGAAGACGAATCCGCTTTACCGCTCGCTGCCGCCCGTGATGCCTGGATGCAACACGGGAAAACAAGAGTCGGTGATGTCGTTCATCTATCCGGAAGAAGCGGCATCGCTCATCATACCGAAAGGAATCAAAGGCGACAGACAGGCAATCATTTTTGAAATCGCGCACCGCAACCCGAAAAAAAGAGTCTATTGGACATTAAACGAAATGCCTTTGGGTGTGACATCAAACATTCATCAAATGCCAATCAATTCAGAACCAGGAAGTTACATCTTAAGATGCGTTGATGAAGACGGCAACGAGATTTCAAGAAACATCACGATAAAATAAACATTCAATCACAAGGAAGCAGTGTCCGCATTACCGAACACTGCTTCCTTATTTGTAAAGATTTGTTTACAGTTTGAAACATGCGCCGATGCTCAACGCGCCGAAGTTGAGGCCGCCGCCGATTTCGGCAAAGAGACCAATTTTGTTCCAGAAATAGTATCTTGCTCCGACAAACAACGAGCAGGCCACATCCGATTTGAACTCATCGAGATCATTGTCATTATATCCATGGAAACTGAAATTCAGACCTGCGTAAGTGTCAAGTTTTTCAGGCCATTGATAATGGAACGCACCTCTGACGCCAAGGTCAAAACCTGTGTTTCTGTCAATGCATGGAAGGTTGAAGCCGAGGTATGGACCGATGCCGATGGCTCCGTTTCTGCCTTTAATCATATTGGTCGCGACAGGCCATTCTGCTGATACTGAAACCGGCATACCATAACCAACACCGACACCTGCATTGAGAATGCAATTACCTTTTTGAAAATCCTGCTGTGCGTTGGCAACCATGCCAAACATGCACAAAATTGCTAAAAGCAAACCTAAACGTTTCATAACTAATAATTTATGTTAATAACTTGTTTAACTGTTAATTTTCTAAAACCTTGCAAAATTACATCTTTATTAATTAAAAACAAACATTTTTTTATTACAAAGAAATAATTTTATCCATGCGGATGTCATTCGGCTCGGTAGGCACCTCGTCAACAAGCTGAAAGTCGAAACAGACACCTATACGTCTGACATTCAGATGTTTGCAAAGAAACCTGTCGTAATATCCACGGCCACGTCCGATGCGGTTTCCGTTTCTGTCGAAGGCAACGCCGGGGACGACAATCAAATCGTAGCCGCCTGTATATGGCTCGTTCTGCGGTTCAAGGATGTTAAAGTCGCCGACCGCGAAGCCGGTGTCTTCCGCGAGTTCAACCGGAATGATGTCATCACCGACAACCGTCGGGAGAATGATTTTCTTCTCGTGACGCCACTTTTCAAGAAACGCCTGCGTCTGGACTTCATCCGGCAACGCACTGTAAATCATTACAATACATGCTTTTTTAAAATCCTCGTCCTGCTCCAATTTCGCCAAGATCAACTCTGACTGCTCAAGAAGCTGTTCTTTTGTATGCTGTTTCTTCAACGCCTTGATATTGGCACGTAACTCTTTCTTTTCCATCATTTTACATGAATTATATAATCTTTGTCGTGGACATGTTTTGTATAAGATTGCAAGATCGCCTTGAAATGCCTTTCGACATCAAGAATCTCCGCATTGGTGTCACCGATGATGTCATTTTTCTGCAAAGTGTCGTCTGCGGCATAAACATGGAGAATGTTCTCACCGTCGGAATACAGGCTGTATGAATCCGTAATGCATTGATACACTTGATGAACGCAATTCGTCGCCATCTTGAATCTGTCTTTCTCGTTGAAGATGTCGCGTCCGAAAGCGAAGTACGGCTGCCGATTTCCGACCAGACCGAGGACTGTAGGCATGATGTCAAGCTGTTGGACGATTTCATCGGTGCTGCCTTTCAGCGAGCCGTCGGGAGTAAACATGAAAAGCAGAATCTCTGTGTTTCCCTTCGTCGTCATCGTTTCTTCGTGCGCCATCTGAGGCGAGACGTGGTCGGCGGTGAACACGAATAGCGTGTTTTCAAACCAGTCCATCTTCGAGGCGGTCTCGAAGAATCTCCTTATCGAGAGGTCGGTGTAAAGCACCCCGTGATGCATGGGTGTCGTTCCTTTTCCGAGCAGATATTCATATTCCTCCGGCAAATCATACGGATGATGCGATGTCAGGGTGAACACCGTTGCGTAGAATGGTGTCTCGACTGTATCGAGCTGCCGCGCCATGTATTGCAGCCACGGCATGTCCCAGATTCCCCAACTGTTTGCCATCGCCGGGTCGTTGTTTTCCATTTCAAAATGCGACCTGTCGTAGAAATGTTCCATCCCGTTAAGTTTGCAATAAGCCTCGAAACCCATCTGGTTTCCGTGCGCACCGCAGAAGAAATGCGACGAATAGCCTTCTTTTTCAATCATATACGGCAGACCTTCCAATTCAGCCACCGACTGCGGCAGAAGCGGAAACGGCGCCCTGTACGACGGTATCGACGAGATCACCGACGGAAGTGCCTCGATAGACTTCATCCCGTTGGCGAAAGCGTTGCGGAAAGCGTAGCCTTCACGCATCAGTGAGTCGAGGAACGGAGTGTAGCCGCCGTCTTTGTTGAGATGCGGCATGAGATATTGCGAGTGTTCGCGGCTGAAGCCTTCAAGCACGAAAACAACTACGTTTTTCTTACCTATGCAGCTGTTGTAAGTGCTGTCTGGATAATGATACGGCGTGAAAAGTTCCGCTGCCTCATCATCGTCAAAATAATGCAAGACCTTGAAATCGCTGACTCTCGCAGTCCTAATCACACAGAACGGATTGCTCAGGATCAACGAGGTTTTCGCCGCCGACTTCGTGTAATACGCAGCGTTTGTCACCGTATATGGCCTCGCCTGAAAATCAAAACTTCCCCTCACGCCGACGACCCAAAGGAACACCGCGATGCAGAACAGCAGCGCATTTGCAGGATAAAACAGCATCGGCTTGGAGTCTGTGCTTTTTCTGAATTGTATCTTTTTGTAAATGAATACGATAAACGCAATAAGAAGCAATCCTATTATCACCAGATACCAATTCTCAAGCATGAAGTCGAGAATCAGCACGCCGTTGTTGTCGTCTTCCTTGAAAAAATGAAGTTCCTCAAGAGTGATTCTTTTGAATGCGTAACGGAAATAAACCACGTCAGCGAGATTCAACACGATGATTCCCAAGGTGTTAGTGACAGTATAAATCCAGAAAAGCATCTTCTGATACCAGTCTTTCCATCTGAATTTGAACGGTATTGCAGAAAAAACTATGAAAACGCAGTTGAGGTAGAATATCGAAATGGTGTCAAATTTCAGGCTTCCGTATATCAACTTCCCGAATTCGGAGCCTGTTATTTCACCGAGGATGTCTCTGTTATAAAAATAAAAAACGGTTTGCGTGATCATCAGGACTGCATAAAGAGGCAGCAGCCTGATGATCAACACAATGAGGTCATGTTTGAAAAACTTTTTTGTCATTTGAAAATGACATTACTTGAACCATTTTGTGAGGTTCCCTCTCATGAAAACGTAATAGATTGCGATTCCGATCCAACTGAGGAGAAGCACCACGAGGGTTGTGATAAGTTTTCCTGTTCCGCTGATAGGTTCCCTGAAGATTTCGATAACCGCCTTTACGCCGAGGATGACGCCAAGAATGTAGATAATTGTTCCAACCATATTTTTATGTTTTAAAAATTTCTGCAAAGATAGAAAAAGTTTATTGAATTATGATGAGATTAATGAAAAATATGTGATTTTGCGAATGAAACTGTTAAATTATCGTCAAACTTAAAAACGTTAATGAAATGAGGAAAAATATAGACCTATACGTCATGCAATAATGGTCATGTTTTGTCGTTATCACGCTGTAAATCACGTAATATGAGAAAATGCCGCTTATGTCAAAGAATATGTTTATGAGATAAACTGCGCCGAGGATGTACGTGATGAAGGCACGCACTTCAAGCCCGATGATTTCAGGTAACTCAATCGGAAATCTCACCAAAATCATTAGGAATCAATGGTTTATGCTCGACTTAAAAAGCACAAGATGCCGGATTGTGAGTTTTTATATTCTCTGAATCGGGTTGTTTTTCATTACAAGAACGTCAGGAAATCCTCGTAATTTTTTTCAAGCAGTGTTGGTGTGTCGAGTCCGTAAGGGCATTTTTTCTTGCACTGTCCGCAGTGGAGGCAGTCCTTGACCTTGTCCATTTTCTCTTTGTATTCGTCGCCGAGATACACGTTGAGCGGTGCGCGGCGGAGGTAGAGGCTCATTCTGGCGCAGTCGGGGATGTAAATCCCGGCGGGGCAGGGCAGGCAGTAACCGCATCCGCGGCAGAAGTCGCCGGAGAGCATCTCTTTGTCTTTCCTGATTTTCTCACGGCGTTCGTCGGTCATCACCGGTGCTTCTTTCTGATAGGAGATGAATTCGTCGAGTTCCGTTTCTTTCTGCACGCCCCATATCGGAAGCACGTGGTCGAACTGGTTGAGGTAGGCGTAGGCCGTCGCCGAGTCGGTGATGAGGCCGCCCGACAACGCCTTCATGCAGATGAAGCCCATTCCCGCTTCCTTGCAGAGGTTCACGAGTTCGAGGTCTTTGTCCGACGCGAGGTATGAGAACGGGAACTGAAGTGTCTCGTAAAGCCCCGATTCTATCGACTCTTTGGCTACGTTGAGGCGGTGGCTGGTGATGCCGATGTGACGTATCTTGCCTTGCTTCCTTGCTTCGAGCATTGCCTCATAGAGTCCGCTGTCGTCGCCCGGCTTCGGGCAGAACGACGGGTTGTGGAACTGATAGATGTCGATGTAGTCAGTCTTGAGCAGTCCGAGGCTTGTCTCGAGGTCTTTCCAGAATCCTTCGGCTGTTGTGGCGCCGGTCTTCGTCGCGATGATGATTTTATCTCGTATGTCGGCCATCGCGCAACCAATTTTCTCTTCGCTGTCGGTGTAGAAACGGGCGGTGTCGAAATATGTTATTCCGTTGTCGTATGCTTTTCTCAAGAGACGGGCGGCTTCGTCCTTGCTGATGCGCTGTATGGGCAGTGCGCCGAAGCCGTTCTTATTGACTGTGAAACCTGTGTTTCCTAATTTTACGAGATCCATTGTTTTTAAAAATTAATATTTAAAGATTTAAGAATCAGAATATCAGTGCGAGAAGCACGTACAGCCAGTGTGCGCTGATGCCGGCCACGAGGCCGCCGATGGTGTGTGCGCCGATGGCCTTGGAGATGAGTTCGCGGTGTCCGAGTGAGTCGAGCATGGCGGTGTGTGTGCTGAGGAATCCGCTCCAGCACATGCCGATGGCGGTGCATACTGCGATGGCGTTGTTGTCGATGAAGCCTTCGGCGATGAATTTCGGGAGAAGGCCGAGCGCCGCGCCCACGGCGCCGAGTGACGTTATCGGGAACGCCACGAGTTCGGGGTGCTCGAAGCCGAACAGCCACTTGAACACGAAGTCGATCTTTCCGGCGAGGTAAGGCAATACCGGCACGCCTTCGTATGCGGCGCCGGTGTATGAGCCGTCAACGCCGCTCGCGCCGAAAGTCATCATCATCACCACGGTGGAGATGATAAGCACGCCCGGTATGATGGCGAGGCCGATGGCGACGCCTTCCTTGCCGCCGTCAAGGATGGAGTCGAGGAAACGCATGAAGGCGTTGCCGCTGCTCTTGAACGAGATGTTCTCGTTGGCCGACTGCTCCTGCTGCATCTCGAACCTGTCAAGCTGCGGGAACGACTTCAGGGTGAAACGCTGCATCAGGCGCGTTGACACTATGCTTCCGATGATGGCTCCGACGAGTCCCACCAACGCCCCGTTGAGGAACCCGAGGCCTAACATGTAAAACACCACGACCAAGCCCATGCCGAACGCCGTGCCGAAGTTGGTCAGCGAGCAGAGCTGGTATGTCTTGAAATAACTCGAGAAATATCTGTCCTTCGACAGCGTGATGATCGCCGGGTTGTCGGAGAGGAACGTGAGTATCCCGCCGAGTGCGGCGACGCCGGGGAGGTTGTAGATAGGCTTCATCAGCGGGCGCAGCACGAACTCCACGAGACGGACGACGCCGAACTCCACGAGCAGCTTGCCGAGCGCGCCGGTGAGCACGCAGACGGCCATCAGGAAGAAGACCGTCTCGAGAAGCAGATGGTAAGCCGTCTGCATCACGGTGTTCAGCATGTTGGCGGTGCCCATCTTCACACTGAGGAATCCGAAGAACAGTCCGATTATGGCCAAAAATATCAAGGCCTCGATGAGGCGGTTTCTGAAGAAATTCGGAATGGTGACTTTTTTGATGTTGAGTTTCATGACGATGTGGTCTTAATTTGTTATCTTTTTATGAAATTGATTCTCCATGTGATGCCGACGTTGGCCTGGTATGTGAGTTTGTCTTCGGTGAAGGAAAGTCCGCCATCGACGATCTCGGTGAGGCATTTCGTGTCGTTGACGGCGAAGAAGGCGTGGATGCGGAGGTCCTGTCTGCCTTTCAGCGGGAAATATTCCACGCCGCCGCCGTAGAATGTGATGTCGGTGCCGGGCAGGATGAAATGGTCGTGGATGTCCTCGACGGCGACGGTCCTGTCCTGCGCCTTGTTGACATCGTAGCCGACTTTGGCAAATACCGACATCTTGTCTTTCAGGAAATAGACACCGAGACGCCCGTCAACTGTCATGTCGTCGAAGAGGAAGTTGGTGTGTTTGTCGGAGGCACGGTTGGTGTAGTCGATGTAACCGTAAACCGGCCCGAAATGAAACCATGTGCCCAATGCGATGACGTTGAGGAACTTGCCGTTTGAATATTCGTACATGTTCACCGAGCAGACCGGCGTGAAGTGCTTGTAGTTGGCGCACCAGTGCAAGTTGTAGCCGTAGAGTCCGCTGAGGCTGCCGCCGCTGAAAGGCGAGTTGATGAACTGCACCGTGAACGTGTTCCTCTTGTCGTTTGTGGTGAAGATGGCGTTGACGCCGAGCTGGTAACATGCAATCGAGTTCCATAATTCGGTGTGGTAATAAACGTCGATAGGAGCGAGGTCGTATTCTATGCCGCCCATCGCCACCACCTGCTTTCCGGCCGAAACCGCGAAGTTATCGGTGGCCTGCCATCCGAGATACATGTAATCTGTCTTGTCAAAGAAGTCGCTCGCGCTGTTCAGACCCTTGAAGTTGAGCCGCTGGCGGTAAGCGTAAAACAGGTTCTCCGTGAGGTTTCCGCTTATCTTGAAGTTGAGGTATCTGCCCGAAAAACCTGATGTGTTGCCCGACAGCGTGTCAATCTTCGTGTTGTAATAGTCGAAATCAGTCCTGACCTCAAGGGCGAGATTTTTGATCTGAAAAAAATCGTTTGCCTTTTTCTCCTGCGAGAATGAGGTAAAAGTAAATAATACAAAAGCAGTTAAAAATAAAAGTCTTTTCATCTATTTTAATTTTTCATCTTTCAAAAATGTAGTGCAACGAGTTAGATTTTTTCATTCAACTTGACCGTGTTCCTCAATATGTGCCTCATTTCTGTCACGATTTCCATTGACTCCTGCAATATATTAAGGTACAGGACCGCCAAGTCAAGATTCTCCTGTTTGTTCTGTATTCTGTCCATCTGTCTGATACATACATCCATGATGAAGTCTTCGTTTCTTTTGACGGAGTCGGTCATCTCCGCGAGCTTGTCGGCGGCGACGTATTTGAGCATGAAGCCTGCGTCGTCGATGGCTTTCAGCGTCTTGATCATCACGGAGCTGAGTTCTTCGATGTATTCTTCCGACAGTGGCGAGAACGAGTTATCGACATATTCCTTGCAAGGCTCGCATATTCTCCTCAGGGAATAAAGGGCCTGTTCGACGCAGTTGTAGTTAAGATGGAACCATGTGTTTTTCTTGAAGATGTCGTGTCCGTCGAGACGGCGCATCATCTGTAACTCCTTGCGTTTCATGGTTTTCATCGTCGTTTTCTCAATCTTGCACTGGCTTATGATGTTTCTCAGTTTCTTGATGTCTTCATCGATGAAGGCTTTGGTCACGCCGATGTACATCTCGCGTGTGTCGGCTATCAGCTGTTGCATGCTCTCGCTGTTATGCCTGATGATGAGGCTTGCGATGGTGTCTTTGTCGGTGGTCTGCATGGCTTCGTCGAACAGTTTGTCTTCCGCCTTGTCTTCGTGATTTTTGTTGCTGATGTCTTTCAGGACGAAGAAAAGTGCGAGGGCTACCATAACCACCATGCCGGCTGTCTGCGTGAGTTGGAAAATGATGGCTATCAGGAATGCGAGCAGGAACGCAGCCACTGCGGTGATGAGCCAGCCGCCGATGACGGAGATGACGCCCGTGACGCGGAACACCGCACTCTCTCGCGACCATGCCCTGTCGGCCAACGACGCGCCCATCGACACCATGAAGACGACGTATGTCGTTGACAGCGGCAGCTTCAGCGAGGTGCCGAGTGCTATCAGCATGGAGGCTAACACGATGCTTACCAAGCCTCTGATGAGGTCGAATGACGCGCCGTCCTCCATAATCATGTCTTTCTGGTTGAACCTGCTGTTGACCCACGCCTTCGCCTTTTCCGGCACCGACTCGCTCACCGCGGCTGCCATGCTGTTGCTGAAACGCACCACGGCACGGGCTGCGTACGACGAACCGAACGACTCGTCGCCGGCGTTTTGCTTTGAAAGGTCAAGGGAGGTCTGAAGCACGTCTTTCGCCTTCTTCGAGGTGAGCAGCGTCACCACCATGATGAGGCCGGCGAGCATGATATATATGAAACTCGCCGTGGCCGGGCTGTTGAGCGAACCCATGAGGTGCTGGTCGAGTGCGGCTCCGCTCTGACGCACTTCCAAATATGTGTCGAGACAGGCCAACGGAACGCCGATGAAGTTCACGAGGTCGTTGCCGGCGAACGCCATCGCCAAGGCGAAGGTGCCAATCAACACTATGACTTTCAACACGTTAATCTTACATAAATATAAAATTTCCATCAGGATGCTGAAGAAGACAAGACATCCGGCGAGGATGACGCCGGTGTTGGTGTCAATCCATGCCTTTGTGCCGGCGTTGATGAATGACGCGTCTTTCAAGCCTTTTATCAGCATGAAATAGACTAACGCGGTGGTTGCGATGCCGCCGAAAACGCCTATCTTGTATTTGAGGTTTTTCTTGTAGTTGAAAGTGAAAATGATTCGCGTAAGCCATTGAATCACAATGCTGAAGACGAAAGCTATCGCCACAGAGACGAATATGCCCAATATCATCGTCATCGCCTTGCCGGTGTTGATGAGATCCGAAAGCCCGGCACCGCTGGAATTGGTCTTGAAGATGGCGATGGCGAAGGTGGCACCGATCAACTCGAAAACCAACGAGACAGATGTCGATGTCGGAAGCCCTAATTTGTTGAACACATCAAGAAGTATCAGATTGGAGATGATGACCGCCAGGAAGATGTAAATCAATTCGTTGGCGTAGAAATATTCGGGGGCGAACACTCCGTTCCTCGCTATTTCCATCATCCCGTTGCTTATCGCCGCACCCGCCAGAATGCCTGCGGAGGCGATTATCGTCACAATGCGGTATGACGCTGATTTGGTGCCGACAGCTGATGACATAAAGTTACATGCATCGTTGCTTACACCGGCACATAACCCCATGATAGCCAATAAGATGACTATTCCAAGTATTATCGGTAACATTGTTGCCATATCGTAAAATTATTTTTGCGCAAAAATATGAAAAATAAGTGAACAAATAACATCTGTTTAAAAATTGAATGTGTGGAAAAAAAACGTCTGCACGTAAAAATTTAATTCGTATTTTTGCAACTTAATTGAATACGGATATGGATTTGGTTTTGAAAGAGGTGGTGACACATCGCGACTGGCGCAGGTTCATTGAATTTCCCAAAAAGCTTTTCAAGGATAATTCGTGTTTCATCCCCAGTCTTGATTCCGACGAGCGTGACAGTTTATACAGGGAGAAGAACCCCGCTTACAAATATTGCGACGCGAAGTTCTGGATAGCCATGAGAGGCGAAAAGATTGTCGGACGCGTCGGCGCGATAATCAATAACCGTGCGAACCGCAAGTGGAACGAGAAGTTCGTGCGCTTCGGATGGTTCGACTTCGTTGAGGACCAGAATGTGTTCAAGGCATTAATTAATAAGGTGTCGGATTTCGGAAAGAGTTTCGGGATGGAAAAAATCCACGGGCCTCTCGGATTCACCGACATGGACAAGGAATGCTGGGTCACGGATGGCTTCGACAACAGGCAGAACATCTGCACCTTGTATAATCCTTCTTATTACATTGATTTCATAAAGCAGGCCGGTTTTTCCACCGATTGCGAATGGATCCAGTACAGGATTCCGGCTTCGCAGCCTGTGCCTGAAAAAATGAAGAAGGTGAGCCTGATGATAGCCGAGAAATATAAAGTCAGGCTGGTGGAATTCAAAAAGGTGAGAGAGATGCGTCCGTACGGGCCGAAGCTGTTCCACTGCCTGAATGACGCATTCAAGAATCTTTACGGCTTCGTCGAGCTTACTGAAACGGAGATAAGGAATTACGTCAGGAAATACTTTTCCGTCCTGGATCCTGAACTCGTGAAGTTCGTCGTTGACGAGAAAGACGAGGTGATCGGCTTCGCGGTAGCCATGCCGTGCCTCGACAATGCCTTCAGGAAAATCAAAGGCCGCCTGTTCCCGCTCGGCTGGACCAAGGTGCTGCACGACATGAAACATTATAGGGACATCGACTTCCTGCTCAACGGCGTGCGCACCGACTGGCACTGCAGAGGCATACATGCGTTGTACCATGTGGCACTCAACGAATCGATGATAAAGAAAGGCTTGAGATATGCCTATTCCAACCCGCAAATCATTGGAAACAAGGCGGTTATGGTGTGGAAGTCGCAGTACGAATGTGAAGAGCATTTCAAGAGGGCCGTGTTTTCAAGGAATATTTAAGTGAATTTAAAGAGAAATATCATGTTTTTCCCGATGATTAAAAATACGACGACAGCAAGCAGGATTTTCATTTTCATCCTGCTTGTCGTGTTCGGTGCCGTGTTCGGCAGTGTGTTCGCGTCGGCGGTGGTGCTTCTGTCCCACGGTTCGTTGTCCGATGTGACAAATCTCCGTATCGCCCAGATTTGCAGCCAGGTGGCGGGCTTCGTGATGCCGCCTCTGTTTTACGCCGCGTTGGTGAAGGAGAAACCTCTTGATTATCTTGGTTTTAAAAAGATGCCGGCGGCGGCTCTCCTCGGCGTCGCCGCGATGTTCACCGTGCTTCCTTTCAACAGTGCCGTCACCGAATGGAACGAAGGCTTCACACTGCCGGAGTCGATGGCACGGCTTGAGGAATATTTCCGTATGGTCCAGGATATGGCCGATGACCTGATGAAGAAGTTCCTGGATGTCGGGAATGTCGGCGGACTCGTCACCAACATACTGATGATCGCCGCTCTTGCCGCAATAGGCGAGGAACTGCTCTTCCGCTCTGTGATACAGCCGGTTATGATAAGGATTTGCAGAAATGCCTTTGTCGGTATTCTGGTGACATCCGTGTTGTTTTCGGCCATGCATTTTGAATTCTACGGCTTCATCCCGAGAATAATCCTCGGAATCATGCTCGGATATATGTTTTACATCACAGGCTCAATCTGGTCGTCGATGCTGATGCATTTCATCAACAATGCCACTATTGTCGTTCTTTATTATCTCAATTTCAATAACATCGTTGATGTTGATGTCGAGAAATTCGGCTCGTCGGGAAACATTTTCGTGATAATCGGCAGTCTGGCTGTCACTGTCGCAATTTTTGTTTTATGTCGTCGTTTAAGCAGACGCAATCTGGAAATTTTATAACTTTCATATTTTATTAACTCACGCATGGCAATAGATAAGATATTGATTTACAAATTTATGAAGTTCGGTGTTGTCGGATTTTCAGGACTTTTCGTGGATTTCGGCGTCACATATCTTTTTAAGGAGAAGGTGAAAATCAACAAATATGTGAGCAATGCGTTGGGTTTCGTATGTGCGGCGACTTCCAATTATATCCTGAACAGGCTGTGGACGTTTCAGAGCACCAACGAGCATGTCGCGACTGAATATGGCACGTTCATGATTGTCTCGGCTATAGGCTTGGGAATCAATTCGTTGGTATTGTGGATCCTCACCGACAAGTTCAAATGGAATTTCTATGTCAGCAAGATTTTCGCCATCGGCTGCGCCACGTTGTGGAACTTCTTCGCGAATCTGATGTTCACTTTCAGATAAAAGATGAGATGTCAGAAAAGAAAGTGGCGTAACTTATGAAGTGGACCCCGAAGATTTACATGAAGAAACGGGTGGCATGATTTTCCAAACAAAGATATTTTTTTCATTAAAATTTGGAAATGTATAAATTTAAAATGTAATTTTGCAATATAAAACCAGCGAGGATATATCACCTTAACCTGGTAACAAAATGGTCTAAAGAAATGGTAGCATTATAATTCTTCAAGGAAAATTCTTTCTGTGACGAATCAAACAGAGTCTAAATTATTTAAATTACAGTCTCCTATCAATTCGGAATGAAAAAACTTACTTCAGGATATAGGTCTCGGCATTCTTGTAAAGAATCTTGGCCTTGTCCTCATCGCTGATAGGTAGGTCCTTGACAAATTTGACAGCATCCCTGAAGTTCTCGTAAGGGAAATCGGTACCCAGCATAATATGGTCAATACCTATTTTGTTGATGGCGAACATAACCACACTCGGATCGAATATTCCGCTGGTAGTCATCATTATGTTATGCTGAAAATAGTATGTGAATGACTGTTTGCTCTTGTCATAAGGATCCATTCCCGTTTCTTTTGCGTTGCCGAACCTGTCATCCATCCTTGTCAGACAATAAGGGAAGAATTCGGCCATGTGGCCCAGAATCATCACAAGATTAGGATATTTGTCAAATATTCCATTCATAATCAGAAGGGTAGCGGTTCTTGTCACGTCAACGCCGAATCCTAATCCCGCTCCTCCTATATTCATTCCGAAACTGTTCAGATATGGAGTTGAAGGGTACTGCGGGTGAAGATAGAACGGGACTCCCAATTCTGCACATTTGGCAAGAATTGGTTCGAACTGTTCCTCGAAAAGGTAATGCCCACCATAATTCGAGTGAGTGTGCCAGTATTTGAGACCGAGTTCTTTGACGGCCCTTTCCAGTTCTGCAACAGACTCTTCGACATATAAGGCCGGAAGACAGATTGACCCCTGATAACGGCCCGGATGACGTTTGATTGCAGCGGCTACCGCATCATTGGTCGCTCTGGCCAATCTGACGGCATCCTCTCGCGGGAGTTCTTCAATGCCTTGACCGGCAGAAAGTACAGCAGTACTTACACCGGCATCGTCTAGTTCGGCAATCCTGATGTCATCAAGGTCTGTAACGATATCTACCAATTTCCGACCCTTCGCAAGGTCCGATTGATTGAAGTTTTGAGGAGTGTCGATAGGGATGAATGAGGTTCCGGAATAGCAGATACCTAACCCTTCCTTATAATATGGATATTCCGTTCTGGATTTCACATAATCTATGTAGTCAGGATGAATGAAATGGTGCTCAAGGTCAATGGCCTTGCTGAGGTCAACATTTTCTGTAGATTTACATCCGGCAAATACACAAAGCGCAACACATAGCACCGAAGAAACGAAAATTGATTTTTTTGTCATAGTCATTAGATTAGTGTCCACTAAAAACTCATAAAAGTTTTTTGAAAATAATAATGTCAAATTAATCTGAAAAAAGAGGGTGCATAAGCACCCTCTTGGAGTTAATAATTCAAATTTATTCGCTCAGCTTCTTGTAGCCTTCGTATCTCAGCTTCGCGAACTGTTCGGTCTTGGCGAAGAGTTCCTTGGCTTCCTCCGGGAAGGTCTTAAGCAGTGAGTTGTAACGGACTTCACCCATGATGAACTGCTGGAACTTGCTCCAATCCGGTTCCTTGCTGTCGAGGTGGAAGCCGTTCTGACCGGCCTCTTCCTCTTCTGGGTTGAAGTGCCACAGATGCCAGTAACCGCATTCGACGGCGAGCTTCTCTTCGAGTTGTGAGTGGCCCATTCCAATCTTAATGCCGTGGTTGATGCAAGGTGCGTAGCAGATGATCAATGACGGTCCGCGGTAAGCTTCGGCTTCCTTGATGACCTTGAAGTACTGAGCCTGTGAAGCGCCCATAGCGACTTGTGCCACATACACATAGCCGTAGCTCTTGGCAATCATGCCGAGGTCTTTCTTGCGAACCTTCTTACCTGAAGCAGCAAACTTAGCGACAGCACCAGCTGGTGTAGCCTTTGATGACTGACCGCCAGTATTTGAATAGACTTCAGTATCGACGACGAGAACGTTGACATCTTCACCAGAAGCCAGAACGTGGTCTAAGCCGCCGAAGCCGATATCGTAAGCCCAACCGTCACCGCCGAAGATCCACTGGCTCTTCTTGGTGAGGTGATCCTTGAGGTCGATGATTTGTTTACAGTAGTCGCAGCCGCAAGCTTCGCAAGCAGCAACAATCTTAGGAGCCAGTTCCATGGTCTTGACGCCGTCTTCGCGGTTGTCAATCCATTCCTGGAACATAGCCTTCAGTTCTGCTGAGCAGCACTGGCAGTTGGCGATGGCTTCCTTCATGATGCGTTCAACGCGGTCGCGCATCTTGCGGGTAGCGGTAGCCATACCAAGGCCGAATTCAGCATTATCTTCGAACAATGAGTTAGCCCAAGCCACGCCCTTACCGCTTCTGTTGTTCTTGCAGTATGGAGTTGCAGGAGCAGAACCGCCGTAGATTGACGAGCAGCCTGTTGCGTTGGCGATCATCATTCTTTCGCCGAACAACTGGGTGAGGCACTTGATGTAAGGTGTTTCACCGCAACCAGCGCAAGCGCCTGAGAACTCAAACAGAGGCTGTGCGAATTGGCTGTTCTTCACGTTGGCGAACTTGTCAATCATGTCGTCCTTGTAGGTGACTTTCTTCTGGCCATATTCCCAGTTCTCGACTTCAGCCATCTGGCTTTCGAGAGGTTTCATCACCAATGCCTTTTCCTTAGCAGGGCAGATGTCGGCGCAGTTGCCGCAACCTGTGCAGTCGAGGACTGAAACCTGCATACGGAAATGCATGCCGGCCAATTCCTTAGGCATCTTCATGTCGGCTGCCTTCATGCCAGCAGGAGCTGCTGCCATTTCAGCATCGGTCATAACCACCGGACGGATAGCTGCGTGAGGGCAAATCAGTGAGCACTGGTTGCACTGGATGCAGTTTGCAGGATTCCATTCAGGAACCACGGTAGCGACGCCACGCTTTTCGTAAGCGGTGGTGCCAGCCGGGAATGTGCCGTCGATGATTTCCTTGAAGGCGCTGACAGGCAGGTCGTTACCGCACTGGGCAACCATCGGACGCATCACCTTATTAATAAATTCAGGATCGTTGTCGTTGTGCTGGAAGACGAAGTCGGTGCTGCAAGGCAGTTCAGCCCATTCAGCAGGGATTTCAACCTTCACGATTTCACCGCCACGGTCAACGGCTGCATAGTTCATGTTGACGATGTCTTCACCCTTCTTGCCATAGCTCTTCACGATGAACTTCTTCATCTGTTCGACTGCCAGGTCGTAAGGAATAACGCCTGAAATCTTGAAGAATGCACTTTGGAGGATGGTGTTGGTACGGTTGCCAAGGCCGATTTCTGAAGCAATCTTAGTAGCATCGATGATGTACATGTTGATCTTGTGGAGAGCGAGATACTTCTTCACGAAGTCAGGCAGATTGTTCTTGGTTTCCTCAACGCTCCATGGTGAGTTGTAAAGGAATGTGCCATTGTCTTTCAGACCTCTCAGGCAGTCATACTTGCTGAGGTATGAAGGAACGTGGACAGCGACGAAGTCAGGAGTGCCGACGAGGTAAGGAGCCAGGATTGGCTGGTCACCGAAACGAAGGTGTGAGCAGGTGTAGCCGCCTGATTTCTTTGAGTCGTAGTCGAAGTAAGCCTGGCTGTATTTGTTGGTGTTGTCACCAATGATCTTAATGGAGTTCTTGTTAGCACCCACAGTACCGTCGGCGCCAAGGCCGTAGAACTTAGCCTCGAAGGTTCCCTTTGGAAGGATTGAGAACTCAGGAAGGATAGGCAGTGACTTGAAGGTAACGTCATCGACGATACCGACAGTGAACTGGTTCTTCGGTTCGGCAGCTTCCATGTTGTTGAACACGGAGAGGATGTGAGCAGGAGTGGTGTCCTTTGAAGAAAGACCGTAACGGCCGCCAACGATGACAGGCTTGTTCGGGCAGTTCTTGAAAGCTTCGACGACATCCAGATAGAGCGGATCGCCGTTTGCACCTGGTTCCTTGGTACGGTCAAGGACCGTAATCTTCTTGACTGTCTTAGGAAGAACGTCAAACAGATACTTCACGCTGAATGGGCGGAAGAGGTGGACATTGACCATACCGACCTTCTTGCCTTCGGCGTTCAGCTTGTCGACCACTGTGCGGACGACGTCGTTGATGGAACCGATGGAGATGATGATGTTTTCGGCATCTGCAGCACCATAGTAGCAGAAAGGAGCATATTCACGGCCCGTGATCTTGCTCATTTCCTTCATGTACTTGGCGACGATGTCAGGAATGGCATCATAATAAGTGTTCTGAGCTTCGCGTGTCTGGAAGTAGATGTCAGGATTCTGAGCAGTACCGCGTGTTACAGGGTGTTCAGGATTCAGGGCACGCTTGCGATATTCGTTCAAAGCTTCCCAGTTGACGAGCTTAGCGACTTCGTCCTGGTCGGTGGCTTCAACTTTCTGGATTTCGTGTGAGGTACGGAAACCGTCGAAGAAGTGCAGGAAAGGCACGCGGCCTTCGATAGCTGCGAGGTGAGCGACCGGAGCCAAGTCCATGATTTCCTGGACTGAGCTGGTAGCCAGCATGGCGAAACCGGTCTGACGGCAAGCCATGACGTCGGCGTGGTCGCCGAAGATTGACAAAGCCTGGGCTGCCAATGCGCGGGCCGAAACATGGAAGACGCCTGGGAGCAACTCACCGGCGATCTTGTACATGTTAGGGATCATAAGGAGAAGGCCCTGTGATGCCGTGAAGGTGCTTGTGAGGGCACCGGCCTGCAATGAGCCGTGGACAGCGCCGGCGGCGCCGCTTTCAGCCTGCATTTCGACAACGCGGACGTTCTCGTTGAAGATGTTCTTTCTGCCGCCTGCGCTCCATTCGTCAATGTACTCGGCCATTGGTGATGAAGGAGTGATAGGATAGATGGCGGCGACTTCGCTAAACATGTATGCGACGTGCGCAGCAGCGCAGTTACCGTCACATGTCATGAATTTCTTTTCTGCCATATTTTTATTTTTTAGTTTTGGATAAATAAATTTTTAAAAACAAAGTGCAAAAGTAAGATTTTTTTCGCAATGGGAAATAGTTTTTTGAAATATATTTTTATGAGATGAAAAACATCATTGAGGGTTTTTGCCATGACCCCAAACACGGTGTCCAAGGAAGACAATCCCTCGCGCCCGCCTCTCTCATCTCTTATCTCTCATCTCTTTTGGCTGCCGTGTCCTGAGGCTCGCCTTTGTGCGTCTCCGGCAGACATAGGTCAATTCCGGGAGGGGCAGACTGGCCGGATCGAGCGTCCATAGATTCGGCTGTAACTGCTCATGCTCACTTTGTCGGATTCGAATAGCAGGTACCATGCACTTAACGGGAAGACGTAAAGCGAACCCGAACTCCGTAGGAGTCGGCGAAGTCGTATGGCTTGACAAGTAATCTTTCGATTTTCGCGAAATTCCATTTCCTGACGCTCGGTTATTATCACACTGTTGAAAAGGCCGAAGTGGAAACTGTTGTAAATCAATTTGATTTCGGCGGAAACAGTCAGACTTTGGTTTCGGCCGACTTGGTTTGCATTTTCAAATAAAAGTTTTGCATTGCGAAAATCAAGATCTATTATGAAACATTAATTTCAATAAAGAAGTTTTGTATCGCAAAAATTTATATTTTTGCAGAAATTTAAATGAGAGGATGCCGAAAATCTCGTCCAAGAGTAGGCCAAATTAAAATTAATAACAAATGAAAAAATTCTTATTATCTTTAGTCATTATTGCAGGAACATTCTTATGCAATGCGCAGATGTTTGTCGGTGGAAACATCGGTTTCGGTTTTAATTCAGGAAAAGTTGAGACAAAAACCAACGTGGTCACAACGACTTGCGACAATCCAAAAACTACAGTCTTTGAAATCAATCCATTTGTCGGCTACATGTTCAATGAAAAATTTGGCGCTGGTCTTGAAGTCGGATATGGAATATCTTCAGTGAAGACAGATGGCGACAATGACGTGACGTACAAGAACAATATTTCAACGTGGAAGGCTGCTCCATTTTTCCGTTGTGTCTATGGCAATTTCAATAGAGTAAAATTGTTTGCAGATGCAAAGGTCTCATTTGCAGGAACATACGACAATGACATTACTATTGTTGACAATGATAGAAAGCGTGAAAAAGGACCAAAATGTTTCGAGTGGGGTATTGCTGTCGTCCCTGGCATTGAATTCGTGCTTAACGAACATTTTTCACTCAGCGGGAAATTGAATGTTTTGAGCATCGGTTATGTTGGCTCAAAGATTACTAAAGATTCTCAAGCGGGTTCTGTTAATTGCGAAATAACGGAGAAGTCAAATACTTTCGGTTTTGGTGTCAATGACAATACCGATATTGTGCTTGGCATGATTTATAAATTCTAATTTATTGATTTGTAGATAAATAAAAACAAGGACTATTTAATAGTCCTTGTTTTTTGTTGTTTGAAATCGCGTTATTTGCATCCGTCGCAACCGCCGTCGCAGTTTCCGCAGCCGCCGTCTTCGTGGTGGCAGTGATGGCAGCCGCCGTTCATGTCGGCCTCGGTGAGTTCGCGGACCGCCAAGATCTCGCCTTCGAAGAACAAAGGCACGCCGGCGAGCTGGTGGTTGAAGTCGATCTTCACAAGCTCGATGCTGATCTCTTTGATTGTTCCGGGGATGATGTTTCCGTTTTCAACGCTGAACTGCAATGTGTTACCGACCTTGCAAAGCTCGTTGAGTGTTCCGTCTTCGTTGAGGAACATGTCTTTTTTCACGGTGTAAACCATCTCTTCGTTGCGCTCGCCGTAACCCTCGGCCGGCGTGAGGTGGAAACCGAATTTGTCGCCCGGCTCAAGGCCTTGCAGACATTCTTCAAATCTCGGCAGGAACATGCCGTGGCCGAAAATGCCTTCAAGCGGATGCTCTTTCGTGGCCTGGTCAATGACCGCGCCTTCAATAGTGTCGTTGTGCAGTGTGTAAGTCAATGTGACTACTGTGTTGTTAGCTACTTTCATTTTCTGATGTGGAACCGCCATGCGATTCATTTTTAATGATTTATAATATTGTTAATTTCTAAATTCCTAATTACCTTAAACTCCTAATATCCTCCAAACACCTTCCTTAAAACCCATTCAATCGTTATCAATCCTAAAATGCTGAAAAACAACCATTTAATGTTGACCAAGTCGTCATATTTCGTTTCCTGACGTGAAACAGAAGTGATTCGGCTGTCTTCATTCAGATTTTTGGTAAGATATTGCATGTCAGCGATATGATAATGTTTGCCGCCGGTTTGTCTGGCGAGCAGTCTCATCCTTTCGATATTTGCCGTAAGGTCTTGTGCCTCAATGCCTAACGCCACGACGGTGAAACTTCCTCCGGCGGAGTAGTCGGTGCCGCCGAGGCTTGCCGAGGCGGTATATGTGTAAACGCCTTCGGGCAACATCCCGATGTTCAGATGATAGTTGTTCTCGCCTTTTGCAAAAACGTAATCGTAAGACTTTTTGTCGTGTTTGTTGAAAATCGTGATGTGAACGTCAGGCTCGTTTACGAGTTCGCGGCTCGGATTGCGAAGTTCTGCCGTGAAACTGATGTTCTCGTTTGAGAGATAACTCTCTTTGTGATTGACAGTCAGTTCTTTATCTCTTTCTGTGAGAAGATATTTCGCTGTCTTGCTGAAAATCTCGTTGAAGCCATCGTGATTTTTGTGTTGGAAATATTCGTAAAGTTTCCAGTGCCAGCAGCCTGTCCCGAACATGAAAGCCATCTTCCTGCCGTCGGCGTCGCCGGTGAAGGCCATCATCGGATTTGAAGTCTGTAAATCCATGATATTCACAAGCATAAGCTCCTCGTGACTTGCTTTGAAAAAGAAATCGAGATGAGGAAGCGAGAGGGGAGGGTAGGTGCTTATTTCGTTTTTTATGCCGGAACTGATGGTGAAAAGTCCGAAATTGCTGTTGAAACGCGCTTTGATGTCGAGGTTTGAACTGACCGCGCCTTTTTTGATGTCAACGGCGTCCTGCGAGTCGTTGAAGCCGTCGATGTCTGTTGAATAACCGACGATCGCAAAGACAGGCAGCGATTTCACGTCAACTCCGTTGATGTTTTCCGGAATCGGTAACTGATGGACAATCAACAAGTTGAAGTTGTCTTCTGGAAATTTCACGGAGTTGTCCGGCTCGTTTGCGAAAACAGTCACGAACTCGTAATGGTCGCCGAGGGCGGATTTTATCGCGGCGATGTCGGGATGAGGTGCTTTCGCATAGCAAAGGACTTTGTATTTCCTGTCGATGACCTCGATGAAAAGCCGTCGTCTGTTATTGAGCAACTGTGTCTCATCGGCGAGGCCATCTATCTGAATGTCAATCTGTTTCATGCCTTCGCCGTCGGGCATGATGTTGAAGTCGAGGTTTTTTGAGAAGCGGTTGCCGGTGACTTCCACGGAGGCGTTCTCCACCTCGGAGCCGTCAAGTTTCACGGTGACTTGCATCGTTGAGTTCTTCGCGTTGTTGGCGTTGACGGTTATCCGCAACGGGAACGACATGGAAGCGGGGACGGATTTGTTGCATCTCACATCCTGAACAAGCAGATCAGGATAGCTGACGGTGTCGCCGAGAGTCACGGAATAAATCGGAAACGGGAAGTTTTCGATATTGTATTCTGGCTCAACACCTTGATTCACAATGCCGTCGGAAAACAAAACCACCGCACCGACGTTCTTCTTGTAATAAAGCCGCCTGATGGAACTCAACGCCTGGTTGATGTCGGTGTAATCACCGCCGAATTGGAAATCTTCGACATCGTAATCTTTTTCGACAATATCTTTAAGAGAATCAATGACTTGTGGAAATTTCTCCTTGTAAAAAACGGAGTCTTTCGTCATCGTCACTGACGACGAATTGTCTCTTGCGAAAATTATTATCGGCTGCTCTATCTTGTTGGTTTTCTGTTTGATATACGGATTGAAAAATAGCATCATCACAACGGCGGCGACAACAAACCTCAACGCAAACAACATTGCGGTCAGCGTTTTGCCGTAATGTTGTCTGCGGTTGATGATGTAAAGTAGTCCCGCGTATGCGAGACCTGTCGCTATTGCAATGATAATCAGTGACATGTTACATGTTCATTCCGCCATCGACAGCGATGACCTGACCTGTGACGTAAGCTGACATGTCGGAGGCCAAGAACAACGCGATATTGGCGACGTCCTGTGTCGTGCCGGCGCGTTTGAGCGGTATCGCCTGCGCCCATTGTTTCTTGATTTCCTCGGGGATGTCTTTTGTCATGTCTGACTCGATGAAGCCCGGTGCGATGGCGTTGTTGCGGATGTTGCGCACGCCCATTTCCTTTGCCGCCGACTTGGTGAAGCCGATGATGCCGGCCTTCGATGCCGCATAGTTGCATTGGTTGGCGTTTCCGGCGCAGCCCACCACGCTGCTCATATTAATAATACTGCCATGGTTCTGCCGCCACATCACCGGCTGCACGGCCTTCGTGTAGTTGAAAACCGATTTCATGTTCACGTTGATGACGGCGTCCCACTGCTCTTCGGTCATGCGTTTCAGGGCGGTGTCTTTGGTAATGCCCGCATTGTTCACCAAAATGTCGATGCGGCCGAAGTCTTCCATGATTTTCGCAATCACAGTCTGCGTGTCTTCGTAGCTTGCAGCGTTGGCCGGATAAGCCATCACTTTCACGCCAAGAGTCGCAATCTCATTACGGGTTTCTTCAACCATCTCATTGATAATCAAATCTGTAAATGCGATGTTGCAGCCTTCAGCCGCAAACGTCAACGCTATCGTCTTTCCAATGCCGCGACCAGCTCCTGTGATAACGGCAACTTTTCCTTGTAATAGATTCATTGTTTAAATTTTTGCAAAAATAATGCTTTTTTTCACACAACAACCACATATTATTAGTAATTTTGCAACTTCTAATCATGAAAAAGAAATTTTTGATTATACAAACGGCATCGATTGGCGATGTGATTCTGGCGACGGCTGTCGCAGAGAAACTGCATTCGTATTATCCTGACAGTCAGATAGATATGATGATTAAAAAAGGTTATGAAGGACTTTTTGAAGGTCATCCGTATTTGAATAATGTCATAGTTTGGAACAAAAAAAATCACAAATACAGGAATCTTTTTGATATTTGGAAAAATGTCAGAAATGAACGTTACGACTTGATTGTCAACGTGCAACGATATGCCGCCACCGGTTTTGTCACCGCTTTCGGGAATGCCAAGGAAACCGCCGGTTTCGACAAGAATCCGTTCAGCATTTTTTTCACCCGTAAGATAAAACATCGTATTGGCGTGCCTGGTCTTCATGAGGTGAACCGAAACAACAAACTGATCGAACATATCACCGATGGCAATCCGTTGCGTCCGGGTCTTTATCCGTCGAAGCAGGTTTTTGAAAGTGTAAATAAATATAAATCAAGCGATTACATTTGTGTTGCACCATGTTCATTATGGTTTACGAAACAGTTTCCGGAAGACCGTTGGGTTGAGTTTCTGAAGCTCGTCCCCGATGATTTGAAGGTTTATCTTTTGGGAGGGAAGGACGATGTCGGGATTTGCGACCGCATCATGAATCAGGTGACGGGGAAAAATGTCGAGAGCCTCGCCGGGAAACTGTCGCTGCTTGAGTCGGCGGCGTTGATGAAAGACGCCCGTATGAACTACGTAAACGATTCATCTCCAATGCATTTGGCGAGTTCGCAGAATGCGATGACGACGGCGGTTTTCTGTTCCACGATAGAAGATTTCGGTTTCGGGCCTTTGTCGGAAGACCGTGTCGTCGTTGAGGCACGCGGTAAACTGGATTGCCGTCCTTGCGGGCTGCATGGTTACAAAGAATGTCCGAAAGGTCATTTTAAATGTGCATATAATATTGATATTAAGGAACTTACAAATAGATTATGAATACTTTTGAGCAAGAAGTTGATTTATGCGTGAAGCTCTTGAAAGAGGGCAAGGTTTTCGTTTATCCAACTGACACGATTTGGGGAATAGGCTGCGATGCCACAAATGTCAAGGCTGTTGACAGGATTTTTAAAATCAAGAAACGTCCGTCAGGGCAAGGTCTGATAATTCTCGTTGATTCTATTGAGCGTTTGAATGAATATGTCGTTGACCCGTCGCCTGTCGCCGGTGATCTGATCAAAGCGGCGAAGAATCCGTTGAGCATCGTTTTTGACCGTTCGAAAGGCTTGGCGAAGAATCTTTCCGCCGACGGAAGTGTCTGTGTGAGAGTCACTTCCAACGAGTTTTGCAAAGAGGTGATAAGGAAACTCGGCGCACCGATAACGTCAACATCCGCAAATCTTCACGGCGAGCCGTCGCCTGCCAATTTCGTTGACATTACCGACAAGATGAAGGAATCGGTGGATTATGTGGTGAGCCTTTATCGCGACGTGTTCGTAAAGCCAAAGGCGTCAACGATTATTAAAATTAAGGAGGACAATACGTTTGATGTGTTGAGAAGCTGAAAATCATGAGGAAGGTAAACAGGTGAATAGGTAAATAGGTGAATAGGTGAAAAGAACCGCGTAGCGGTTCCACATCCGTAGATATGTTGAGAAATTGAAAATCAGGAGGAAGGTGAAAAGAACCGCATAGCGGTTCCACATCCGTAGAAACGAATTTTGAAGAAAATGAAAAACATGAATGGAATTAGAATAATATTGGTCGCTGTTTTGTTGTCAATCAATTTGTTGTGCAATGCACAGCAACAGAAAGATCCAAAAATCGTTTCGACATCGCAGAAGCTCGCGACAACGATGTATTTGATTGAGAATTTTTATGTTGACAGCACCGACATGCCGAAGCTCACCGAAGAGGCTATCATCGCGATGCTCAAGGAGTTAGACCCGCATTCGGCGTATATTTCCGCCAATGACGTTCAAAAAATCAACGAGCCTTTGGTCGGCAGTTTCGAGGGCATCGGAGTGACGTTCCAGTTGCTGCGCGACACCATTCTCGTCGTGTCGCCGGTTTCGGGCGGCCCGTCGGAGAAAGTCGGCATCATGGCGGGCGACAAAATCATCAAAATCGACGGCGAAGACGCATTCGGAAAGAAGGTGAACAACGACTTCGTGACGAGTCATCTTCGTGGCGGGAAAGGTACGAAAGTAATGCTTTCGATAAAACGTGGTGATGAACCTGAACTTATTGATTTTGAAGTTATTAGAGATAAGATTCCGTTGAACAGCATTGATGCGACATTTATGATTACCGACGAGATTGGTTATATTAAACTTGACCGTTTCGCACAGAAGTCAGCGGAGGAATTTGCGGAGTCGCTGTCGAAACTGAAGGCGCAGGGACTGAAATCGCTGATCCTTGACCTGCGTGGCAATTCGGGAGGCTATCTTCAGACCGCAATCGGGCTTGGCAACGAGTTCCTCGGAAATGGCAAGACGGTCGTGTTTACCGAAGGTTTGAAGAGTCCGAAGCAGGTCTTCGACACCGATAAAGACGGCGATTTCCGTGACGGGAAGTTAGTCGTGCTTATTGATGAAGGTAGCGCATCGGCGAGCGAGATCGTCTCCGGTGCCATCCAGGACTGGGACAGAGGTGTCATCATCGGACGACGTTCGTTCGGCAAGGGATTGGTGCAGAGGCCGTTCACTCTCCCCGACGGTGCGATGATCAGACTCACGACGGCGCGTTATCACACCCCGACCGGACGTTGCATACAACGTTCATACGAAGGCGGCGTTGAAGAATATCACAAAGAGATGCAGAAGCGTCTCGAACACGGCGAATATTTCCACGCCGACAGCATCCAATTCCCTGATTCATTGAGGTTTGCGACATTGGTCAGCGGACGCGCAGTATATGGTGGCGGCGGAATAATGCCCGATATTTTCGTGCCGGCCGACACCACTTTCTCGACAAAACTTTACACGAATCTGGTCAGGAAAGGCGTTTTTAACAGCTATACAATTGATTACGTGTTAGCCAACAGGGAAAAAATCCATCAGCAATATCTTGAATTTTCTGATTACAACGAAGGTTTTGAGGTGGATGAAATTATGCTTTCAGATTTCAGGAAAATTGCCGAGACAAAGGGTGTTGAGTGGAGCGATGAACAATATCAACGTTCCTCACCTTGGATCTTGAAGCAGATTAAGGCTTTGATTGCCAGAAATATATGGGACGTTGGCAAATATTACCAAGTTGTTTTGAGAGATGATAAGGTTGTTGAAAAAGCCGTCGAAGTTCTTGAAAACAAAAAGGAATACAACAGCTTGCTCGGGAAATAATGCTTTTTCGCAGACATTTAACAGCGGAATTCATCAAAAAAATGGAGAAGTCGGTTACGGCTTCCCTTTTTTCTAAAAAAAATGACGAAATTAACTCGGCAATCAAAAAATATTAGTAAATTTGCCGCCATAAAAATTGGGGAATAAAAACAGCTAAACAAGTCAATATTAAAACTATAAAACATGAAGAAACTTTTATTAATGACAGTTGTTGCGTGCGTTGCTATGTCGGCCAATGCACAATGGGTTGATGACCCCGCAGCAAATACATTTGTTCACGAAGGACAAAGTGAATACAACGAAATTTATCAGTCGAGATGCCCTAACGGCGACTTT
This sequence comes from Bacteroidales bacterium, assembly GCA_024400305.1. Taxonomy (GTDB): domain Bacteria; phylum Bacteroidota; class Bacteroidia; order Bacteroidales; family F082; genus Limimorpha. The sequence goes on along the minus strand of JAKSMX010000001.1, from coordinate 54,500 downwards.
TTCATTCAGTTTTGCAATTTCGTCGGCGGTGACTGGAATCCGAAGTTGATGTATGTCACGAAGGAAGGCGTCCCGATGTGGGACGAACCCGTTTTCATGGGACAGTCAGGCTCCACGATGTCAACAGGTGTCAGCATGACAGCGACGACGGATTGCTGCGCTGTCTCGCATTTCGCGAGGGAAGAGGGCGGTTATGGACCGTATGCGTACAAAGTCAACGCCCAAGGCGAAATCGTCTGGGGCCCGGTCAAGACGGCTGAGCTTCCGGATGGCGCTTATCAGTGCCGCACAGAGGTAGTCGCGGATGAAAACGGCGGCGTGTGGGTCAGCACTACAGACTTCGCGAACGCCATACATGTCCGCCATATCGCCGCTGACGGAACAATGGGAGATGATATTCAGGTTCAGTTGGGTGCGTTGGGCGGCGTCCAGAAGATGGTTTCGTCAAACGACGGCGGAGTGCTCGTGGCCTATCAGTCGTATGATGCGGCACAAGGCTGGACAATGTATGACGAAACAATCAAGGTTACGAAGATTGACGCTTCGGGAAATATTGTCAACACGCAGACCATGATGAACACCACCTCAATTCAGGGCTGGAAATTCATGAGCATCATCCCTGACGGCATGGGCGGCGGCTGGTGCTGGATCGAGCATTGCGGCGGCGATGTCGATGCATTCAACATCTACGCCATGCACTTCAGCGCGGAAGGCAACTGCACCACATACGCAAGCCATCCGCTCGGCGTGCAGGTAAGTCCTACAGATGAATATTATTACCGCATCCAAGGTGCTGGCACATGCGATGTCGTGACAGGTGATCTCATCCTCGCTTTCCTCGAGACGGATGCGGATTATCAAGCATATAACTCGATGAGAGTAGTCAGGATATCACAGTCGGGCGAGCTTCTCAACGGCGCCGGCGGCACAGTCATCATCCCTGTAACGGAGGCGAACATCGGACAGTTCAGGGTGGCGTGCGCACCTGACAGGAGCATCACCATACTTTACTGTTATGCGGATAGTTACAACGACGGTGTAATCAAAGCATTGGCCGTTGACCCCGGCATGTCGGTGCTGTGGGCAAAGGATTTCAACACAAACCAGTGTCTCCCTGAAAGCAAGGAGATAGCCGAAGGCGCATACGAATACGCTGATGGTCAATATGTTGTCTTTTTCCAAGATGGAAGAAATGAAGTGAATGGTCTGTATGGACAGAACATCCAGCCCGACGGCACCATGGGGCCAGTGGTCGAGAATCCGTTCTTGGCGCCGACAAATCTTACGGGTGAATATGTCTGGAATGATGACAATACATACGGCGCATTGATTTCGTGGACACCTGCAACGGGAAATGAGATTTCATTCGATGTTTACAAAGGCGTTACCACAACAGAATTTGAACTCATCGGAAACACGACGGAAACTGAATATTTTGACGACATGACAGGTGAAGAAGGCGGCTATCTGTATCAGGTGATTGCTGTTTATGAAGGCGGCGAGTCCGGGCCGGCGACGACGGCGGATGGCGACACTTATGTCATTATTAATATTACGGATGTCAATGAAAATGCAGAAACTGAATTCAGTGTCTATCAGGACGGCGGCAATATTATTATAAAAGGTGTGGATTTTGAAAATGCCGACATTTATAATGTTTCAGGTCAGATTGTGAAACACGTCGGTTCAAATTCAAATGTGATAGATGCAAGCGATTTGAATGCGGGGATGTATTTTGTCAATGTCAAGACGGATGGCAGGACCGTTTCGAGGAAAGTTGTTGTTAGGTAATTTGTATTACATAAAATAAGGATTACAATTAATTTTTAATATTCATCAATTTTTACAAAAATGAAGAAATTACAATTCAGAAAACTCGCAATCGCTTTGGTTGCCGTCATGTTCGGTTTCCAGGCGTTTGCCCAGGGTCGCATCGACCTCAACCCACAGATGAAGGGTTCACAGGAGGCTACAAACGTAACCGCAAGTGGATTCTCGGCAACATTCTCATTCAACAGCATTGAGAGCCAGAGCGTCACAACAGAGAAGGGTGTGTTCTCCGCACTTACGATGGACAACACATACCAGGCCGGCAACATCGGAGACCCGAGCCTTCCGACGGCCAACAAACTCATCGCCGTCCCGTTCGGCGTGAAAGACGTCAAGGTGACAGTGAAAAACTACACAACGACAGTCTATAACCTTTCAGACTACGGCATCAGCACGGTCGCCCCGATGCAGATCCCGTTGAGAAAAGACCAGAAGCCGGAAGACATCCCGTTCTCATACAACGAGAAGGCCTACAACCTCCGCGGCTTCGCTGAACGCCCAATCTACAACTTCGCCATCGAAGGAACGATGCGTGGCATCCAAATCGGCGCATTGACGATCAATCCTGTTGAATATGATGCGGCAAGCAACACGATCAGAGTGCATAACGACATCGAAGTCGAAGTCAGCTTCGCCGACTATGACGAGACCGTCGCTTACAGCGAGTTCGCGCGCACATTCAGCCCGTACTACACAACAATCTATTCGCAGTTCTTCAACAGCCGCGCCATCAACGACATCTATGATGAGCACCCTGACCTCTGGCAGTCACCTGTCAAGATGTTGGTCGTCGCAAACCGCATGTTCGAGGCAGCAATGGAAGAATGGGTCGCATGGAAGACCGTGAAAGGTTTCTATGTCGATGTCCATTACACAGACGAGGCAGAAGTCGGCACGACAGCCGCTTCAATCAAGAACTTCATCACAAGCAAGTACAACGAGGAAGCTCCTACATTCGTCATGATCGTTGGTGACAAGAATGAGGTCGCTCCGTCATTGACATCAGGCCAGGCATCAACACAGTGTGTGTCAGACCTCAACTACATGAGTATCGACGGTGACGAGTTCCCGGAGATGTTCCACAGCCGTTTCCCGGCAGAAACCGTCGCGCAGTTTCAGGCAATGGTTCACAAGTCAATGGAATACGAGCAGCTGACGATGCCGGATCCGAGCTACCTCGGCAACGTGCTCCTCATCGCCGGTGAAGACAGCGGCTGGGGTGTCAGAGTTGGCAGACCGGCTATCTGGTACGCCACGAACTACTACTATAACACAGACCACGGCTTCGCCAACGTCTATGAATACAGTCACGGAACATATACAAACTGCTACAGCCATCTCAACACAGGTGTCGGCTTCGTGAACTACACGGCGCACGGCTCAAATACAAGCTGGGCTGGCCCGAGCCTGACAAACAGCGATGTCAACAACCTGACAAACACCGACAAGTACTTCCTCGCAATGGGCAACTGCTGCCAGGCCGCCGACTGGGGTATCTCAGGCGCATGCTTCGGCGAGACAATGGTGCGTGCTGAAAACAAAGCCGCTTACGCTTACATCGGCTCATGCCCTTCAACATACTGGCTCAACGACTACTACTTCGCAGTCGGTGCTACAAGCCGCGCTGACGGCACAATGCCTTCATACGAAGAGACGACATTCGGTTGCTACGACGCCATCTGGACAGACAACGCGTACAACACAGTCTGCGCAATCCCGTACGTCGGCAACCTCGCCGGCAATGCAGCAGGCGCACTCGGCTACACTTTGCATGTCGAGACACTCTACTGCTGGGAAGCCTACCACGTCCTCGGTGACGGCTCCGTCCTCCCATACAGAATACAGCCTGTCGCCAACGACGTCAGCTATCTCCCGATCCTCCCTATCGGCATGGATTTCTTCGAGGTCTCGGCTGAACCAGGCTCATACGTCGGCATCTCAAAGGACGGTGTCCTCTACGGCGCCGGCACTATCGACGAGTCAGGCACGACAAACATCGCTTTGACACCTATCACAAGCGGCGGCGATGTGACAATCTGCGTCACACACCCGAACTGCATCCCGAGCATCGAGACAATCCCGGCCGCTGCAATGGAAGGCCCATTCATCTCGGTCAACAGCTTCACTCCTGGCAACGTCCCTTGCAACGAGGAACAGTCAATGTCAATCACATTCAAGAACGTCGGCGCAGACCCGACAACAGGCACGACAAACGTCGTCCTCACATGCGACGATGCCAACCTCACAATTGTCGATGGTGAAGGTTCGTTCGGCACCATCAATCCTGATGAGACAATTGAATTGGCAGACGAGTTCTCATTCATCGTGGCTCCTGGCGTTGCTGACAATACAAAGATCACCATCAATGTGACATCAACATGCGGTTCTGACACATGGGCTGGCAAGGCCACTGTCGTCGTCGGCGCTCCTATCGTCAACTACGTGGGCTTCCAGTGGGCCGGCCTCTTCGAACCAGGCGAGACATATCCTGTCATAGCGAAATTCGAGAACAAAGGTCACTACATGGCAAACAACGCCGTTGTGACAATCTCAAGCGCAAGCTCATATCTCTCATTTGCACAGACAGAATTCAACGTCGGCACAATCGAAGTCGGCGGCGAAGGCACGGCATTGTTCTATGTTACTGTTGACTCGTCATGCCCGACAACGGAACAGCTGCCTCTGACATTCACCCTCACAGCCGACAATGAAGTGTCAGCAGAAGGCGAAGGCGTCATGAAGAACACATGCAATGTAGTGTTCCATCTCCACGACAGCTACGGCGACGGCTGGAACGGCAACAAGCTTATCGTTGCATTCAGCGACGGCACTCCTTCACAAGACCTCACAATCTCTTCAGGTTCAAATGCTGACTTCACTCTTGAAATCGGAACAGGCGTTCATGTCACAGTTTCATTCCAGGGTAGTAGTTGGACGTATGAAAACACATACGAGATTGAATATGAAGGCGGCGAGCAAATTTATGCATGCAGCGGCACTCCATCACAGGGCTTGCAGTGCGAATTCGACGTCAACTGTGCAGGTGAAGCCCCTGTCATCTTGAATCCTGTCACAAACCTCGAAGCAATCGCCGACGGCCACAATGCTGTCGTGACATGGGACGCTCCTGAAAACGCGCTCTCATACATCGTCAAGCGCAATGGCACTGTCGTGGCTGACGCTCTCACAGAGACAACGTTTGTCGATGAAGAGCTTGTTGAAGGTTCATACACTTACATGGTCATCGCAGTGTATGCAGATGGCGAGTCAATGCCGGCAGCAGTGCAGATCGACATGGATTACACGGGTGTTGAAGAAAACGAAACTAACTTCATGATCTATCCTAACCCGGCCGAGAACGTTCTCAACATCGTCTCAAACGGTCAGGTCGAATATCAGCTTGTCAACAGCATCGGCCAGGTCGTGATGAGCGGCAACGCAAACGGCGAGGCACAACTCAACGTCAGCAGCCTCAACGGCATGTACATCTTGAAGGTTGTTGCAGACGGAAATACATCAGTCCGCAAGGTCATTGTAAAGTAATTTGAAATTATTTCAAAAAAAATCTGGGACGTCGGTTGTCGGCGTCCTTTTTTTATGTATATTTGCGCCCAAAAATGTAAACTTCAAATTTTTTAATAATATGAGAAAATATGTATTAACAGTAGTCCTTATGTTATTCTCTTTCATGGGAATAGCACAGGAATGGCACGGAATCACAAAGGATTCCCCGGCCGCACCGGTGGCGACACTGGTCTCATCATCAGAAAAGGAAGTCGTCGTGAACTTTGAACTCGGCGGTTTCTACACGACAAACGTCAAGACACCAAACGGCACGCAGGTGACTGTCAGTGCAGGTAAGATGGCTTTGGAGCTTGAGGCCGGCGCCCCGCAGCTTCCATACGAAGTCATCCCGGTCATGATCGGTGACATGGCAGAGATGAATGTTAATGTCATCAATTCAAAGTATGTCGATTTCGAGAATGTCGAGGTCGCTCCTTCAAAAGGCAACTTCAGCCGTCAGATCAACCCTGAAGATGTGCCTTACACCTACGGCGCAATGTATCAGCAGGATGCGTTTTGGCCGGCAACACAGGCTTCACTCGACGCCCCGTACATCATCAGAGACTTCCGCGGCCAGAACATCTTGGTCCGCCCGTTCGCTTACAACCCTGTCACAAAGACATTGCGTGTCTATACAAGCATGACAATAGCCATGACGAAGGTCAGCAACAACGGTGAGAACCAGAAGTCAGCCCGCAAGAGCAACGTTGTTAAGACTTCTCCGGAGTTCAAGGCTTCCTACAGCCGTCGTTTCATCAACTTCGACGATGCAGCCAAGGCTTATCCTTTCGTGGAGGATGACGGCGAGATGCTCGTTATCTGCGCAGACCAGTTCATGGCTGGCATGGAAGAGTTCGTGAACTGGAAGAACCAGTCAGGCCGTCCGACAACGATGGTGAGCGTGACGGAAGCCGGTGGCAACACCGACACAGGCATCAAGAACTACATCACAAACATTTACAACGACCCCAACCGCAATCTCGCCTATGTGCTGTTTGTCGGCGACTATGCACATATCACACCGCACGCAGTAAGTGGCGAACGTTCGGACAACTGGTTCGGTCAGATTGAAGGCTCCGACCATTATCCGGAGGTCTTTGTCGGACGTTTCTCGGTTGAGACAGACGCTCACTTGGCCAATCATGTCGCAAAGGTTCTTCTTTACGAGCGTGACCTTCAGAGCGACATCACATGGGGCGACAAAGGCATGGGTATAGGTTACTATGGCGCAGGCAGCGGTCACTACGGCGAAGACGACTATCGTCACATCGACCTCATCCGCGACACACTGCTCCATTACACATATTCACAAGTTACAGAACATCACGGCGGCAGCGGCGGTGACGCGTCACAGGCTACAATCAGCGCGACGATCAATGAAGGTATCAGCATCATCAACTACTGCAACCACGGTTCACCGACAAGCTGGGGCGTCGCTGGCTACAGCAACAGCAACGTCAACGCTTTGGTGAACGACAACATGTGGCCTGTAGTCTGGTCGGTGGCTTGCGAAAACGGCCAGTTCAACTATGGTTCGGAGTGCTTCGCAGAGGCATGGATGCGTGCGACCGACAACTCGACAGGTGCACCTACAGGTGCCATCGGCGGCATGTTCTCGTGGATGTCACAGCCATGGATCCCACCAATGTATGGTCAGGACGAGATGGTGAACATCCTGACGGAATGGAGCGGCGGTGACATGTTTAACCACACACTCGCAGGCGCTTCTTTGAACGGTAACATGAGCGTCATCGACAAGAGCGGTGACACTGAATGCCACGACACATGGATTCTCTTCGGCGACCCGACATTGATGGTCAGGACAGCCAACCCGACTGACATGAATGTGTCGCTGGCTCCTGCGGCATTGATGCTCGGAATGTCAGAACTCGAAATCACAGCAGACGCAGCATTCGCAATCGCCACACTGTCAATGGACGGCGAAATCATCGCCTCCTGCAACATCGTTGACGGTCAGGGCACAATGACATTCGCTCCGCTTTCAAATGTCGGCACGGCACAGCTCGTCGTCCTCGGTTACAACAGAGTGACTTACAACGAACCTATTGAAATACTTCCTGCTGAAGGATCATACATGACAGTGTCAGGTTACACCCCGGCAAACGTCCCGGCGGCTTCGGAACAGACAATGTCGATTTCATTCAAGAACGTCGGTGTTGACCCGACAACCGGAACGACAACAGTCGCGTTGAGCTGCGAGAGCGACGCCATCACATTGACAGACAGTGAAGGCTCATTTGCAGTCGTCGCCGCTGACGAGACAGTCACCCTCACCGACGAGTTCGCCTACACGGTGGCAGCCGGTGTCGCTGACGGCACGAAAGTTCAGATTAACGTCACGATGACTTGCGGTTCAGAGGTCTGGACAGGCAAGGCCATTATTACAATAGGTGCTCCTATCATTGGCTTCGACAGCTTCCAGTTCGCAGGCAGCTATGAGCCTGGCACAACTTCAACTGTTGTCGCCAACTTCAAGAATACAGGTCATTACATGGCGACAAATGCTGTAGTGACAATTTCATCGACAAGCCAGTATGTCACATTTGAAAATGACACATTCGAGATTGGCACCATCGAGGCTGAAGGAATCGGTACTGCTGTGTTCAACGTCAATATTGATGGAAATTGCCCTTCAACGGAGGTGTTGCCTCTCGTGTTCACATTGGTTGCTGACAATGAAGTCTCGGCGGAAGGCGAAGGCGCATTGAAGAACTCATGCAATGTTCTGTTCCATCTCCACGACAGCTACGGCGACGGCTGGAACGGCAACAAGCTTGTCGTCACATTCAACGATGGCACTCCTGCACAAAATCTCACGGTAAGCACAGGTACAGATGCTGACTTCACTCTTGAAATCGGCAGCGGCGTTCATGTCACTGTCTCATTCCAGGGTAATAGCTGGCCGTCGGAAAACTCATTTGAGATTGAATACGAAGGCGGTGAGCAGATTTATGCAAGCAGCGGCACACCAACTCAGGGTATGCAGTGCGAATTTGATGTGAACTGTGGCGGCGGCAGCCCTGTCGTTCTCAGTCCTGTCACGAACCTCGAAGCAATCGCTGACGGCCATAACGCTGTCGTGACATGGGATGCCCCTGAAAACGCACTCTCATACATCGTCAAGCGCAATGGCGTTGTCGTGGCTGACGCTCTTACAGAGACAACGTTTGTAGATGAAGAACTTGTTGAAGGTTCATACACTTACATGGTCATCGCTGTATATGCCGAGGGAGAAGCATTGCCGGCAGCAGTGCAGATCGACATGGATTACACGGGTGTCGGTGAAAATGAAGCCGGCTTCGGCATTTATCCTAACCCGGCTGAAAACGTGTTGAATATCGTTTCAGACTCGCAGTTTGAATATCAGGTCATCAACAGCATCGGCCAGGTCGTGATGAGCGGCAAGGCAAACGGCGACGCACAACTCAACGTGAGCGGCCTCGACGGAGTTTACTTCGTGAAAGTCGTTGCCGACGGCAGCACAACAGTCCGCAAAGTCGTTGTGAAATAATTGAAAAATATTTGAAAATATTGAAGGACGTCGATTGTCGGCGTCCTTTTTTTGTTTATCTTTGCGGAAATATTTTAAAAAAAATGAAAAAGTTACCGTTATTTATCTTGTGCATGATGTTCATGCAGCTTGCATTTACGCAGGATTTTAATTCAAATCTTGACGAGTCATGCCCGTCGCCTGAAAATTTTGAAAACGAATGTTATTGGGAAGATGACGAATTCTGCGTGCGTCTCGCCTGGGACAGAGCCGATTATGAAAGTGAACTTAACAGATTTGAAGTGTATAAAGCTACCGATGACAGTGAATTTGAAATGATAAAACGCATTGTAAATGTGCCGTTTATGTCACATTATGAAGCACTTGACATCATTGAAGAACCAGGTTATTATTATTACAAAGTCGTAGCGATATATAATGATGGCTGCGAGTCCGAGCCGGTGGAAACGATGATCGAACTCACTGCCGTTGATGAAAACACTACGGAAAATGTTGCGATTTATCCGAATCCGACATCAGGAATGATAGCTGTCAAGGCTGAAATGATGAAAAGAATCGAAATCATCAACTCGCTCGGCCAGGTTCTTTTGGTGAAAAATGTCGATGATGATGAAGTTCAGATTGATTTGACTTCATTCGGAAGCGGAGTTTATTTCATCAATATTCTGACTGAAAACGGAAATGTTACAAGGAAAATTAATGTTAAATAGAGTGTTGTTATGAAAATAAAGTTTATCGGCGCGGCACGCGAGGTTACGGGAAGCAAACATCTGATTACCACCGACAAAGGCAAGAGAATACTTCTTGATTGCGGAATGTTCCAAGGCAAAGGTCTTGAGACCGATGCCATGAACCGCAACATCATGGTTGACCCGACACAGATTGACCATATCATTTTGACCCATGCGCATATCGACCATTCGGGGTTGATACCTTATTTTTACAAGAAAGGTTTCCGCGGTTCGGTCATCTGCACCAACGCCACACGTGAGCTTTGTTCGATAATGCTGCCTGACAGCGGTTTCATTCAGGAAAACGACGTGCATTGGTTCAACAAGAAACGCTCGCGTCAGGGACAGAAGCCTATTGAGCCGATTTATACCGAAAAAGACGCACGCGCCTGCATGGAATTGTTCATCTCGACGGAGCAGAACCGCCGTTTCTATATTGACAAAGACATCAGCGTGAAGTTCTACAACACAGGTCACATGCTCGGAAGCGCCTGTGCCACAATAAGAATCGAAGAAGACGGCAAGGTTACGAACATCGGCTATACCGGCGACATCGGGCGTGAACACAACTATCTGCTGAAACCGCCGACGCGTTTCCTTCAGTGCGATTATCTCATCACCGAAAGCACCTACGGCGACCGGCTTCATGAAGAGAAGGACGGAGCCGAACAGAAACTTTTGGACATAATTTATCACACTTGCGTTGAGAAAAAAGGCAAGCTGATAATCCCGTCGTTCGCCATCGGAAGAACACAAGAGATTGTGTATCTGCTGAATAACTTCTATAACAAAGGAGAACTGCCTCGTATTCCGGTTTACGTTGACAGCCCGCTCGCAACCAACGCCACCTCTATCTTTAAGATGCACCTTGACGACTTCAACAAGGATGTCGCGGAAGTCCTTGAATATGATGACGATCCGTTCGGCTTCAACACGTTGCGTTACGTCACCAACGTCAATGTCTCGAAAGCGTTGAACGCGACCAAGGAGCCTTGCATCATCATCTCTGCTTCGGGCATGATGGAGGCGGGTCGCGTGAAACATCACATCGCTAACAGCATTGACCATCAGAAGAATACGATTCTTTGTGTCGGCTATTGTGCCCCGACGACTTTGGGTGCAAGGCTGCTCAACGGCGAAAAGGAGATTTCCATCTTCGGGATGCCGCATAATGTCAACGCCGAGATTTTCAGGATTGACGCGTTGAGCGGTCACGGCGATTACAAGGAGATGGCGCATTATCTTGAATGTCAGGATCCGTCGAAGGTGAAGAAGGTGTTCGTCGTTCACGGCGAGCGCGGCGTTCAGGAGAAATACGCACATTATCTCGCCAAGGCAAACGGTTTCAAGGACATCGTGGTTCCTGAACCGGGCGAGACGTTTAAACTGTAGAATTTGGCTTAATGGTAAATCTTTGCGATGTTGCCATTAAGTCTGTTTCTGATTGATTCGCAATCGCTTACGTACGTTTCATATTCTCTTCTGTTGAAAATATATGACGGAAATATTTTCAAGAGAGAAATTTGTGAAAAAGCTGATTGTTTATTTTACAATCTCGAATTTTAGTCCGAGAGCGTCAATTATCCTCAGGAAAAGACCTGCGCTTGGTTCAACAATTCCGTGCTCAATTCTTGAAATGTATGATTTGTTTGTGCCAATTTTAAAAGCAAGCTCACTCTGTGTGATTTTTTCTGATTTTCTTGCGTCAAAAATGATTTTGCCGACACAAAATGCAAAAGCTTCCTTCCTGAAATTGTCACGTTCTGGTGTGCCGGCCTTGCCGAATTTTTCATCCATAATGGTATCAATGCAGGTTACATCTTCATTTTTTGCTTGCATAATATTCCTCCTTCAATTTTAAAGCAGTGTCAATTTCCTTTTTAGGTGTTTTCATTGTTTTCTTTTGGAAACCGTTGAATAACAATACGATATTCTCATTGTCAAAGATGAAAAACACACGATAAATATTGTTGTTATGAGAAACTCGCAGTTCGTATAATCCATCTCTGATGAATTTTACGAACTTTGTGCTGATTCTCTCTTGAACTTTCAGCATATCAATGACATAGAATATCTTCTTTATTTCATTTTCATTCAATGTCGAAATGAAATCCATGAAATATGTCTTGTACGCCAAAATTGTGCGTTCATTTCTCATATATTTCAGATTGCAAAATTACAAAAATGTTTATATATATGGCAACTTTTTGATAAAATTCACACCTTTTCCAAAAATTCCGCAAACTTCCCGCTGACTTCAAGGTATTCGAAGAAATAAACGAAGTCGATGATGTGCTTCGGCGTGATTTTCAAGATGCCGTATATCTCGTCAAAAGTGCTTATCTCATCAAGTTCCGTGAGATAAGAGATGAGCGTGTCGCATATTTTCTCCTTGTCGGAAAGACAATAAAGTTCCAGAAATATGCAGATGGTGTTGTCAACGACATCGGGTCTCCCGGATGAGTCAATTGCAAGATATTTAAACAGTTTCGCTGTGTTCAGCGTGTCAACAAGCATCCTTCGCGTCTCTTGGCAACTGACGATTCTTGCCATCAGGTTGTCGAGAAGTAGGCTGAGATAGTCAAATTGAAGTTCGAAAAGCGACACTTTCACGACTTCGGGCATGTCATCAATATAAAGATGCAACTCGCATTGCTCTCCGAATCCCACGTTGTCGGTCATGTCTCCGAACAATGGGTTGTGGAGATCCTCGAAATAAAGCTGTGCGGCGAGGTTGATGGTCTTCCCGAAAATGTAATAGGCCTCGTCTTCGTACCCTTTCTTGAAAAACAGAGAGCATTCGATTCCGGCATTGAAAAGACTGCTGATTTTCTGTTGCAGAATGTTTTGGTTATTAGTCATGTAAAAAAAATTAAAAATATATCTCAATTAAAAAAAATATAGTATCTTTGCAGCGTCAAGTTCGACCGAAGGCATCTTGAGACATAATAGTGTATTGGCTTCAGTCCTTGATGCTTTTTCTTTAGACAAAAGACACTGAAAGAAATAAGAGTGTATGACTTCAATCTTCAGTGTCTTTTGTTAGTTCTGGGATTGTCACAGAATAGTGTAAAAAGTTTCCTATTTCTTGGACACCGACAATGATTTTCACCTCTCCAAATCCAATCAAAAAACTTTTTAAAATGTAAATGAAAACAAATTGAAAATTTCTCTTTTGTTTATTGCTTCTTGGCATATCTCCGGCATAATAATGCGCATTCTTAATCAAATTAATAGTGTTAAGTGCAGCAATCGTGGAATCAATTGTGCGGGCTGCTTTCCTTGCAGCTTCATTTACGCTGGATGTAGTTATTCTTACCTTTACATTTCCAAGTGCGGGGCATGTTATGCTTTTGTTTACAAGTTTGGACAGTTCTTTAGTAAGGAAAATCCTCCTTTCTTGCACCGTTTGAGGAATCATAGCCAATGTCTCTTTGTCAACACAATTTCTTGTCCTTTTAAAATAACTTTTATCTTTTTCCATAGATTTTTTATAAGAATTTGTAAATTCATAAACTTAACTCATGGCAAACCTAATTCGGCAATTAATGTCATGCGTAAAAGGTTGGCCTGTTTTCAGTTCTGATGATGCAAAATTAAGATAAACAATGACTTATGTCAAGGATTTTTATGTAAATTGTTTTTTACAAAAACATTTGGAAAAGACGCAAAAAAGAGAGGAACACCGTGGTTTGGCGTTCCTCTCGTGTCAAATGTTATAAGATATTTACAATTATGCGTCGATATTGGCGTAAGTGGCGTTCTGTTCGATGAACTCGCGGCGCGGCCCGACGTCGTCGCCCATCAACATTGAGAAGATGTAGTCGGCTTCGGCTCCGTTTTCGATGTGGATCTTGCGCAGCGTGCGGAACTCCGGATTCATTGTCGTCATCCAGAGTTGTTCGGGGTTCATTTCACCGAGACCTTTGTAACGCTGGATGTGCAATCCCTTGTCGGTGCCGTCTGTAGAAAGCTCGTTCACGATGGCCTGACGTTGCTCTTCTGTCCAGCAGTAACGCTCGGTCTTGCCTTTCTTGATGAGATACAACGGAGGTGTGGCGATATAGACGTAACCTTTCTCGATTAGTTCCGGCATGTAACGGTAGAAGAATGTCAGGATAAGCGTTGAGATGTGGCTGCCATCGACATCAGCATCGGTCATGATGATGATCTTGTGATAACGTAACTTCTCTATGTTCAACGCCTTGCTGTCTTCTTCCGTTCCGATTGTGACACCGAGTGCTGTGTAAATGTTTCTGATTTCCTCGCTTTCGAAGGCGCGGTGCTGCATCGCTTTTTCGACATTCAGAATCTTACCTCTCAAAGGAAGTATCGCCTGGAACTTACGGTCGCGGCCTTGTTTTGCGGAACCGCCTGCGGAATCACCCTCAACGAGATAAAGTTCGGTCATCTCAGGGTTACGCTCCGAACAGTCGGCGAGTTTGCCTGGGAGACCGGCTCCACTCAACGCACCTTTGCGCTGCACCATCTCGCGTGCCTTGCGTGCCGCATGACGAGCCGTGGCCGCCAAAACGACCTTATCGACAATCATCTTGGCTTCCTTCGGATGTTCTTCAAGATAATTTGAAAGGTGTTCGCTCACAATCTTGTCAACGATGCCCATGACCTCGTTGTTGCCGAGTTTCGTCTTGGTCTGACCCTCGAACTGCGGCTCCGGCACTTTCACCGAGATGATCGCCGTCAGGCCTTCGCGGAAGTCGTCGCCGTTGATTTCAAATTTCAGCTTCGAGAACATCCCCTCCTTGTCGGCGTAGGCTTTCAAGGTGCGTGTCAGTCCGCGGCGGAAACCTGCGAGGTGCGTGCCGCCTTCGTGGGTGTTGATGTTGTTGACGTATGAATGTAAGTTTTCGGAATAAGAGGTGTTGTATTCAAGTGAGATCTCGACCGGCACATTGTCGGCTTCGCCTTGGATGGCAATAGGCTCCGGTGTGAGTTTCTCGCGGTTTTCGTCAAGGTAGTTGATGAAATCCACGAGGCCGTTCGCCGAATGGAATGTCTCCGACTTGCCTTCAAGTCCTGTTTCCGGATTTATGCGTCTGTCTCTCAACGTGATGGTGATGCCTTTGTTAAGATAAGCGAGTTCGCGCATGCGGGCGGCGAGGATGTCGTAGCTGTATTCGCTTGTGATGAAAATCGTGTCGTCAGGAGTGAAGGTGATTCTCGTGCCGTGGTCGTCAGCATCGCCGGTGACTTTCACCGGGTACAGCGGCTTGCCGAATTCGTATTCCTGAACGAAAATCTTGCCTTCGCGGTGAATCTCCGCCTTCAGGTGTTTTGAAAGCGCGTTGACGCAGCTGACACCGACGCCGTGCAGACCGCCGGAGACCTTGTAAGAGCCTTTGTCGAACTTTCCACCTGCATGAAGCACTGTCAGAACAACTTCAAGAGCCGAACGCTTCTCCTTTTCGTGCATTCCTGTTGGGATGCCGCGTCCGTTATCAACGACAGATATGCTGTTTCCTGGTAAAATTTCAATTCCGATAGTGTCGCACCAACCCGCCATCGCCTCATCGATGGAGTTGTCAACCACTTCATACACAAGGTGATGCAAGCCCCTGACATTCACGTCGCCGATGTACATTGCAGGGCGTTTGCGCACCGCTTCCAATCCTTCCAGAACCTGGATGTTATTGGCACCATAGTTGCTTTCAGCGTTCTGGATTTTCTCTTCTTCAGTCATTTTTTATGTTAAATTTCTTGTTTGTCCAATTTTATAAAAGCGTGCAAAGATAAGAAATTTTTCTTTAAGAAACATCAAAAAAGTGACTAAAAAATATGTCAAAACTTATATTTCAAGCCCAAAAACAATTCAAATCCCATGCTCGGATAATTGTAGAAAAGCTGGTATTTGTTGTGAATGAGGTTGTGGATTTCAGCGAAGGCGACAAGGTCTTTATTTAATTGATAATCAGTGCCGATTTGGATGTCGAAAGCCGGTTTTAACTCGATTTCCGCAGCGTTTTCGTCCAATGCCCAGCGTTTGCCCATGACATTCACCGAGGCGTTGAATTTCCAAAAGTCATCGTACTTGTAGTCTCCGCCGATTGTCAGCTCGAATGCGGGCTTGTACCAGGCGCGCGGAATCGAGTAGTTGTTGAACGTCATCGACAGCGAGACGTTGGCGTCGCTGTCGATCTTCCAGTTCACGTCGAACATGAATTTCCAAAGGTTGTAATCCATGAAAACAACGTCGAAGGCCTGAAGATGATAGATGGCGTCGTCCTTGTCGTAACTTGCGTAAAAATCATAGTCGGGAATGTAAAACAGACCGTTTTCCATGATGCGGTAATTGCCTCCGATGTATAAATCCAAAATGCTGAAAATGTTCATCTTGGCTCCGAAATCCAAGTTGAAGGGATTCTTCTCGTAGCCGAAGTCGCTCAGGTATGTGAAGTTCGTCGTCACAAACGGATTTTCTTTGACGACGGATTCGAGAGTGTTGATTTTTGAACAGCCGCCGAGTTTAGCGAATAGTTCCAGGTCTTTGTTGAACAAGAGGAAGCTGCCTTTGATGTCGGGATAAAAACCGATTTTCTCCTCCGTCTTGAAATCGATGTTAAATCCGAGTTTAAGGCCGTAGAACTCGCCGCTCATGGTGAAGTTGGGCTTTAAGTCGAAAATGAAAAGGCTCTTGTAAACATAATTGTAGCTTGCACCCAAATCCACATTGATTGTCTGTAGGTTATCGACACTTTTTTTGCCGATCCAGCTGTCGGAATAAGCGAGGTGTGCTTTCGCATTTATCTGGTTTTCATTGGTGCCGCCCATGATTTCGGTGTAACGGTAGTCGCCGGTATATTCTTGATACAATTGCCTGTAGCTTGTCCCGACGGTTGTCCATTTCGCCCCGGCCTTCATGGAATGTATGTTGCGGCCGTTGTCGTTGGCTGTCTCGTCGCCGGAAATGTCATTGTAAGAGCGCAGGTGATACATGTCATAATGATAATTCCCGAAGATGTCGAGCTGTCCGGCCTTGAATTTGTTGGTGGTGACAACGTTTAAGCCGTTGTTCATGAATGTGGATTTCTTGTAATCCTTTTGGTTGAGCCATGTCGAGTAATGGTTGATGCCGACTTTCAGGCTCATTGTTTTCGACAGGTCCGAATAATGGTGGTACGAGAAAACCGGCGACAGCCTCGTCCCGAAAGCTGCCTTGAGCATGTTGCCTTTGATGTCAGAATCCTGTGCGGGTTTGTATTGCAACGCGCTCATCGTTTCCATTTCCATGTTGTAGCCGTAGTCGAAGTCTTTTGTTCTGGCCTTGTAGTCGGGGATGTTGAAGTCGTTTTTTGGCGTATCAGGATTTTTCACGAGTCGTTCGGAGCGTTTGATCTGCGGTCGGTACGAGCCTTCAACTGTTACTTGTTCGTTGTGTTCCTGAGCGTTGGAGACGAAACCTATCGCCAATGCTAAAATACTAATAATCAATGATTTTAAGATATTTTTCATTTCTGTTTTATTCTTTGGAAATAATTAATACACTTTATTTTCGTTCTTTTCAATTTCAGCGAGCTTCAGCTGCGCCGATTCGACAATCTCGTTTTTATGTTGGTCGTCAGGGTAATTTTCGATCACGCTTTTTAAAGTTTCCTTGGCCTGGAATGAGTTTCCTTTAGCCACATAAACGTCGCTGAGAACCAAGAACGACTTGGCAACCAAATAGTTGTGATTCCCGAAGTTGTCGGAAATGAAAAACACCTTGCTTTCGGTTTTGTCGATTTCCTTCATGTTCCAACTGGCGAGCACGTCGTAGTACGCCGCCTCCGCACCGATTTCGGTTTTGTCGTTGCGGGCGCATGCCTCAAGTTTTGACGAGGCCGGGACATAGTCTTTCAGCTGGAACATTGACATACCGACAGCGTAGTTCATGATGTTTTTCTGCGTTTGCGTCAGGTCCATTGTCGCAAGTGAATTTCCCGCTTCAATCGCTTTCTGGTAGTTGTTGAGTTTGTATTCGCAAATCATGCTTTTCTCGAGTGCCTCGGTTCTAATCTTTTGATTTTCAGTTATGTTCAGAAGTCTTGCATAATAGCTGTTGGCTTTTGAAAAATCGTTGGCGTCAAATTCCATCTTTGCTAATTTCAAAAGTGAGTTGTCGGTATAGTCGTTGTCGGGCTGTGAGATGATGTATTCGAGATACGGTTTCGTCTCGTTTGCCCTGCCTGTCTTTTCGAGTGATGTGAGAGCGAAATAATTGATTTTCAGGAGGTATGCGCCTTTTTTGTTGTGTTCGATATATTGTTTTGCTGCGTTAAATGCTTCGTTGTAGTTGCCTTCCTGGAAAAATTTCTCGGCAGTCCTGAACTCCAAAGAGTCCTTTTCTGAAACGCTCGTGTTGATGCCGCAGTCGTGGGCGAATTCAAAAAACTCCTGTGTCCGGTTGGTCTCCATGAAGATACTCCTTATTATATTAATGGCTTCGCGTGCCTCTTCGGTGTCAGGATAGTCTTTCACCACCTTTTGCAATGATGTCAGTGCCTGCTCATATTGGTCATTGTTGTAATAGAGCATCCCGATTTTCATCAGGCCTTTGCGTGCGAAAGATGAGCGCGGGCGTTCTTTTACAAGGCGGTCGAATGCGGTGATGGCTGAACGCTCGTCGTTGTTTCCGAGATGTGTCATCCCGATTTCGTACAATGCCCTGTCGTAGAACGACGAGTTTTTATGGTTTTCACATAAAATGTTCATGCTGTTCACTTTGTTGTTGGTTTCGCCCATGGCTCCGTAGCCCATGCCGGTCTGGAACATGGCATAGTCGGCGTTTTGGGGGTCGAGTTTTGATGCGTTTTCGTAAGCAGAAATCGCTTTGTTGTAGTCTCTGCTCATGAAATAGCAGTCGCCTATGCGCATCCATGCGTCGGATTCGTAGCTTTTTTCGACATCGCCTTGGTTCACGAAATAGGCGAATTCCTTGGCGGCGTCGGCGAAGTCGCCTTTCTGGAACGCGATGTAACCGAAGTTGTAGTATGACAACGTGAACATCTCCGAACGTTCCGCCGCCGGCATCTTGATGAATGCCATGAGGTTTTTCTCGGCGTTTTCGATGTCTTTCTTCTGTAGATAAGCGTCGGCGAGCCAGTAGGTTGCGTCGGCGCGGAGGTTGCCGGAAGTGCCGCCGCTCTTGATTGTTTTATTGAAAAATGTTATCGCATTGTCGTAATCTTTGTCGGAATACGACTGAACGGCAATGTTGTACGTGAGCTTGGCGTATATCTTTTCCATCTCGACATCCATTTTGCCGTAACGTTCGATGGCTGCCAACGCCTTGTTGTAGTCTTTCGTGTTCAAGAGAAGATGGACAATCATCAGGCGGGCTTCACCGGCGCGTTCCGACTGCGGGTTTTTGTCAAGGAAATCATTGAGTTGTGCTACGGCGTCGTTGAACGGATCGACGCCGGGGATGAAGCTCAGCTTGGCGTAGTTGAACAATGCGTCCTCGCTCATCTCGTGGTCGAAGTCTGATTTGTAGGCGGAGAGGAAGGCGTTGCGTGCGAACTTCTCCTGATGTGTCTCGATGTAGCATTGCGCCAGGTAATACGAGCCGAACTGTCCGAGTTCGTCGTCGTTTTTCCTTGTCGCATTCTGGAAATGACCGATGGCGGCATCGTAATCGGCGGCTTTCATCTTGCAGAAACCGATTCTGAACTCGACTTCGCGTGGGAAGGCGCGTTTTGTGTTTTTTCTTGCAACATCATAGTAATCAAGAGCTTTTGCAAAATTTTGCTGTTGATACCATGCTTCCGCAATCATCAATGCCAGCTCACCTTTACGGCTTTTGTCGGCTTTGGCGAGTGCCTCTTCGGCATTGTCGGTAACGGCGGAGAAGTCGCCGCCGGAGAAGTTCATCTGCAGCATGTAATTCTGGATCACATCCTTGTATTTCGGTGAGTTCTCAATGGGTTTGAAATATTTTTTCGCCTCATCGTAATTCTTGTCAAGATATTGAATGTGAGCGTAATAGTAATGGGCATCGTCTTGGTATGCGCTTTGTTCCAATGCGGCGGCGTGGAACAACGGAGCCGCCTCCGTCACCTTGTTCACTTGATAGAATGAGATTGCTTTCTTGAAGTTGTATTCCGCTCTCTCTTCATCGGAAAGCATGTCTGGATTTATCGATTCGTAAATCTTTATTGCGTCGCGATATTTTCTGTTTTCAAGTAATATGTTGGCATACAGCAAGTTGGCTTTTGTTGCCCAAATGCTCGCGGGGTTCTCGTGTACGAAATCCAGAATCAGTTGATGTCCTTCACCGATGTGGGCGGAACCGACCGCCTCGTAAAACTCCGCCTCCACGGTGTGCCGGTTTTCGTGGTCTGCCGCCATTTCAAGATATTGGTGGAAAAGTTCTGTCGCCGAGCCGTAGTTTTTGTTTTCAAACAGCATTTTCGCTTCGTTGAAAATTGCTTCCGGCTCATATTGTGCAATGCGTTTCTGGGCTGACAATGAATGATTTAAAATCAATAAAAGTGCTAAAAACGCCAGTGTTTTTTTCGTTGTTGCCATAAAATTATTTTTTTGCGAAATTACTAAGAAAAACGTGATTTTCAAGTGTTTATTATACAAAAATTTCGCCTTCAAACTTATCACGTCTGAAGGCGAAAGAAAAGCGTAAGCGGGATTCTGTTCTCATTTCTGAGTGACTGTCATTTCTCTAAGCCTGCCGTCACCGGAAGGCTTTAGCAACCTACCCACCCGACTCGGACGAGCAGCCCTCTCGGCCCGAAGGCCGTTGTCGGTATATTTGGTCTTGCAGCCCATAAGGTTTACCCCAGGTCCGTGTCACCACGGAGATGCGTGAGCTCTTGCCTCGCGTTTTCACCCTTGCCCTTTCGGGCGGTAATTTTCTGTGGCACTTTCTTCCTTTGTCTCCAAAGGCTTCCCGTTAGGAAGTATGTCGCTCTGTGCTGTCCCGACTTTCCTCACGCGTAAAATACGCCCGCGACAGTCGCTTTCCAAGCTGCAAAATTACAAAAAAAAAAGATGTGACACTCTTTTTTTGGGAAAAACATTGACAACGTCAAAACTTTTAAAAAATATATGTGTTTCATGTAAAAAAAATCGTAAATTTGCAACTTCAAATTAACAAATTAGAACTATGAGTACTACTTCTATCCCACTTTGGACGCTTATCCCGTTTGTTCTGATGCTTTTGTCGATAGCGGTTTTCCCGCTTGTGAAGAAGACCGAACATTTCTGGGAGAGCAATCGTAACAAACTGATTGTTTCGATAATTTTATCAATACCTGTCATTGCGGTTTTCGCCGCTAACGGAATGACACACAACATTGTGCATCAGGTTGTGTATGACTATGTCCCGTTCATTGCGTTGCTGCTTTCGCTTTTCATCGTGACCGGTGGCATTTTCATCAACATTGATTTGGAGGCGAAGCCGATCAACAACACTGTAATGCTCGCAATCGGCATGGTGCTTGCTTCGTTCATGGGGACGACCGGCGCCGCGATGCTTCTCATCCGTCCGCTCTTGAATATCAACAAGCAACGCAGGCACACGGTTCATACTGTGCTTTTCTTCATTGCAATCGTCGCCAACTGCGGCGGTCTTCTCACACCGCTCGGCGACCCGCCGCTCTTCATGCTTTACCTGCGCGGCGCATCGTTCGGCTGGTTCTTCGGCCTCTTCGCAGAATGGCTTACCGCCGGATTGCTGCTCCTGCTGGTTTATTTCATTTATGATACGATAATGTATAAAAAAGAAAATAAATTAAGCCTTCGCCGTGATGCTGTTGAACATGAACCACTTAGGATAGAAGGCAAAATCAATTTTGTCCTCCTTTTGGGCGTTATCGCATCGGTGGCGTTCATAAACAAGAATTATTTTACGGTGTCTGACGATCCGGCCAGAAACGACAATATGCTCAAGCTCATTCAAAGTGGCGCCCTTATCGTAATAGGTTTGCTTTCAATGCTTTTGACGAAAAAGAAGACCCGTTTTGAAGACAACAAGTTCAGCTGGACCCCAATCCTTGAAGTTGCGGCCTTGTTCATCGGGATTTTCATCACGATGGTGCCCGCACTCATGTACTTGCAGAACAATGCGCCGGGCATGGGACTCGAAAAAGATTATCAGTTCTATTACATGACAGGTGTGCTCAGCTCATTCCTCGACAACACGCCGACCGCATTGGCGTTCCACAGTGTCGCTCTCGGTCTTGACTATACTGGTTTCACCGGTGCGATGGTCGCAGGCGTTCCGGAATTCCTCCTGAAGGCTATTTCCACTGCGGCGGTGTTCTTCGGCGCGATGACTTATATCGGCAACGGACCCAACTTCATGGTTAAGGCGATCGCTGAACAAAGCGGCATCAAAATGCCTGACTTTTTCAAATATATTTACAAGTTCGCAATAATATTCGTGCTGCCGGTTTACGTAATTGTCCAACTGATATTCTTCTAAAAGATAACACGTCTGAAGAGAAACAAAATTTATTTGTAAAAAAGTCAAAGATGTATGTAACATTTTTGACTTTTTTGTTACTTATTACAAGAAATTGATTCTGCCGTATGGGTTTCTATGACATACATTGTTATATGTAATATTTAAGAAAGTAAAATATAGCAATATATGTTGTTAAAAACGCTATTTTTAAATGGCTTGAAAATCAATATTTTGTTTAATTTTGCAAATAAATTTTTGAAAAATGGGAACATTAGAGTTTCATGTAGGGAACAGAATAAAGGAGTTCCTGAAAAATGAGGGACGTTCAGAAGTGTGGTTGGCCAAGGGTGTGCATTGCGACCCTGGTAATTTCAACCGGACGCTTAAGAAGGAGTCGCTTGACATTGACCTTTTAAGAAGAATATCAGTCAAGTTGAAGCATAATTTCTGTGCGGAATACGCGCGGTTTGTGGAGAAGCAGATACAGGCGGAGACGAAGTCTGACATCATCGAGTGGCCTTGACGAACCGGTCTTTTCCTGAACTGTCTTTGATTACTGCAGCGTTGCCGAAACCGTTGTTCCTGCACAGTTCCGCAGTCTCTTCGCCGAAGTTCTCGTTGACTTCAAACCACACCACGCCATTGGGGTTGAGGTTGTTTCCGGCAAAACGTATTATGTGCCTGTAGAATATCAGCGGGTCGTTGTCATCGACAAATAAGGCGG
Organism: Bacteroidales bacterium; assembly: GCA_024400305.1. GTDB lineage: Bacteria > Bacteroidota > Bacteroidia > Bacteroidales > F082 > Limimorpha. Next base: position 31,701 of record JAKSMX010000001.1, on the reverse strand, counting down.
TGGACGGCTCGAAGTTTAGGACGTTTGCCCGCATGGTTTTCTTCTCGCTCTCACATACGTATGGTGGATTGCTGACAATAATGTCGAATCTTTTCGTCAAATGTGGGTTCGATAGTATGTCGGAAAGAATGAAGTCAACGGCGACTCCGTTCGAAAGGGCGTTTCTTCTCGCCACTTCCAAAGCATTTTCTGAAATGTCAATGGCTGTGACTTCGCTGTTTCTTAACAGTTTGGCGAGACTGATGGCTATACATCCGCTTCCGGTGCCGATGTCTAATATGTTAAAGGTGTCCGTTGACTGCTGACTTTTGACCGCTGACGAAATCATGGAGACGAGTTCCTCCGTTTCCGGCCTTGGTATCAGGACGTTTCCGTTGACTTCAAACTGCATGTCACAAAACTCCGTTTCCCCGATGACGTATTGTATCGGCCTGTTTGTCATGAGTTCGCTGACGGCGTGGTCGAGCTTCTCGAGTTCGTCCTCGTTGAGGCATAAGTCGGGATTCAGGGCGAGTGAAATCCTGTTGAAGCCGAAATAATGCTCAATCAACATCATGACAATCGTGTTTGATTCGTTCGGGTCGTATATTTCGTTGAGCATGGCGGCGTAGTGCCTGCGCAGTTCGCGTATTGAGTTTGAATGTGTTTTCATGCTGCAAAAATAAGAAATTATCAGAAGCATCGGGCTGTTTTTCAAAAAGTCATTATCTTTGCAAAAAATTTTACAATGATGTTTGAGGATTCATATAAAGTTGTTACAACGGCGGGCGATGGGCTTTACAAGGAAAAAGGCAGCAAGTTCATTGCCGAAGCGTTTCCGGTTCATACCGAGGCCGAGGTGAAGGCGCACGTCGCCGAAATCAGAAAGAAATATTTTGACGCAAAACATCATTGCTACGCTTTCATGATCGGCCCCGACAAATCATGTTTCCGCTCCAACGACGACGGCGAGCCTTCGGGGACGGCTGGGAAACCTATTCTGAATCAGATACTTTCTAAGGACGTTACCAACGTGTGTGTCGTCGTGACGCGTTATTTCGGCGGGCAGCTGCTTGGCGTTCCGGGACTTATAAATGCCTACAAGACATCAGCCCGCGAGGCTCTCGACAACTGCACCGTCGTTGAAAAGACAATTGATGAGGTCTATTCACTCGAATTCGATTATCCGCTGCTAAATGAGGTAATGCGAATCATGAAAGACGAAAATCTCGAACAATTGAACCCGAAGTTCGAGATTCGCTGCTATCTTGAAGTTTCAATAAGACAAAAGGAATCCGACAGAATTGTTGAAAAGTTCAAGCGTCTGTTTGGAGTTGATGTGAAATACATCAAAACAATTTAGAATCAATTGATTAAGTCTTGAGTGCAGCATTTTTTGTGTCTCCGCTCGTAATATATGAGAAAAATAATTAATATTCAACATAAAATAAATATTTTTATTCACTTTTTTATGTTGATATTTGTAACTTGAAATTTTTAAGGAAAATAATTTGTATATTATTGATATTGAGATAATTGAGTAAAAATGGACAGGGATTTGTTTGAAATATGGGATGGATGTCTCGCCATGATAAGGGAGAATGTTCCTGAACAGACTTATTCGACTTGGTTTGAACCGATAAAGCCGGTGAGCCTCGATGGTGTTCTTCTGACGATTATGGTGCCATCCGACTTTTTCTATGAATACCTGGAGACTCATTTCATAAAGGTGCTGAAGACCGCCATCCGTAAGGTCTTGGGTCCGGAGGGACGCCTCGAATACAATATCATGATGGACAACGACGCAAACAAACCCGTCGTCGTCCGTCAGCCGTCAGTTGACCGTACAAATACGAAAAATCCGCCGAAACCGATTCAGATTGATTTCGACAGCAGCGAACAGACGATTCACAACCCGTTTGTGTTCCCCGGCATCAAAAAAATCAATATTGAGTCGAATCTGAATGAAAACTATTCTTTCGACAATTTCGTCGTTGGTGAATGCAACCGCGTTGCGTACGAGGCGGGTCTGTCGGTGGCGAAGAATCCGGGAAAGACATCTTTTAACCCGATGTTCATTTTCAGTCCAACGGGGATGGGGAAGACGCATATCGCACAGGCAATCGGACTTGAGACCAAGAAATATCATCCCGAACTTACCGTGCTGTATGTCAATGCGGAACAGTTCATCATGCAGTTTCTGTCATCATGCCGCAATAACAATTCAAAGAGCAACACGCGCAACGATTTCGTCCATTTCTATCAGATGATTGACGTGCTCATCGTTGATGACATCCAGTTTATGGCGGGGAAGAACGCAACACAAGACGCTTTCTTCCACATTTTCAATCATTTGCAACAGACAGGCAAACAATTGATATTCACTTGCGACAAGTCGCCGGCGGAACTGAAGGACATGGAACAACGTCTGATCTCACGTTTCAAGTGGGGGCTTTCAGCCGAGATGTCGATGCCGGATGTCGAAGTTCGTTGTAACATACTGAAACGTAAGGCTTTCACTGAAGGCGTGGAACTTCCTGATGAAGTGGTGACGTACATCGCAGAGCATATCAAGACAAATGTCCGCGAAATGGAGGGCTTCCTTATCTCGCTCGTGGCGCAGTCTTCCTTGAACAGAAAGGCGATAACCATAAGCCTGGCAAAGCAGATGGTAGAGCGTTTCGTCAACAACTCGAATCGGGAGGTCACGATAAACTATATTATTAATGTCGTTTGTGACGAGATGGGGACATCGCAGGCTGATTTCTTCACCGCCTCGCGGAAACGCAATGTGGTGCAGGCACGTCAGCTTTCAATGTATCTGTCGAAAAAATATACGAAGTCATCGCTTATAGTAATCGGTGAGCAGTGCGGCGGCAAGGATCACGCGACTGTGATTCATGCATTGAAGACTGTCGCCAACTTGTTGGAAACCGATAAACAGTTTAAGGCGATGGCTGATAAAATTGAAAAAAGTCTGCAATAAAACATTATGAATCAACAGTTTGGCAAGTTATATCTCATTCCGGCCCTGCTTGGTGCGACAAACGCTGAACAGGTAATTCCGGCCGGCACCTTGGAAGTCGTCAGGACTTTGAGGTTCTTCGTCGTGGAGAACGTCCGCACGGCTCGCAGGATGTTGGGCAAGATGCAGATGCCTTGTCCGATTGATGAATTGCAGTTTGTGGAACTTGACAAGCACAATCCCGGAAATCTGGATCTGATGACTTATCTCGGACCTGCGTTTGAAGGCAACGACATCGGTGTCATGTCGGAGGCCGGCACGCCGTGCGTGGCTGATCCAGGTGCGCTCGTTGTTGAACTTGCACATCAGGCAGGGATGCAGGTCGTGCCGCTCACCGGACCGAATGCGATGATTCTTGCATTGATGGCTTCGGGCTTCAACGGACAGTCGTTCGCATTTCACGGTTATCTGCCGATAAAAAATCCCGAGCGTGTCCAGAAAATCAAGGCGTTGGAACGTCAGTCGCAGGCTAATGACGAGACGGAGCTGTTCATCGAGACACCGTTCCGTAACAATGCCATGATTGAGGAATTGGTGAAAAACTGCCATCCAAGCACCATGCTTTGTGTGGCAAGCGACATCACGATGCCGGATGAGAAAATTGTTAGCAAACCTATATCAGATTGGAAATCAATAAAATACGACTGGAATAAAAAACCGGCCGTGTTTTTGATATATAGTTATAAATTCAGAAAAAAATATTAATCATGAATAACTTGACAAAAGATGAATTCAGAACTTACTGCCTGCTTTATGCGGCAAATGCGGATTTCAACATCACGAAACAGGAGATAATCGCCATCGGCGCGAAAATAGCACCGGAGGATTTCATCCGCGTTTACAATTGGTTTGAGGCCGACAGCGACATGGACCGTATTGAGACAATCCAGACAAACAAAGTGCAATACGTTAAAAATGAAGAGGATAAGAAAAAACTTCTCAATGAATTGAAGGAGGTCTTCTTCGCTGACGGCGTTTTTGATTCAGCAGAACGCAGCATCTTCTTTATGCTGAAGAAACTTCTGTAATCTTTTTACAGCATTGAAACAAAAAAAAGACCTCCATTTCGGAAGTCTTTTTTTGTATTAAAGAGTGTTGAGAATAACTTCACTCTCAACACCCCAAACTAAACTCTTATTTTGTAACTCTCTCGAGCCATTTCACCATGCAGAACATGACCGTCATGGAGATGAGGCATATTGCGAGGAACACGCCCCAGCAATTCCAGATTGGCCATGCATTGTACATGATAGGTCCGAGGAAGATTAAGAGATTCCCTATAGCTGTCGCGCCGAGCCACAGACCCTGGCACAATCCAACCATGTGACGCGGAGCCACTTTCGAGACGAAAGAAAGTCCGAGAGGCGAGATGAACAACTCGGCGACGGTGAGGAAGAAGTAAGTCACGATGAGAACCCACGGTCCCGATTTTGCAAGACCGGCCTCTGCCATCTGGGCGGCGTCCATGGCGCGGAAGTCTGTGCCTGAAGGATAGTTGCAGGAGATTGAAAGCACCATCAGGAAGAGGTAAGCGCAGCCAGCGATGCCCATGCCGTAAGCGATCTTGCGGGGTGTCGATACGGCTTTGCCTTTTCTTGCCAACGCAGCGAAACCGAACATCACCAATGGTGTCAATATGATGACAAACAATGGGTTGAGAGCTTGCCAGATCTCAGGCGGGAAGAAGTCGGTGATGATGAAATCGCGTGAGAAAACCATCAGTGACTGGCTGTTCTGGTGGAAAGAGAGCCAGAAGAAGATGGCGATGCCGAGAACCGCAAACAGAGCGTAGAGACGCTGTTTGATTTCCTTGGCCATGGCGAGTTTTTCTTCCTCGGTGTAGTCCACAACTTCGGCTTCCTCTTTCTTTGAAGGCTGCGGGAAGATGTTCTTTGTGCAGAGGAACACCACCAATGAAATCATCATGGCGATGACCGATGCGATGAATGCGTAATGGATGCCGGTGTTGAACACGTCGATGTACTGTGAGCTGAATGCCACGAGGTCGGTAGGTGTTGCAGTACCCGGAATCAATGAGTTGGCCATTGTCTCGGTGAACTTCTGTGTCTGTTCGCCGTTGGCGAGATACTGGTGGCAAAGCGCCGGCATGTCCGCGTTATAGACGAAATTGTGAACTCTCAGCCACCAAGTGCGGAGCATAGGAGCAACGAACGGGGCGATCACGCCGCCGATGTTGATGAACACGTAGAAAATCTGGAAGCCGCTGTCGCGACGGTCTTTGGCTTCAGCCAATGCCGCAGGGCCTTTCTGTGCGGCCTCGGCCTCGAACTTGTCGTAAAGCTTGCCTACGAGAGCCTGCAGGTTGCCTTTGAAAAGACCGTTACCAAACGAGATGCAGAGCAACGCAGCGCATGTGAAGATCAGGATGCCCCACCATGCTCCGCCGCTGTCGAGGATGATGCCGTTTGCATCCTTGCTGAACAATGGTATGGCAAGAGCCACGTAGCCTACGGCCATGGTAATCAAGCCCCATTGGATGGTCTTCGGATAGTTCTGGGTACGGTCAGCGATAATGCCGCCAACCAAACTCAACACGTAGATTCCGAAGTAGAACACGGAATAAATCATGCTTGCGGTCTTGTCTTCCAAGCCGAATTTTGAAACCAGGAACAACAAAAGGATGGCGTTCATGATGTAGTAGCCGAAACGCTCGCCCATGTTACTCAAAGCCGCAGCTATCAATCCCTTGGGGTGATATTTCTTCGCCTGGCGAAGATAATAGACCAAGAATGGGATGACAACAATGAGAATGCCAATCAAAATCACCAATGTGCGGTTGGTATTCCACAAGTTTAAAATAGATAATGATGTCATAAAATTTAATTTTAATTATACTGATTATTTTCGTTTCAATAAAATCGCACAAAAATAGGAAATATTTTGACATCTCCAACGAAAAATTGATTTATTGGGCAAATTCTTCTTTTTATTTAAAAAAATGATGTTTTCATCTTGATAAAGCGGGAAAATTCGTATTTTTGCAAGTTTTTGAAAAATATCTAAAAATGGAAATATCAAGCAAATATAGTCCGCAGACTACCGAAGAGAAATGGTACGAGCATTGGATGAACAAGAATTATTTTCATTCAACTCCAGATGAACGTGAACCTTATACCATCGTGATCCCGCCTCCGAATGTGACTGGCGTGCTTCACATGGGTCACATGTTGAACAACACGATACAGGATGTCCTCATCCGCCGCGCACGTATGCAGGGCAGGAACGCATGCTGGGTGCCCGGCACCGACCACGCCTCGATTGCAACGGAAGCCAAGGTTGTCAATAAGTTAGCGCAACAAGGCATCAAGAAAACAGACATCGGACGCGAGAAGTTCCTCGAACACGCATGGGACTGGACTCACGAACACGGCGGTATCATACTGAAACAGCTCCGCAAACTCGGTGCGTCGTGCGACTGGGAACGCACCTCGTTCACGATGGATGAGACACGCAGCAAGAGCGTCATTCATGTCTTCTGCGATTTATATAATAAAGGTCTCATCTACCGCGGTGTCCGCATGGTCAACTGGGACCCGAAGGCTCTCACCGCTTTGAGCGATGAGGAGGTGGTTTACAAAGACGAACACAGCAAACTTTTCTACCTGAGATATAAAATCGAAGGCGAAGACGGCTGCGCAATCGTTGCCACGACACGCCCGGAGACAATCATGGGCGACACAGCCATGTGCATAAACCCGAATGACCCTAAAAATCAACATCTTAAAGGTAAGAAAGTTGTCGTTCCGCTTGTGAACCGCGTGATTCCGGTCATCGAAGACGAATACGTTGACATCGAATTCGGCACCGGCTGCCTGAAGGTCACTCCGGCGCACGACGTGAACGACTATATGCTCGGCGAGAAACATAACCTTCAGAGCATCAACATCTTCAACGACGACGCCACTATCAGCGAGGCGGCTGGAATGTACGTCGGGATGACGCGTGAGGATGTCCGCAAGCAAATCGTCAAAGACCTCGCGGAAGCGGATCTCCTTGAGAAGGTTGAAGACTATAATAATAAGGTGGGCTATTCGGAACGCACCAACGTGCCGATCGAACCGAAACTCTCGATGCAGTGGTTCCTTAAGATGGAGCATCTCGCGAAGATCGCACTCGAACCTGTAGAGAAAGGCGAGATTCAGTTCTATCCTGCGAAATATGTGAACCTTTATCGTCACTGGCTCGAAAACATCAAGGACTGGTGCATCAGCCGTCAGCTTTGGTGGGGACATCAGATCCCGGCTTATTACTTGCCTGAAGGCGGCTATGTTGTTGCCGAGACTGCTGAAGATGCACTTCGTCTCGCAAAAGAAAAGACAGGTAACAACAATTTGACACTCAATGATTTGCGTCAGGACAGCGACTGCTTGGATACTTGGTTCAGCTCGTGGCTGTGGCCGATGTCGCTCTTCAACGGGGTCAATGATCCTGAAAATCCAGAATTCAAATACTATTATTCGACAAACGACCTAATCACAGCTCCTGACATCATCTTTTTCTGGGTCGCCAGAATGATCATGGCGGGTGAGGAATATACTGGAAAAGTTCCGTTCCGTAACGTGTATTTCACTGGTATTGTGAGAGATAAGCTCGGACGTAAGATGTCGAAGTCGCTCGGTAACTCGCCCGACCCGATTGAACTCATCGAGACTTTCGGAGCCGACGGCGTACGCATGGGAATGCTTCTCACGGCTCCGGCGGGTAACGACATCCCGTTTGACACCGCTCTGTGCGAGCAGGGACGTAACTTCTGCAACAAGATCTGGAACGCACTGCGTCTCGTGAAAGGCTGGAGCGTCGATGAAAACGCAGCTCAGCCGGAGACCGCGAAGATGGCGGTGAAATGGTTCGACGCCCGTTTCAATCAAGTGCTTGCGGAAATGAACGATAACTTCGACAAATATCGCCTCTCCGACGCTTTGATGGGGATTTATAAACTCATTTGGGACGACTTCTGCTCATGGTATCTCGAGATGGTCAAAGCCCCGATGGGTCAGCCGATTGACGGCGTAACTTACAGAGCCACAGTGACTTTCTTCGAGAATCTTATGAAGCAACTGCATCCGTTCATGCCGTTCATCACCGAAGAGATTTACCATTTCCTCGATGATAGAAAAGAAGGCGACGATATTATCATCGCACAGCAGCCGAAACAGAAAGATGTTGACAATCAGGTTCTTGCGCAGTTTGAAATCACTATGGACGTTATAAACAACATCCGTAAGATTCGCGCAGAGAAGAACATCCCATTCAAAGAGGCAATCGACTTGGTCATTGTTGACAACGGCAATGTCTGTAAGGATTTCGACTGCATCATTGAGAAGCTGACTAATGTAAAATCAATATCTTACGTTGCTGAAAAGCCGCAAGACGCATTCGGCTTCCTCGTCCGTTCGATGGAATATTTCATTCCGGTGACGGATTCCGTTGATGCCGAAGCCGAATTGAAGAAACTCGAAGAAGAATTAAAATACACTCAAGGTTTCTTGAAGTCGGTTGAAGGAAAACTCTCGAACGAAAAATTCGTGAACGGTGCTCCGGCGGCTGTCGTCGAGAAGGAACGCAAGAAAAAAGCCGATGCTGAAGCCAAGATTGCGGTCATCGAGCAGCAGATGGCGGCGTTGAGGAAATAAGAAATTTATCAAAAGAAATTGGGCTGAACTTTTTGAATTCAATGAATTAAAAAGTTCAGCCCACTTTTTTAATTAACACTGCCGTGCTGCAATCTCAGCCAAATGGAGAAGTAAAATTCAGCCAAATGAGGAAACAAAATTCAGCCAAATGAAGAAGCAAAATTCAGCCAAATGAGGAAACAAAATTCAGCCAAATGAAGAAGCAAAATTCAGCCAAATGAAGAAGTAAAATTCAGCCAAATGGAGAAGTGGAAAAAATATTTGTTTGAGTTTCAAATATTTGTATTATTTTTGCAGTCTGAAAAATTCTTAAAAATATGAGCAATTTTAACTACAAAAAAAGGATAGCTGATGACCTTCTTGACTTGCAGTTGGAGAGTGCTGGCGCGGTGCTTATTGAAGGCCCGAAATGGTGCGGAAAGACAACGACGGCAGAGCAAAAAGCTGGAAGTGTGCTGTATTTGGACGATCCCGAGAACATCGAGCAGAACCTAATGCTTGCCGAGACACGCCCGAAAGCCATCTTAGAAGGTAAAACGCCAAGGCTGATTGACGAATGGGAACTTGCTCCAAAACTTTGGGACACAGCGCGTTTCGAGGTTGACCATCGGCATGAGATGGGACAGTTCATATTTACTGGAAGTGCGGTGCCAGCCGACATCAACAAAATCATCCACACCGGGACCGGGCGTTTTTCGTGGCTTCTGATGCGCCCCATGAGCCTTTGGGAATCGGAGGAGTCAACGGGCGAGGTCAGTTTGAGGTCGCTGTTTGAAGGCAACACCGACATCTTCGGCCAAAATGACAGGAAATTGGAAGACATCGCATATTTCATCTGCCGCGGTGGATGGCCGGGCTCCATCAATTTGAAAAAAACGCCGTCGCTAACCATTTCGACCAACTATTTTGAAGCCGTTGTAAGAAGAGATATTTCGAGAGTTGACGGCGTGTCGCGCGATGAGCAACGTGCACGTCGGCTGATGCGGTCGTACGCGAGAAACCAGGGTTCGCAGGCTCCGTTCAACACCATTGCCGATGATATTTCGACTAATGAAATCGAAACGCTCTCATCTGCATCGGTGGCTGACTATGTTGAGGCACTGAAAAAAATATTCGTGATAGAGGATATGAAGGCATGGAACCCCAACCTGCGTTCAAGGACAGCCATCCGGTCGAGCGACACTCGCTATTTCGTTGACCCTTCCATCGCTGCTGCTGCTCTCGAACTCGGTCCAGACAACTTGATGAATGACTTGAAAACCATGGGGCTTCTCTTTGAGACGATGGCGGTGCGCGACCTTCGTGTCTATGCCGATGCTTTGTCGGGCAACGTTTATCATTACAGAGATAAAAACAACCTCGAGTGCGATGCTGTCGTTAGTCTTCGTGGTGGTCGCTACGCATTGATAGAGATAAAGTTAGGTGGAGAAAGACTGATTGAAGAAGGTGTGAAAACATTAAAACAACTTGAAAGTAAAATCGACACCGACAAGATGAATAAGCCGTCATTTCTCATGGTTCTGACCGCCACCGGACAGTACGCTTTCCGCCGTCCCGACGGCGTGTTTGTCGTCCCGATTGGCTGCTTGAAAGATTGACCTTATCAAATTATTTCATCGTCAACGAAGAACAACGCAATCTGTCTTATGCCTTGCGCACCGATAACCAATTGATTGTCAAACTCGATGCTTCTGCTTGGCCCGTTGATGAACACTGTCTCCGTTGGCATATCGTCCTGATATTTTTTTTTCAAATAATTGATGGCGTCTTTCATGCCGTCAACGAGTTGGCTTGGCTTTGCGAAAATCAAAAGCGTGTCGGCTTTGGAGAATGCATCATTTGAACCGGCGCACCTGTCGCTTATCACGATGCTTCCTGTCTGTGCCACAAGGCATTCACAATCGGTGATGCAGGTCATCTTTTTGCATTCTGTTGAAAAATCGTCACACAACTCGATTCCAGCCTCGTTCGCATCAAGAAATGTCTTAATGCCAGGACTTGTACAAAATAATGGATTCCATTGATTTTCAACGATGTATTGTTTGAGTGCATCGATAAAATTCCGTTCATTCTCAAAATACATGAAAATTCCGTCGTTGTTTTTGAATCTTTTGATGAACGTGAACTCGCAGCCGTCTTCTTCTGTAAAAGGCTTCCACGTATCACTCTGGAGATTGACGTCAGAGAAGAGGTTCTCGTCTTTTGTGATGACAGCATTGCGCACTTTTGCAAGAATTTGTTCCTTGTTGGTGCGTTCATTCAGACCGGAAAACGAGAACTTCTTCATAACTAAGCTATTGATGTGTTATCTGATTCTTCAATTTTTATTTCAGATTCATCTTCTATTTCAGATGGTTTGGAGAAATCTCTTTCTTCAGGTGTCCAAGGTCTCTTCCCGAAAATTGTCTCAAGGTCATCGGCGAAGATAACTTCCTTGTCGATGAGTTTTTCGGCAAGTTGTGTGAGGCCTGTTTTATGCTCGTTGAGGATGCGGATCGCTTCCTGATACGCGCTTTCGATTAGTTTGCTCACTTCCTGGTCGATGATTTCGGCGGTCTTTTCACTGAAAGGCTTTGTGATGGCATAATCGCTCTGACCTGTTGAATCATAATAACTTACGTTGCCGATTTTCTCGTTGAGGCCGTAATATGTGACCATTGCGAAGGCTTGTTTCGACACTTTTTCGAGGTCGTTCAACGCGCCTGTTGAGATATGTCCGAAGATGATTTGTTCTGCGGCGCGTCCGCCGAGTGTTGCAATCATCTCGTGATACATCTGCTCTTTTGTCGTAATTTGTCTCTCGTCGGGGAGATACCATGCTGCGCCGAGGGCTTTGCCTCTTGGCACAATGGTGACTTTCACGAGAGGGTGTGCGAACTCAAGCATCCAGCTCGTCGTAGCGTGACCGGCTTCATGGAAGGCGATGACTTTCTTTTCTGATGATGTGATGACTTTGTTTTTTTTCTCAAGTCCGCCGACGATACGGTCAATGGCATCCAAAAAGTCTTGTTTCTCAATGCTTTCCTTGTCGTGACGCGCTGCGATGAGTGCGGCTTCGTTGCACACGTTGGCGATGTCGGCGCCGGAGAACCCTGGTGTCTGTTTCGCCAGAAACTCCTTGTCAACGTCATCGGCGAATTTCAGCCCGCGCATGTGGACTTCAAAAATCTCTCTTCTTCCGTTGAGGTCGGGCAATTCGACGTAAATCTGGCGGTCGAAGCGTCCGGCGCGCATCAATGCCTTGTCGAGGATGTCGGCGCGGTTTGTGGCGGCGAGTACTATGACACCGGAGTTGGTGCCGAAGCCGTCCATCTCGGTAAGCAACTGGTTAAGAGTGCTTTCGCGCTCATCGTTGCCTCCGTTCATCGGGTTCTTGCCGCGTGCGCGGCCGATGGCGTCGATTTCGTCTATGAATATTATACAAGGTGATTTGTCTTTCGCCTGTTTGAAAAGGTCACGCACTCTCGAAGCACCAACGCCCACGAACATCTCCACAAAGTCGGAGCCCGAGATGCTGAAGAATGGCACGCCCGCTTCACCTGCCACCGATTTGGCTAACAACGTCTTACCTGTTCCGGGAGGGCCGACGAGAAGCACGCCTTTAGGTATCTTGCCGCCGAGACGCGTGTAACGTTTCGGGTTCTTCAGGAAGTCAACAATCTCCATGACCTCTTCCTTGGCCTCTTCAAGGCCGGCAACGTCTTTGAATGTGGTCTTCTGGTCTTTCTCCTGGTCGTAAAGCTTCGCCTTCGACTGGCCGATGCTGAAAATCTGACCTCCTCCTCCGGCGCCGTTCATCCTGCGCATGATGAAAATCCAGAATAACAGTATGACTACCAATGGCAAAATCCAGGAAATCACCTCCGCACCCCAGTTATGCCTTTCAACAGGAACGATTTCGATTGGATCGCTCAAACCTTCCTGCGCTTCGTCAACCTTCTGATACAGACGGTCTTCCGAAACTTTCATGGTGTAATTGGGAGTCTCTCCGAAATTTGATCTCTTCTCGTCGGGGAAATGTTTTCTCATGCCTTGCTCGTTGAGGTAAATCTCCGCGACGCTTTTGTTCACCAACTCGATTTTATCCACATCCTGATCGCGGAGCAACGTCATCAGCTCCGTCATCGTGATTTCTTTGGCCGGGTTCATTCCTTTGAAAAAGAGCGAACCGAGGAAAAACGCAATGAGTATGATGTAAATCCAGTAGAATCCTATCTTCTTTTTAGGCTGCTTGCCGCCGCCCATGTTCTGGAAATTGTTTCTGTTCTCTTCCATTAAAACTCTATTAACTCTTAACTAATCCTCGTAAACTTTTTTCTCGGCGTCAGCCCACAGCTCTTCGAGCCGGTAGAAACTGCGTTTCGGCTCGAGAAATACGTGTACCACCACGTCGATGTAGTCCAGCAAAATCCATTCCGAGTTCTCAAAACCCTCTTCGTGATATGTGTGGACGTGCAATGTGTTGCGGACATTGTCGATGATTTTTTCGGCTATCGCGTTGACTTGTGTCTTCGACTGTGCATGGCAGATTACGAAATAATCCGTCACTGCTGAATGTATCTCTCTCATATCCAATGTCGTAACTTCTTTCGCCTTGCTCTCAAGCATCGACTCAACGATAGTTGAAAGCACTTCTTCCGTGTTGTCTGTTTCGTGTCTTACTCTCATTTTTATTATCAGAAAAATTTTTGCAAAGATACTTAATATATTTCTATTTTTTAGAATTATAAAAGAAAAAAATACTACTTTTGTTTTCTCGTTGAAAAATATTTTTAATCGGTTGGAAATAAATGATTATGAGTGAAAAATGCGGTTTGGAAAACATGAAAATTCTGAGGTTTGAAGAGATCGCTTCGACGAATAAGTTTATGTACGAGATGATGTCGGATGGTTGTGACATCGCCGGTGCTGTCGTCGTCGCCGGCCATCAGACAGCGGGGAGGGGGATGGGCGTAAACCGCTGGGAAAGCGAGCCGGGTGAAAACCTTCTTTTCAGCATTGCATTGAATGTCAGCTTTTTAAAAGCCGATGAACAATTCAAAATATCACAAGCCGTCGCCGTCGCCATCCTCAATGTAATTGACAAAAACATCGGCGACGCCGTCACATCGGCGACGCCGTCACATCAGCCGCAGACTGTCACATCAATAAAGTGGCCCAATGACATTTACGTCGGCTCAAAGAAACTCGCAGGGATGTTGATCCAAAACACCATTTCTGGAATGATGATGCAAACCACAATCATTGGCATCGGATTGAATGTCAATCAGTTGAAGTTTAGCAAAGACATACCGAATCCTGTCTCGTTGAAAATGTTGACCGGAAACGGTTTCGACCTGGAATCGCTTCTTGATGAATTGATTGTCAGCATAAAGAACGCCGTTGAAGAACTTCGGACCGAACAGGGTAAAGAAAGAATCGACTCTGCTTACAGAAACAGTCTTTTTCGCTGCGGCGAGTGGGCGGAATATGATTATAAAGGAGAAATTAAGACAATGATTGTCAATGGATATGACAAATATGGCCGTCTCTGCCTATCAGACAAAAACAGCCACGAGGTCGTCTGTGACATAAAAGAAATCCGGTTTATATTGTAGCCGCTTTCTCGGCCATCATATTCACGAGGTTCTGCAAAGGACGTTTTGCCATCATCGACATGAGTGCGTTGAGCTGGGCGTCAATCTCGAACATCACGCGGCATTTGTCGCCTGTTGACGCGATGTGAATAGAAAAGACGAATGGGAACGGGACTTTCCCTACAGGAACAAGCTGCACCAAACTGTATGGCACTCTTTGACTTACGCTCAAGGTGATGCTTCCCATGCCTTGGACGGTGAAGGCCAAAGTGTCGGCGTCAGCCTTCACATTAATGGCTTGTTCCGGCAACAGCGCAGGAATGTTCGTCATGTCACTTGCCAAAGCGAAAAACTCCTTCTCACTTTTGCCCGTATCAACATATTCTGACTTGAATAACATTCTAACTTCTTTTAACTTTCAAACTTTCGAACTTTCAAACTTTCGAACTTTATAAACTTTCGACTAAATCTGGTGTGCGTCCGACCATGCCTGCGGGTTCTGCCTCCATTCCATGAGCGACTGCATCTGGTCGTCGGAGACGTAGTTCTCTTCGACGGCTTTCTTTATCAATGCCTCATAGTTGCTGATTGTCACGAGTTCGCAGTTGGCTTTCTTGAATGCTTCGTCGGCGGAGTTGAGCTGGTATGTGAAAATCGCCATCATGCCTTTGACGTTTGCGCCTTTCTCACGGAGGGCTTCAACGGCGGCGAGACTCGACTTGCCCGTCGATACGAGGTCTTCTATTACGACCACCGAGGAGCCTTGCGGCACGACACCTTCGACCTGGTTGTTTAAGCCGTGTGACTTCGCCTCCGAACGCACGTAGCAGAACGGGAGACCGAGGTCCTGCGCGACCAGCGCACCTTGCGGGATGCCACCCGTGGCGACACCGGCGATGATGTCCGGCTTGCCGTACTTCTCAAGGCATTTCTTGACAAAAGCCTCACGGATGTACGTCCTGATCTGCGGATACGAAAGAGTTATGCGGTTGTCGCAATATATCGGAGATTTTAATCCGCTCGCCCATGTAAAAGGACTTGCAGGATTCAATTTTATTGCTTTAATTTGCAGCAAAAAATTTGCTAATGCTAATGCGGTCTCTTGATCGTTCATAATTATTTAAATGTGTTTAAAATCGAGTGCAAATGTACAGACTTTTTTGTAATGACAGAGTATTAATCTCAAAAAATTTTTCTGTTGAAACCTTTGAAGGCAAAGGTGAAAACGTAAATTCTCCGTTATGCGTTGATAATGTTGTTGTTAAAATAAAACAATGGCTTAATGATGATTCCATTTCGACCCTTGACCTGGGTGATCTGGATGGAAATGTCGTCGCTTCAGCTGTGAAATCGGTTTTCATGCAGGCTCCTGCAGCGGGCGGCGTCGTGATGATTGACAATCAGTTTGTTGCGATAGAAAGAAACGGCATTCCTGACCTCCCTAAAGGACATGTCGAAAAAGGCGAGACACCGGAAATGGCCGCGCTCCGAGAGGTGGAGGAGGAGACGGGAATCACTGATCTGAAGATAACAGGGGTGCTTCCTGACACGTGGCATTGCTATCTCCTGAACGGAAACTGGACGATAAAGAAAACGTCGTGGTACGTGATGACGACCTCGTCGGGAATGAAAAACATCCCGCAGACCGAAGAAGGCATCTCGAAGGTTTACCTTATTAATATTAATAGTGAAATGTTTGACGAATTTCTGGAAAAAACATTTTCGTCATTGAGAGACGTCGTAGAGAGGCTGAAAACATTTTTTTATTAATTTTTTTGAAAAATATTCACCGTGTTGAAAAATTATGTACATTTGCGGTCGGATATTGTGGAGTATATACAAGGTTGGAGAACTGTGTTCTGTGTCACTGAAATGGACAATGTGAAATGTTGTGATTCTTTGATTTATATAGAGTTCGCTGATTGAATAATTTCGTGAATTGTCATGGAAGTGTTTTGCTGACCGCATTCAAATGCTTTCGGCGTTTTGATTTTGAGTGTATTTTAATATTTTTTGAACTTTTGTGCAGCGAAATGGATTTATAGTTTAGAAACAGTTATAAAAAAATAAGCAAATGGAGAACAAAAAAACAAACAAGTTGTGCTACGAAGCACCAGAGATGAAGACAACTGAATTTAATGTTGAACAGGGCTACGCCGCAAGCGGACGTCAAGGTTCTTCTATTACAATGCAGGGTGGAGGTCTTTGAAATTTTACAGTTTAACAGGAAAAAAGGTGAAAAAATGAAGAAATTTGGATTAATCATTGGAACGTTGGCACTGATGATAGGGTTGTCGCAGTGCAAGAAACCTAATGTGCAGACATTTGTCGGCGGTATTGAACCATCTACAAAGACAATAACATTCACCGTAAATGGTGACGACGGAGCCAAGGGTGATTTTGAGCAGAACGAAGGGATTCTGAATTATGCTTGGGAAAATGACGATGTAATTCACGTCTATGTCCAGAATGGTGGTACCAAGTTTGAAGAGGGCGTATATGCAGGCGCATTGGAGTTGGTCTCTATATCAGGCAAGTATTCGGCCATTTTCCAGAGTGAAATTACCGCAGGGTTTCCTGAAAGTGGCTGGGTCCGTTTTGTCCACTGCGGCAAAGATGTGGTGATGGAAAATGGAAAATCAGAGCAGGTTTCTTTTGGTGAACAGGATGGCAGTTTGGCGACTGTTTCAAAGAAAGTTGTCGCTGTGTGTGACCAGGAAGTAAAGAACGGCAATTATGAATTTTTGGGCTGCGGTCTCACTGTACAGTTCGGAGTCGTGAAATTCACATTCGATGCGTTCGATGGGATTGAGGATGTCACTCTCGGCGGAGTCACTTGCACGGGATTGACATTGAATAATGATGGCTCAATTTCACTTTCTGACGGCACGTCTATGTCGTTGAGCGGCATGAAGGACAACAAAACCGCCTACTATACTGTTTTGATGCCAAAAGCCGAGACCAGATATACATTCGCTGACGGTCACAAGAACGGATTTAAGACAGCAGTCATAGAAGCCGGTTTGCTTTATACAAAAGCCGATGCACCCGGGGAATCAGTAGAGATTGAGTGGACAGATGCGTTGTCAGGTGAGTTCAGCGTTGCTTCAGGTAAAAAAGTCTATTTTTCAAAAGGTAACCTTCAATATCTGCCGACTGGTTTCCCGGGCGGTACAGGAAACGCTTTGTTCCGTTTCGCAGATAAACAGTGGGACTATCTTGGTGATGGTGCCGATTATGGAGTAAGTTTGGAAGGCTATACAGATAAATATAATTCGGGTAGTGTGGAAGCTCCGCGTGACCTGTTCGGATGGGGAACCGCATTGATGCCTTGGAATGTCAGTGCAAATTACAGTGAGTACGGACCGGAGTCTGAAAATCTGAATGATGGTGCGGCTTCCGGAACAAATTACGAGACATACGACTGGGGTCATCGGATGAAACCGGCAAATACATGGAGAACTTTGACTGCTTCTGAATTTGAATATGTGTTCAAAAATCGTAACAAAAATAGCGAATATCACAGCGAAAACCTTTATCTTGCAGGTTGTGGATATTTAAAGCTTGATGGCGGCATGAAATGTTATGGAGCGTTCCTGCTTCCTGACAACTATTATGACCTTGCAGCTGATGGTCGCCCAATCCAAATTGATAAATTAGGTTGGGAATACGATGAACAGCAAATTGAGGATTACCAGATTGTCTTCATGCCTGCGGGTGGAGGATGGCGCAATGGAGAAGAAATTATCAGTCTTGGAGTAGGAGGTAATTATTGGACATCAACAAGGACGAATTTAACACGTGCAATGTTGTATGATTACAGTTATAAACAAATTTATGTTCCTAACAAAAGCTTTGAAGTTTGTAAAGGGTTAAGTGTACGTCTCGTTATGGACATAAAATAAGGTGATCATACTATTCTAATTACAATAAAGGGAGGTCCGCAGCTCTCTTTATTGTAATTTTTTTATAAATAATTACTTGAGATTAACCCCGTTTTGTAATTAAATCATAAGATGAAGAAATTTGCGTTATTGTTGTCGTCATTTGTATTTGCGCTGATGTTTTCACAGTGCAGGAAACTGGTCATGCCTGATTTCGGCAGTCAGAAACAGCTGATAACATTCACCACCGAGGAGGAAACCGGAAGAGGCGACTTCTGGCAGCAAGGTGGCGAAATTAAGTTTCAGTGGACCTTGGGCTCTGAATCGGGAACCGGTGACAAACTTCATGTTTATGCAAGCAGTGACGGGACATTTGACGAAGGCCACAGCGAATATTGCGGATGTATAGAAATTGACAGATTGATCACCACTGAAAACGGTTCCTCTATCGCCGCTTTCAAAGGTGTGATACTGATGTCTTCCGACCTCCGTTCCAAAATGAAGGAAGGTGGCGTAAGCAAGGTTCGTTTCATACATTACGGGAAGAATGTCAATGTGACAGAAAACGGTGATAACGAATGCGAGGCGTATGTCTCGTTCGCGGAACAATACGGCAGGCTTACAGACGACATTTCGTCTCCTGCGGAGAAGTCTGTTTCCTCAATGGCGATCACAATTGCTGACATGGATTACAAGGCGAATGGGAAGTATGAAGGTGGCGCGATGAAGCCGCTGTTCTCGATTTTCAGATTTTCATTCGAAAAATTCTCCACCGCAACTGTCAAATTGGCGAAAAATGTGAAAACGGAGATAACAGTTTCGAAAAACGGCAAGGTCGAATATTCAAACACTGACGATAAAAAAATGATTCTGAATAATGTCACGTCAGATCCGTATTATGCGGTTCTCGTTCCTGAGAGAGTGTATGGTGACGGCGAGGATGTTGAGGAGACCAAATGTGTGTTCAGAAGTTTCGGCGAGATGGCAGTGGAGACTTTTGAAATCGAACCAGGTGTTTTTTACTCTTCATCAACCGAAGTCGGAGGCTCAATAATTGTCGATGCTGTTGAAATTGAGATGCTTTCGGGCGCGTTCAGTGTCGATTCAGAAAAACAGGTCTGTTTCTCAAAAGGCAACCTTCAATATCTGCCGTGCGGTCTCCCTGCTGATACAGGAGTTGACTACGTGAATATGTTCCGTTTTGCAGATAATCAATGGGATTTTTTGGGAGATGGAGAATCATACGGGGTTTCTTTGGAGGGTTACACAAATTACAATTCCACCGAAAGAGGAGCAGCACGTGACCTGTTCGGATGGGGGACAGCATGTCTTGAAGGCAGTTCTGTGCCTTGGAATATCACCGAAAATGATGGTGAATTCGGCCCTGCTTCCGGGAACCTGAATGATGGTGAGGCATACGGAACCAATTATGAGGAATACGACTGGGGGCATCTGATGGCACCGGCGAATACATGGAGGACGTTGTCCATTTGTGAAATCGAATATGTATTTCAAGGTCGTGACCGTAAACCTGAATACAACAGCCAAAACGGTGAAATGCTCGGAGGTTACGGAATTTTGACATTGGATGATGGTGAACAACGTTTTGGCGTGTTCCTTCTCCCTGATGACTACTACTTCGCGGATGACGGCCGTCCTTCTCAAACAACAAAAGAAGGTTGGGCTTACACACGAGATGAAGTTGATGCTTACAAGATCGCCTTCTTGCCTGTGGGTGGATACCGTATTGGAGGTTCTGTAAAGAGTATCGGAACAGGAGGTCATTATTGGACATCGACAGTCGCAGATGGTGGCAAAGCTAAATTTATCGATTATAATTCCAGCCAGCAAATCAACTTTAAGAAAGGTTTCGAACGCTCAAGAGGAGTGAGTGTCCGTCTTGTGACAGATATTGAATATTGAGTTGGAAGCATCTTGTTTTATTACTTTTGCAACCTGAATTTTCAAACATATTATTGTGATGAAAACAGCAATCTTCGCCGGCTCATTCGACCCGATAACACGCGGACATGAGAACATCGTACTCAAGGCACTTCCGCTTTTTGATGAGATAATCATCGCCATCGGCGTCAATAGCAACAAGAAATACGAGTTCTCACTTAATGACAGAATACGCTGGATAAAAAATACTTTTGCGGCGTTTAATAAGGTTAATGTCATTAACTACGAAGGACTTACCGTTGACTTCTGCAAAAAGATGAACGCCCGTTACATAATCCGCGGCATCCGCAACACAAACGACTTCGACTACGAGAACCTCATCGCCGAGACCAACAAACAGCTTGCGCCGGAGATCGAGACGGTGTTCTTCGTGCCTGATCTCAACATGCGCTGCATCTCGTCAACACTTGTACGCGACATCATGAGAAACGGAGGCGACGTGTCTATGTTCGTGCCTGAAAAATCGGGGTTTTATGATTAGAGAGGAGAGATGAGAGATAAGAGAGCCGTTTTCGCTTTGCTGCTTCTTCTGCCGATTCTGTCGCCTTCGCAGAATCTGAAGATCGTGGGTAAGACCAACAAACCCAATGCTTTGGTGCGTCTCCTGACGTACAACGACTTGTTTGCAAAAGAACAGACAGTCATCGGGGAGACCTGTTCCGATTTCAGCGGCAACTTCTCTTTTAACACTGTCATTCAACACGATACGCCCGCCCAGATAGCCGTTGACCTCGACCGCGTTGACCTTGTGCTGAAGCCGGGGAGCTTCTACGACATCGATGTCTTCATCCCCGCGAGAAAAACAGACCTCTCGTTCTTCGAGCAGGAACCGCCGTCGCTGATGATAAATTCGGCTAAAGACAATGACATGAGCCGCCAGCTCATCGCGTCGGAGGCCATCGTCAACGACTTCGTATATGAATATGCCGATGAGATATTCCGTGCCAAAAAGTCATATCTGATAGACACGCTCGCGCGGGAAATCGTCAGGGCGATGGGCGACAGAAAAAACGATTTCGTCGATACTTACGTGCGCTATAAATTGGCGGCGTTGAGAATGGCATCATCACCTGGCAACACTGCCAGAATCATAACCGAATATTTTGACAGTCAGCCGGTTTTGTATCTGCAAAGTTCATACGTTGACCTTTTCAATGAAATCTTTGACGGCTATTTCAGCTCACGTAAGTTCAACAGTCATGAACTCATGGAAGCCTTGTGTTCGGATTATGAAGATTTCTGGAGTTACATCATGAAAGATGTTTTTTTGTCACGTAACACGCAGCTCGCGGAGCTGATAGTGCTGAAATATCTGAATCAGTTTTATTACGGGAATCCCAATCAGAAACGGGTCGCCCTTGACTTCATGAACAGGATAAAAAGCGGGTCGGAATATCCGCAGAACAGAGCGGTCGCATCCGACATGTTGACGCGTGTCGGAAGGCTCTCGTACGACACCCACGCCCCTGATTTTTCGCTTAAAGACAGAAACGGCGACACCGTCCGCCTTTCCGACTACCGTGACGGCATGGTTCTTCTGCAATTTGTTGACAGAGTCTCCGACATGACCGACTATGAATTTTCAAAATTGAACGAGCTTCAAAAACAATGGAACGACACTGTTTCAGTTGTCACAATCGCCACAAGAGAGTCGTTTGATGACTTTGTTGAACTTTTTGAAAATCAGAAATATAACTGGAAACTTCTGAATCTCGGCGACGACATCCTGCTGCTTGAAGAATATAATATCAGGACTTGTCCGGATTATGTCATTCTGAAGTCGGAAGGCAGGATCGGCATGGCTCCGGCCGCCGCTCCTGACCGTTACCTCGACTATCATGTCAGAAGAATTTACGGCTACAAGTAAATTTCACGTTTTTCTATAATTATATAAAAAAAATAGTTATTTTTGCGCAACTTTTGTGAAATAGAAGTTGCTGAATTTTTTAGTAAATAAACATTAACGAAATATGAGTTTTTTATCAAAATTATTTGGAAACAAATCTACGCGTGACAACAAGGCTCTGCAGCCGTTATTGCAGAAAACGCTCGATGCATACGAGAAAATCAAGGACTTGGATATCGACAGCCTGCGTCACAAGACAACAGAGTTTAAGGAATACATACAGAATCACATAGCCGGTGAACAGGCGAAGATCGATGAGCTGAAGGCTCGTGTCGAGAGCAACGCCGACATGGATCTTGAGGAGAAGAACGACATTTACGAGCAGGTTGACAAACTTGAGAAACAGGTGCTTGAGAAGATTGAGGAGGCTTTGAATGATGTCATGCCGGAGGCTTTCGCCGTGATGAAGGAGACGGCGAAACGTTTCAAGGAGAACGAAGTCGTTGAAGCCACGGCCACCGACCTTGACCGCGACCTCGCGGCGAAATACGACCACATCAACGTCGAAGGCGACCGCGTCTTTTACAAGAACAGCTGGATGGCGGGCGGAAACGTCGTGACATGGGACATGGTGCATTACAACGTGCAGATCATCGGCGGCATAGTGCTTCACCAGGGGAAAATCGCTGAGATGGCGACCGGTGAAGGCAAGACCCTCGTCGCGACGCTGCCGGTTTACCTCAACGCATTGGCCGGACGCGGCGTGCATGTCGTCACCGTCAACGACTACCTCGCCAAACGTGACTCCGAGTGGATGGGGACGATTTACAACTTCCTCGGCCTCACCGTTGACTGTATCGACAAGCACCAGCCCAACTCGGCGGAGAGACGTGCGGCGTACAACTCCGACATCACCTACGGCACCAACAACGAATTCGGCTTCGATTACCTGCGCGACAACATGACGGGCAACCCGGAGGAGCTCGTGCAGCGCAAACATCACTACGCAATCGTCGATGAGGTTGACTCCGTATTGATCGATGATGCGCGTACGCCTTTGATTATCAGCGGCCCGACACCGCGCGGCGATGACCAGGAGTTCAACGAGCTGAAACCTGATGTCGTGAACCTCTATGAGGCACAGAAGCGCCTCGTGACACAGTGCCTCGCCGAAGCGAAGAAGATCCTGACAAATCCCGCATCGACGGAAGAAGAGAAATCGCACGGCGCCGACCAGCTTTTCCGCGCCTACCACGGCCTCCCGAAGAACAGCGCACTCATCAAGTTCCTATCTGAAGAAGGAATGAAGTCGCTGCTGCTCAAGACGGAAGGCTTCTATATGCAGGAACAGAACAAGAACATGCATATCATTGACGACGAGCTTTATTTCGTCATCGATGAGAAACTCAATACGGTCGTCCTTACGGATAAAGGCTCCGAGGAACTTTCAAAGGCCTACAACGATTCGACATTTTTCGTCATCCCTGACGTCGGTTCGGAAATCGCAGACCTTGAGAAGTCAGATCTCGCCGCCGACGAGAAAATCCTCAAGAAGTCGGAAATCATGCGTAACTTCACGGTGAAGTCGGAGCGTCTGCATACGGTGCAGCAGCTTCTGAAAGCTTACACGTTGTTTGAGAAAGATGTCGATTACGTTGTCATTGACAACAAGGTGAAGATCGTTGACGAGCAGACAGGCCGTATCATGGAAGGCCGCCGCTGGTCGGACGGGCTGCATCAGGCTGTCGAGGCGAAGGAGAACGTCGATGTCGAAGCCGCGACGCAGACCTACGCCACGATCACGTTGCAGAACTACTTCCGCATGTATCACAAGCTCGCGGGCATGACTGGTACCGCGGAGACGGAAGCCGGTGAGTTCTGGGACATCTACAAACTCGATGTCGTCGTCATCCCGACAAACAGACCTATCGCCCGTGACGACCGCGAAGACTTGATTTACAAGACGAAACGTGAGAAATACAATGCTGTCATCGAGCAGATCGAACAACTCGTGAAGGAAGGTCGTCCAGTTTTGGTCGGCACCACTTCGGTTGAGATTTCGGAGTTGCTGAGCAGGATGCTGGTGCGCAAAAACATCAGACATAACGTGCTGAACGCCAAGCTGCATTTCAAGGAGGCGCAGATTGTCAAGGACGCCGGTGTCGCAGGTACTGTCACCATCGCCACCAATATGGCCGGCCGTGGTACCGACATCAAGTTGGGGCCGGGTGTCAAGGAGGCTGGCGGTCTCGCCATCATCGGCACCGAACGCCATGAGTCGCGCCGTGTTGACCGTCAGCTGAGAGGACGTGCCGGCCGTCAGGGCGACCCGGGCAGCTCGCAGTTCTTCGTTTCCCTTGAAGATGACCTCATGCGTATGTTCGGCTCCGAACGCATTGCTCCCATAATGGACCGCCTCGGGCTTCAGGAAGGTGAGGTGATCCAGCATTCGATGATTACGAAGCAGATCGAGAAGGCGCAGAAGAAAGTGGAGGAGAACCATTTCGGAGTGCGTAAGCATCTGCTCGAATACGATGACGTCATGAACTCGCAGCGCGAGGCGATATATGAGAAACGCCGTCACGCCCTGTTCGGAGAGAGATTGCAGATTGACATCAACAACATGATGTATGACCTCGGTGAGTCACTGGTCGAGAAACACAAGGAAGACGAGGATTTCGAGGCGTTGAAGATGGACTTGTTCGCGAATCTCGGAATCGAAATTCCGTTTGACGAAGACAAGCTCAAGCACGGCAAAGTCGATGACCTTGCGGAGATGGTGTTCGAATGCGCCGTTGATTCATATAACAAGAAGACACAGCTTGTCGGGGAGAAGACGCTCCCGCTCATCAAGCAGATTTACGAGACGCAGCCAGGTTACAAGAACATCCTCATCCCGTTCACGGATGGGAAGAAGGGCATGAATGTCATCGTGAACATCGAGAAAGCCGTGCAGAATGGCGCGCGCGAAATCTCGTTGTCACTTGAGAAAGGCATCACCCTCGGCATGATTGACGACGCGTGGAAGGAGCATCTCCGTGAACTCGACGACTTGAAGCAGTCGGTGCAGAACGCCACATACGAGCAGAAAGACCCGCTGGTGATATTCAAGCTGGAGTCGTTCAACCTCTTCAAGGAGATGGTCATGAAGATCAACAGCGAGGTCATCTCGTTCCTGATGAAGTCTGACCTTCCGCAGCAGGATCCCAACAAGGTGCGTGAGCATCGCGCGAAGCCGGCCGACAGGAGCAAGCTCAGGGAGCAGCGAAACGACCTTCTTTCGCAGGCGCACAGCAACACGCAGGAGAACCAGGTCACGCAGCCCATCCATGTCGAGAAGAAGGTTGGGAGAAACGACCCGTGTCCGTGTGGCAGCGGCAAGAAATACAAGAACTGTCACGGAAGAGAGCAATAACCTGACACATTTATTATTAATCCTGGAAAATTAAAGTAATAAAATATGAAAGAAATGAGAATGTTGAAATTTGCGGTGGTATTGCTGTTTGGTGTTATGCTGATCCAAGATGCAAGTGCCCAAGTTGTTTATGAAGTCGCCAGGCGACATGGTGACACGGCCGTACACCGTCCGAAGATCGGCGTGGTGATGAGCGGCGGCGGCGCAAAGGGCTTCGCGCACATCAGGGCGTTGAAAGCCATCGAAGAAGCCGGCATCCCGATCGACTACATCGCCGGAACCAGCATGGGTTCCATCATCGGCGGACTCTACGCCGTAGGCTATGACCCGGACATGATGGAGGAGCTTACGACGCATCAGGACTGGGACTTGATTATCATGGACAAGGTGCCGCGCAGGTACATGTCGCTCGACAACCGTCTGAACAAACGGAACTATTTCCTCGAATTTCCGATCAACGACGGCAAGCTCCGTATCAAAAACTCAATCGTTGACGGCGTCTATGTCAATATGTTGCTTACAAGGCTGACGCTTCCGGCCTACGAGCAGCGTGACTTCAACAAATTGTCGGTGCCGTTCTTCTGTGTGGCTACTGATATGACGACGGCCGACCCTGTCGTCTTGGAGCAAGGCTCGATAGCCCGCGCGATACGTTCAAGCATGTCAATACCGTTCCTCTTCGCTCCTGTGGAATACGGCGACAGGCTGCTGTGCGACGGCGGCCTGCTCAACAACTTCCCGGTCAGGCTGATGCGTGAGAAAGGCGCCGACATCGTCATCGGCATCGATCTTGAAATGGAATATATTGACAAGGAGAAACTCGACAACTCACTCAAAATCCTCGAACGTCTCATCGCTGTCGTGTCACAACATGAGAGCAACAAGGCCCGTGAAGAATGTGATATCCTCATCAGACCCGACATCGGCAAAGCCAATATGTTGTCGTTCAACGATTTCAGCCCTATCTTGAAATGCGGCGAAGAGGCCGGCAAAGCTCACGAGATGGAACTCAAGGCTCTGGCCGACTCGCTTCAGAAGATAGAACCGTTCGAGATCAAACGCCCTCACGTCCAACCAATGGATTCAATTCTCATCGCGGAGGTTGAAGTCGAAGGCGTTGGCTCTAATGACATACAAAGCATAAAATCGTACTTCTTGGATGAAGGTCTGCCGCGGGTCTTCGCCATCGATGAGATTGAGGAAATCATAGTGAAGAACTATACCACTGGATTCTATACTGACATGTGGTATGAAGTCAAAAAGTCAGAGATTGGTAATACACTTGTATTGCATTGCAAATCAAATAGCTATCATACATTCGGCTTTACGGCTCACTATGACAACAACTACAGGATGCAGGTGCTTCTCAATTATACCACCATGCACGTTTCAGACAGATACAAGAGAAGGGTGTTCAGCGTCGATGCGTGTGTCGCCGATTATCCATATCTCAGACTCAACTACACCAAGCATGTGAACAACAAGTTCCGTGTCGGCGCCAGCGCTTCGACGATGCTCCTCAAGCTCAGCATGAACACATCGCACAAGTCGCTCTATGCTTTGTACGGAATCCAGGAGAACAAATTCAATCTTTACATGCAGTATGTTCCGAATCTGCATCAGCAGTTGAGTGCGGGATTTACGGGAAGCTATTCGCAAGTCAAGGACAAGATGTACACCGTGTATGAGGTCAATAATCCCTACAGGTTTTATCCTGATGTCTTTTTCCGTTATTTCTACAACAATGAGGATGATGCTGATTTCACGAGGGAAGGCTGGAATGTCGATTTCTTGGCCAAATGTATTCTCTATGATAATAGCACGGAATATTATTCTTCCACTGAACCGTATTTCACTTTGAAGTTGGATGTCAACAGGGCGTTCCCTATCGGGAAAAACCATTCGATAAGAGTCGGAGCTGTGGGTACGATGCCGTTGGTGAGGGATTTCCTGCCTGACTATTTCCAGGTTTTCTGCGGTGGTCAGTCAAGGATGAAATATATGGACAACATCATCCCGATTTCAGGTGTGCCGTTTGCTTCCAAACTTGGTGATTTCGTCGCTTTCATGAAGACGTCGTGGTACTGGAGTTTCTGGAAAGGCTTATATACGACTGTCAGTTGCGACTTCGGGTATTTCTCATATTTCTGGGATGATTGGTTTGACTCATCGAACTTCGGCCTCGGCGCCGGCTTGACGGTCGGGTACAAGACACCTATCGGACCTGTCGAGTTGGGGCTGTCAAAAGGGTCGATGTTTGACAAGGCTGTCATGTATATAAATATTGGATTCTGGTTCTAAAAAGATAATTTATTATATAAATATTGGATCTTGGTTTTAAAAAGATAATTTTTATGAGAAACTGTATTAATTTAATGAGGTGTGCCGCAGTTCTGGCTGTGATAGGAATGCTTTCCATGAATGCCAAGGCGCAGGGCACAGACAACGATTCGGTCCGCCGTCCGCGTGTCGGCGTCGTGTTATGCGGCGGAGGCGCAAAGGGCTTCGCGCACATCGGGGTGTTGAGGAAGATAGAAGAAGCCGGCATCCCGATTGACTATATCAGCGGCACGAGCATCGGCTCCATAATCGGTGGCCTCTACGCCGCCGGATACGACCCTGACATGATGGAGAAATTGGTCAGGGAACAGGATTGGAACACCATAATCTATGACAGGATTCCTGACCGCATCAAGCCCATTGAGAAGAAGATGGAAAACACGAAGTACATCGTCACACTGCCGATAAAGAAGGGCAAGGTCAAGGTCGGTGAGTCGCTCGTCGATGGCGTCTATGTGAACAATCTCCTCAGCCGCCTCATGCTTCCGGCCAAGGGAATCAATGACTTCACTAAGCTGTCGGTGCCGTTCTACTGCATGGGAACTGACATCGAAAAAGCCTGCGAATACGAGATGGACAAAGGCTGCCTCTCGCGCTCCATAAGGGCGAGCATGGCGATCCCGTTCTTCTTCACCCCAGTCAGATACGACGGCCGTCTTCTCATCGACGGCGGAATGATCAACAACTTCCCGGTGAGGAACATGGAGGAAAAAGACGTTGACATCATCATCGGCATCGACCTCGAAGACTACAATATCGCGGCGGATGACATTGACAACTCGCTGAGCCTCCTCACAAATGTGATGAATCTTTCGTCACTCGAACAGACTGAATACGGCAGAAAACACTGCGATATTTATATCCGTCCGAATCTTCACGGACGTAATATGATGTCGTTCAACGACTTCGACTCTATCCTTTATTTCGGAGAACAGGCAGCCGAAGACATGTTCCCGAAACTGAAACGTCTCGGCGACTCAATACATGCAATCTCTGACTTTGAAGTCGTCAGGCCACATGCACAGCCTATAGACAGCCTGTATGTCGTCGATGTCAGATTCAACGGTTTGAGGGACAACAACGACCCGTACGTCAAGAGGGAGTTCAGCAAGACGTTTCCGCGGATGTTCAGTGTGGACGAGATTGAGGAGACAATCCTGCGCCTAAAGGCATCGGGGTTCTATTCCGACTTGTGGTACGAGGTGAGTGATGCGCCGGGCGGCGTGGTGCTGACATTGCATTGCAAGGAAGTCAACAACCAATCGTTCTCATTCGACATCCACTACGACAACAACTACGGCATCGGCGCTCTCGTGAACTACACCTTGACGAGCAAAGGCAACAAATTCAAACGCGGTGCCCTGAGCGTTGACCTGAATGTGGCCGAATGCCCGTATCTGCGTGTCAGGGTCAACAAACGCGATGGAAAGATCTTCCGGTATGGCACCGAACTCTTCGGAGGCTATTATCAAATTGACCAGTATAACGATGGCAAAATTAATCACACATACAGCGTCCAAAACGACAGGATGGAGCTGTTCGGCCAGCTGACACATTCTTATTTCAGTTCATTGAAACTTGGTGTTGCAGGAGAGTTTTTCCATGTGAACGACCTTGTCGGTAACATGGGCCTTTCCAAGAATTATGAATTCTATGGCTATCTTTACGCAAACTATTACCTTAATACTGAAGATATTACGACATTTGCAAAAAGAGGCTGGAAGATAAATGCCACCATGAAGTGCATTTTCTATGACGGCGTGTTCAGCAATTCGTCATCAACGCCGGCATGGTCATTTCAAGCTGATGCCATGAAGACGTCGCCGGTGGCCGAGAAGCACTCCATCAAGTTCGGCGGCTCCGTCAATGCAAGGCTTGGAACTACAGAACTCCCGATCCCGTACAAATATTTCGTCGGCGGACAGTCGAAAATGAAATATGCGGACAATATAATGGCATTCGACGGCTTGGATTTCATCGAAAAGGTGGTTGACTTCGCTTCGTTCGCAAGGGTCGCATGGCAGTGGAATGTGTATAAGCAGTTCTACACTATTGTAAGCACGAACTTCGGCCACATGAACAGCGATTTCAGGCAATGGTTCAAGAAAGACAGCTTCGTGATGGGCGCAGGTCTGACATTGGGCATCAACACTTTCGCCGGCCCTGTCGAAGTCAGCCTCATGACATCCAACATCAATGAACTTGTTGGATTCATCAATGTGGGCTACTGGTTTTAGGAGTTGAAAGTTCATAAAGTTTGTAAAGTTGAAAGTTTGAATATATGAAATACAAAAGAGTGTTATTGAAGCTCAGTGGTGAGTCACTGATGGGAGAACAGCAGTATGGCATTGATCCGAAGCGGCTTGATGACTATACTGATGAGATTGCGGCGGCCGTGAGAGCTGGTGCGCAGATTGCCGTCGTCATCGGAGGCGGCAACATTTTCCGCGGCCTGCAGGGTGCGGCCAAGGGCATCGACAGGGTGTATGGCGACAGCATGGGAATGCTCGCGACGGTCATAAACAGCATCTCGCTGCAGTCGTCGCTCCGCTCGAAAGGCGTCAGGACGGTGCTCCTTTCAGGCATCGGAATCGACAAGATCGCCGAGCTGATGAGCGGCCCGAAGGCAATCGAATATCTTGAACAGGGTTACGTCGTGCTTATCGGCGGCGGCACCGGAAATCCGTACTTCACCACCGACACCGGCTCCGCATTGAGAGCTATAGAGATAAAAGCCGACATCATATTAAAAGGAACGCGCGTTGACGGCATATACACCGCCGACCCGGAGAAGGACCCGACAGCAACGAAATTTGAAACCATAACATATATGGAGGCTTACGAGAGAAACCTCAAGGTCATGGATCTCACCGCTTTCACTATGTGCAAGGAAAACAACATGCCGATGCTCGTGTTCGACATGAACACCAAAGGCAACCTCACAAAAGTCCTTGAAGGGGAGAATATCGGAACTCTCGTGACAAATTAATAGGTTAAAATATTGAAAATTAAATTACTATGACAGAAGAATCACAATTTATCCTTGACGAGGCAGGTGAGACAATGGAAAGCACCATAAAGCACCTTGAATCGGAATTTCAGAAAATTAGGGCAGGCAAGGCAAGCCCGATGATGCTTCAGGGCGTGAAGGCGGAATGTTACGGCGTGCTGATGCCAATAGAGCAGATCGCCAATATCGGCACGCCCGACCCGCGACAGATCATCGTAATGCCTTTCGACAAAAGCTCCATCGGCGCAATCGACAAGGCAATCCAGGCCGCAAACCTCGGCTTCAACCCGAAAAACGAAGGCGAATTCCTGAGGATACTCGTCCCGCCGTTGACGGAGGAACGCCGCAGGGATCTGGCGAAACGCGCCAAGACAGCCGCCGAAGACGCCAAGGTCGGTGTCAGAAACATTCGTCGTAACGCCAATGACGACGCCAAGAAACTTGAAAAAGAAGGTGTCTCCGAAGACGAAGTGAAACAGCTCCAGGAGGAAATCCAGAAACTCACCGACAAGTTCACGAAGAAAATCGATGACCTTTACGAACTGAAACAGAAGGACATACTCACCGTTTAGTTATAAAGTTCATAAAGTTATTAAGTTAAAAGTGGCTGGCGCACGTGGGGGTGTCTGTATCGCCGGGCACATGTCGGCTTCGCCTCCATGTACCCGGTTATTGAGGTAGTGCCTTACAGGCACTCCGCCTGGCCTGGCTGCCCGCAGGGCAGTACCTTGGTAACCGGGTACGCGGCATGCGTGCCCGGCAGGAAAAAAATAAAAAAAAACCGTTCTCCGTATCGAAAAACGCCGTATCTTTGCCGCCACTATGAAAACAGAACATTTGCAATATGAAAATCGGCGTTGTTGTCTGCCTGATGCGGCGGACAGGGTGATTGCAATTACCCCCCCCCCGTGCAAAATATTGTAAATCAATCACTTATATTACAGACAAGAACATGGCCTCCGGCATCGTGCCGGGGGCTTTCGGCGTTTTTTTCAGATTAGAGACAAGAG